>NZ_JAAZTY010000075.1 GCF_018854775.1 Acidithiobacillus ferriphilus | reverse complement strand
AAAACCGCCCCGTCCGAGGCCGGGCCAGCGGATGCTTCCCTGGTCCAGTTGCCAGGCCTTGGCCGTCTGGCGCCAGCGGGTTTGTATCCGCAGTGCTGCGGCGGGGGCTGTCCAGTACCATGGACTCCAGAGGACACCCCCCTGGGTCCAGCGCATCCGGGCGGTGCCGTGCCATTGCCCGGTATATGCACCGTCCCCCTGGAGTTGCAATGCGACACCCTGGGCGGCCTGCAAACCGTCCGGGCTACTGAACTGGAGCTGGCTGCCCTGCAATTCAAAGGCTATCTGACGCGCCTTTGCCCAGTTTGCGCCCCGCGCCTGGACTTGCCACCGGGCCTGCCCCGAGGTCTGCCAAGTGGCAGGCAGCAGGGTAAGGGCGCGCACCAGACCGGCAACCGGCAGGCTGCCCGCAGCCGTCAGATGCCACTGTCCGGCGGCGGTACTTTGCACCTGCAGACGGGCGCTGCCGAATTGCGCAGCGCGCAATGCCAGCATGGCTTGCCCACTGCCGCCCACCCGCCGCAACTGTACATGCCCATCGCCATGCAGTGCGCCCCACGGGCTGTCCTCCACCGCCAGATGAACTTGACGACACGCCCAACCCCGCGCCGTCTGGAGCCCGCATTGCAGCCGGGCATGCCGCCAGAGTTTGCGCTTGCCCGCTTGCGCGACGCCCGCCGCCAGGCTGAACTGATCGCCCTGCGTCGATGTGGTCAGCGTCGCGTGCAAGCGCTGCGCCGTCCAGCCCGTTCCGCTTATCCGTGCGGCGCTGATTTCCAGAATTTGTGCCCCGGCCACACCACTGATAGCGAGCCCCAGGCACAGCGTCATAGACCAGCGGACGGCTATCGGCAAAATTCTGCTGCGCCCGTGCATCATTCTCTCAAGCCGGAAAAACACCCGTAGAGAGGTAACGGTCACCCCGGTCACAGACAATGGCAACCACCACACCATGGTCCAGCTTTTGTGCCACGCTGATCGCCGCGGCCACCGCGCCACCGGAAGATATGCCCGCCAGCACCCCTTCCTCCCGTGCCAGACGACGGGCCATTTCCTCGGCTTCTTCCTGGCTCACATCGACAATCTGATCCACAGATTCAGGATGATAAATGCGTGGCAAATAGGCTTTCGGCCAACGGCGGATACCAGGAATTTTGGCCCCCTCCGTCGGTTGTACGCCGACAATCTGAATATGGGGCGACACCTCCCGCAAATAGCGGGAGGTGCCCATGATGGTCCCCGTCGTCCCCATGGATGAGACGAAATGGGTTATGGTCCCGCGGGTGTCACGCCAGATCTCCGGCCCGGTACCGAGATAATGCGCCTCGGGATTATCGGGGTTCGAAAACTGATCGAGCATGAAGCCCTCTCCCGCCGCCACCATCTGATGCGCGAGATCAATAGAACCTTCAATACTCCGGGCGGCTGGCGTGAGAATCACTTCAGCGCCGTAGGCACGCATCACCTGCCGCCTTTCGATGCTCATGTTCTCCGGCATGATCAGCGTCATGGACAATCCCCGCACCGATGCCGCCATGGCCAGGGCGATACCCGTGTTCCCGCTGGTGGGTTCGATCAGGCGCGTAGCAGTAGTGATGGTGCCACGCGCCAACGCCCGGCGAATCATATTCACGGCGGGGCGATCTTTGACGGAACCCGCGGGATTGTTACCTTCCAGCTTCCCGAAAATCCGCACACCCGCATGCGGCGACAAGCGCCGAAGTTCACATAGGGGGGTATTGCCTATCCAGTCCTCCAGACCACCCATCTCTGCCTCCTTCAGGGCAATATTCAATAGTCAGCATCATAGACCCAAGCTGCAAAGTGCGGCTATCCTGTCCGGCAAAAGATCCGGGGGAAATGTCACGCCTGCAGATCATCACCCGGAACACACAGGAGTGCATCAACATGGAAGCAGCCCGGAACCGCAACACCTGGCATATTCATCCTGATAGCGCAGCCCTCGCCCAGAGATTGGCAGCAGCCATCGCGCGTATGGCCCAAGAGGCTATCGCCGCGCGCGGCGCCTTCCATCTGGTGGTCGCCGGCGGCAACACCCCGCGCGCGGCTTATGCCATGCTTCCGCAACTGGGCCGGGACTGGCAGTGCTGGCACCTCTATCATGGGGATGAGCGCTGCCTGCCGCTCCAGGACCCGGAGCGTAACAGCCTGATGCTGGACACCGTCTGGCTGTCCCAGGTACCCATTCCGGCGCGGCAGATTCATCACATTCCGGCCGAACGGGGTGCCGAAGTGGCCGCCCGCGACTACGCCGCGCTTCTTCCGCCGCATGCCTTCGATCTGGTCCTGCTGGGAATGGGTGAGGATGGCCATACGGCCAGCCTTTTCCCCGGCCACGACTGGGGTCTGGAAAAGAGCAGCCCCGCCACCCTCGCCATCCACGACGCCGCCAAGGCGCCGCCCCAAAGGGTGAGCCTGAGCGGCTGGCGATTACAGTACACGCGGGAGATGTTTTTTCTCACCACGGGCAGCGGCAAGCGGGCGGCACTCGCGGCCTGGCTACGGGGCGAATCCACTCCCGCCGCACTGGTAGGCACAACGGCCGATGTCTGGCTGGACAATGCGGCCTGGCCGGAGACGGTGCCTGGGACCATTTGACCTCGGTCCCGTGAATCCGGGTTTCGCGGGCACCTCAAGCTTTCGCTGTCCCGCCCTGTTGCTTGACCATGGACAGCGCCGTACCCACCAGTGCGCCGATATTGCCCAGATCCGCCGGGATCACCAGACTGGTGCTCGCCTTGGCGAGGTTGCCCCATTTTTCGATGTAGTCCTTGGCGAGTTGCATCTGCAAGGCCTCAATACCACCCGGCGCCCGCGCCGCGTCGCCGATGACGCGGATGGCGGCGGCGGTGGCTTCGGCAACCAACTGGATGGCTGCGGCTTCACCCTGGGCGCGCAACACTTCCGCCTGTTTGCGACCATCCGCGACATTGATGTCCTGCTGACGCTGCCCCTCGGACGTGTTGATCTGCTGCTGCCGTTGTCCCTCGGACTTGGCGATCAATGCCCGCTTTTCCCGCTCGGCGGTGATCTGCAGTTCCATCGCGCGGATGATCTCCTGGGGTGGAGTAATATCCTTGATTTCATAGCGCAGCACCTTGACGCCCCAGTTGATCGCCGCCTCGTCCACCGATGAGGCAACGGCCGTATTCAGCAACTGTCGGGACGAAAGCGCCGCATCCAGATGCAGTTTACCGATCTCCGAACGCATGGTGGTCTGCGCCAACTGGATCACCGCCGTGAAGGGATTACTGGAACCGTAAGCCGCTTTTACAGAATCGGTAATCTGCAGATAGAGTACCCCATCTACGGTCATAGTGGTGTTGTCGAAGGAGATGCAGACTTGCGCGGGCACCTCCATGGGCACCTCGCGCATGTTAAAACGGAAAGCAATGCGGTCCAGAAAAGGGATGATAAAATTCAGCCCCGGCTGCAATACTGCATGATATTTACCAAGGCGCTCGACGACCCAGGCGCGCTGTTGAGGCACGACCCGGATGGTGGTCCGCAGAATGAAGAAGGCCGCAACAACAACAATCAGGATAACGATGAGGGAGGACATAATGGCTCCTTGCCAGAATTTTGTCGGGGTAGCACGCCTAAATGTAGCAAGTTATCCGTCTTGGCGATGATGACGGCCCGGTCGCCCGGGCAAGGGGAAGGGCCCTCGTCGACGACCGCCAGCCACTCGGCACCGCGATAACGCACACTGTATTGCTGATTGCTGTCCGGCCCGCTGATAACATCCACGCCCTGACCCAGATCAAAGTCGCCGAGATCTTTGGTTTTGGCGGCCAAACGATGACGTAGCCACAGTCCGGTGGGCAACAGGACCAGACAAAACCCGAGAAAAACCCAGTGCAGCACCGTGCCCGGCAAAAGCAGCCCGGTAATAGCCGTGAACAGGGCCGCCAGCGCCACCGCCGCCAGGTAGAACGTACCCGTAAAAAGCTCCGCCAGCCCGGCGACAAAAGCAATGACGACATAGACCATAAACATCGTCACCCCCAGAGTCAGCCCGTCCCGGTCAACTGTAAATAAATCGCCCCGAGAGGCGGCAGCACCAGTTCCAGCGAATGGGGCAGCCCCATCCAGGCCCGGGCCTGCGCCTGCTGCGGCAAGTTACCGATATTACCGCCGTGATAAGCGCCCGCATCGCTGTTGAATATCTCGTGATACCGGCCCGCCGTTGGCACCCCAAGGCGATAATTGTACCGAGGCACCGGCGTAAAATTGAACGCGGCCAGCACGAAGCCACCATCCCGATCCCAGCGCAGGAAACTCAGTACGGACTGGTCGGCGTCGTGACAATCCACCCACGAAAAGCCCTCGCCCTGAAAATCCTGCACATGTAAGGCCGGGATATCCCGGTACAGATACGCCAGATCCCGGTTCAACCGCCGAATACCCTGATGCCAATCCGAATTCAGCAAGTCCCAGTCCAGGGCCTGCCCACAATCCCACTCCCGTCCCTGGCCGAACTCGTTGCCCATAAAATTCAGTTTTTTGCCGGGATGCGCAAACTGGTAGCTAAAGAGCAAACGCAAATTGGCGAAGCGCTGCCAGACATCGCCGGGCATTTTGTCCAGCAGCGAGCGCTTGCCGTGTACCACTTCGTCGTGGGACAGGGGTAACACGAAGTTTTCCGTATAGGCGTAAAGCTGGCTGAAGGTCAGGTCGTTCTGGTGAAAGCGCCGGTAGATCGGGTCCTGCTCCAGATAGGCGAGGGTGTCATTCATCCAGCCCATATTCCACTTCATGGAGAACCCCAGACCGCCGACATAGGTGGGACGGGAGACCATCGGCCAGGACGTGGATTCTTCGGCGATGGTGAGGATGCCCGGATGGCGCTCATTGAGGGCCACATTCATCTCGCGCAGAAAATCAATGGCCTCCAGATTCTCCCGGCCACCGTACTGGTTGGGAATCCACTCTCCCTCCGGGCGCGAATAATCGCGGTAGAGCAGGGACGCCACCGCATCCACGCGCAATCCATCGATGTGGAAACTGTCCGCCCAGTAACAGGCATTGGCCAGCAGGAAACCACGCACTTCGTTACGCCCGTAGTTGAAGATGTAAGTGCCCCAGTCGCTGTGCTCACCCTCGCGCGGATCGGCATGTTCATACAGCGCGGTGCCATCAAAACGTGCCAACCCCCAGTCATCCTTGGGGAAATGCCCAGGCACCCAGTCCAGGAGAACGCCGATGCCTGCCTGATGAAAGTGATCCACAAAGGCGCGGAAGCCATCGGGAGTACCAAAACGACTGGTAGGCGCAAAATAGCCGCTCACCTGATAGCCCCAGGATTCATCCAGAGGGTGCTCCATCACGGGCATCAGCTCAATGTGGGTATAGCCCATCTCTTTACAGTAGGTTACCAGGCGCTCCGCCAGCGTCTCATAACTGAGGAAATGGCCCGCCGCATCGCGCTGCCAGGAACCGAGATGCACCTCGTAGATGTTCATGGGCGCATGCTGCCAATCGTGGCCGGCGCGCGCCGCCATCCAGCTCTGATCGGTCCAGACATGATTATCTTCCACCACTCGCGCCGCTGTACTCGGCCTAAGCTCAAAGGCGTTAGCGTAGGGGTCGGTCTTGACAAACACCACCCCGGAATCGCGGTGGCGCATCTCGAATTTGTAGATTTCGCCAACCGCCAATTCGGGGACAAACAACTCCCAGAGACCACTCAGGCCGCGTGCGCGCATGGGATGGATGCGCCCGTCCCAATCATTAAAATCGCCAACGACGCTGACGCGCTCGGCGTTAGGCGCCCAGACGACAAATGATACCCCGTCCACCCCCTCGTGCCGGTGGCGGTGTGCGCCGAGATGGTGATAGGCCTCGTAGAGACGCCCCTCGCCGAAGAGATAAATCTCCAGATCCCCCAGAACCGGGCCGAAGACATAGGGATCATAGTGCTCGTGAAGCCCGTGCCGGTCCTCCCAACGCAAGCGGTAAGGCAGGGGCAGTGCCTCACCCTGATGCACGAAGACGCCGTCGCTATGGATCGGTTCCATAGCTATCCATCCCTTCGGCGTCTGGATCTCAACGCGGAACGCGTCAGGTAGAAAAGCCCTCCGCACGGACTGTTGACCAACCACGTGCTGGCCCAGCCAGGCGAAGGGATCCGGATGGCGCGCCGCACAGATCGCCAAACAGTCTGCGCTTGCGCCGGACAGATCGATCATTGTACTGTCATGCCTCGGCATTGCCGTCACTGTATCCTCCTCTGCCCGCCATCCGGGGTGACCCGTTCCCACTTTGTCGCCGTCATGACTTAACGCCTTTTTTGAGCATAACACATCTGCAGTGCAGCGCTGCTCCACCCGACGCGCAATTTTTCCTGCACAGAGTCCTTGCCGCCATCGCTGAAGTTCAGTACCTTAAAAGTCGGCGCCTCGACAATCTCACCTATACTGCAGGAAGGTCCGTTCCATGCTAAAACCAAGGAGGAGGTAATGTCGGAAGAAGGCAGTCTCGGAGTAGCCAATTCACCCCGCTTCGTCAGTAACCTCACCAAGAACACCCTGGCTCTGGTGCTCGCCGGCGGGCGCGGCAGCCGCCTCGGTCCGTTGACCGACTGGCGCGCCAAACCCGCCGTCCCCTTCGGCGGCAAATTCCGCATCATCGATTTCTGCCTCTCTAATTGTCTTAACTCCGGTATTCGTCGCATTGGTGTCCTCACCCAGTACAAATCCCATAGCCTCATCCGTCATATCCAGCTCGGCTGGGGCTTTCTCCGCGGCGAGTTCAGCGAGTTCACCGAGATTCTTCCCGCTCAGCAGCGCATGAACACCGGCTGGTACAAGGGCACCGCCGATGCCATTTTCCAGAACATCGACATTCTCCGCGCCCATCGACCGCGCTATGTGATCATCCTGGCGGGTGATCATATTTACAAAATGGATTACGGACAGATGCTTGCCGAGCACGTCCAAA
>NZ_JAAZTY010000074.1 GCF_018854775.1 Acidithiobacillus ferriphilus | reverse complement strand
AGTTCCGTTATCGGGATGAGGCCTATAGCGCCGCGCCGGTGGTCGCAACGCGGGAAGCGCCGCGCAATCGCCTTACCGGGGACGGGCGTGAAGGGGGTTTTGCCATCACGGGAGCGGCCTGGAGGCGGAATGAAAGCATTACCGGCACCGAGGGCAGATCCACGCGCCGCAACCCGACCTTGCGCGGAGAACAGCGCGCTGCGGTGCCTGGGGCCTCTCAAATGAAAGACCGCGAGCGGCCGGAATTGCCCATCAGCCGAGTGACTGGCAGCAGCGGCAATGATGCCAGAGGCTCTTTTATCACCTATTCCGGTGGTGCACGAGGTTAATGTGATACCAGCGGCGGCACGCCCATCCACGAAGCACGGACCAGAGATTGCGATGAATACGAGAAACCGTCCAGGGCGGCATGTGAGCCCTCAGCCAGGAGCAACGCGCCCACCCTACGGCCTGGGTACGCCGGCCAGCGCGCTGCAAGCGCGGTCGCCCTCGCGGGCATTCGCATCACGGGAACATCCGCAGAGTCCGATGCCTGCGCCCAACCCGGCTTGCGCTACGGACCAGGGACGACCTTGTCGGCACCCGCTCAGCAATGAGTCGGAGAACCGTCGCCTGCTGGCCCACGAGCAAGCAATAAGGGGGCACTTCGCGGCCATCATTCCGGCGCTGAAGCAGCTTGCCGCCCTGCAGCATGAGGCCGATTTTCCTGAGCGCGCACAGCGCCTTGCCGACGCGGATCTGGGCTTCACGTTGCCCGTCGGCATTCTGGAGGATGCCTGGATAGCCAAGCTGGATATGCGCGCACTGTATGGCGCCTGCGTCATGCACACCATTCGCCTCATGGCGGAGCAAACGCAGGTCGCGCTGCCGCCGCAGAACTCGGACGAGATGAGTGCATTTTTACTCGACTGTGGCTACCACGCGGTGGATATCACGCCGTGCTCGGACGGACGTCTGAAGGGGCTGGTGCGCTACATACTGCGCCTGCCTGATGATGCGATACGCAGTCGCAAGGCTTACGCCGGCGCCATGTTCGACGTGGAGGCCAACGTCCAGCGCTGGATCGAGACGGAACTGATGCGCTATCGCGAAGGCCGTCCGGTGACCGCGGATGCCGGTACACGGTACTTAAAAATCGTGGTGTACCACTGGAGCAGTTCCGACCCCGCCCACGAAGGTTGCGCCGCCCATCACAGCAACGAAAGGGATGCGGCGGAAGCAGGCCTGGAACGGTTGCGTGAATTTCGTCAGGCCATAGAGAACAGTTTTTGCTGCGGCGCCTCGGTGGATACCTTGCTGATCGGGGTCGATACGGATACCGATAGCATCAAAATACATGTGCCTGATGCGGATGGGGAAATGAGCTTGTACCGCTGGGTCGGCAACCTGACGTTATATCAGGAAACCGTCAACGACGATGCCAACAGCGCACGACTCAAAGTGTATCAGGCGATTCAAGCCGCCAGTGCTACGGACGGCTGGGGCAAGGGCAACGGCGAGCCACACGAAGGCATGCGCCGACTCATCGCCACCCTACTGATCAACAACCTGTCACAGGTGGAATATGTATGCGGTAACTGGGGTGGCCGCTACCCGGACATTGGCCATAACGAGCGCTTCATCAGCGTGGGGGACGGGTTCGAGGAATTCCAGGTACGCAACCTGGCGTATTTCGTTTACTTGCACACGGTGGAAGAAGGGGTGCCGGATCTGGACGTGGGTCTGCATATTTTTAATAAACTCAACGTCCAGCATGGACTGCCCGTGCCGGTGGCGATTCATTTCCGCTATGACCAGCGCGTGCCCGGCAGTCGCGAACGCACCGTAGAACGCTGTCAGCGGGTCAAAGCCGCGATTGAGGCGCGCTATGCGGAATTGCATCGGCAGGGTTTGCTGGTATGCGGCATGACCGTGCAGGACAAGCCCTCGGGCAGCCCGATCGAAACGGTCGAAGCGAACAGCGCCTCGGCATTGCGGAGCGCACGATGAAGATTTGTCAGGTGGAAAAAACTCTGGTTTCGACCAACCGGATCAAGGAAATGGGACACCGTCCACTGCTGGTGGTCAAGGAAAAGGGCGGTGCGAGAAGCATCGCCGTGGATGCGGTGGGCTGTGTCGCTGGCGACTGGGTGATTTGCGTAGGTTCGTCCGCTGCCCGGGAAGCGGCGGGCAGTAAAGACTTTCCGAGCGACCTGACCATCGTCGGGATCATCGATCATTGGCCGGAAGATTAGAATATCTCATATGGACATTTTGCGCGTCGTCTCTGATCTCGTGGCCACCCGGCGAATAGCCGGGCTGCAGAATGCATCGCTCCGAGTGCTCGCCGATGCGAAAGGCAGGCTCAGCGTGGCCGCCGACCCGGTGGGAGTACCGCCCGGCAAATGGGTGATCGCCGTGGGTGGATCGGCGGCACGTTACGCTGCAGGGGATTACCGAATACTGACTGACCTGACCATCGCCGGGATCATCGATCATTGGGATCCCAGCGCTGGACAGACAGGGAATTAACCGTTTTTTAACCCCAAAAGGAGTAGTTGACATGGCAAACGTAAGCGGAGTGGCACTGGGTATGATTGAAACGCGCGGCCTGGTGCCGGCGATCGAGGCGGCGGACGCGATGACCAAGGCGGCGGAAGTGCGTCT
>NZ_JAAZTY010000073.1 GCF_018854775.1 Acidithiobacillus ferriphilus | reverse complement strand
GGTACCTGCCGCTCCAGCGGGGTAATTTCCTGATGCAACCGGTGCAAATCGGCCACCAGCGCGGTGATATCGGCACGGGTCTGAAAGAGGCGGGCGGTGTAAGCGGCGTGCAACTGCGCACGGGTGGCTTCGGACTCGGCGATAACGCCGCGATTGCGGTTCCAGAGCGGGATATCGAGACTGACACTGGGGCCGATGGTCTGGATATTCGAGGTATCGGCCGCCCTGGAGACGCCGATGGTAAATCCCGGATACTGGCCGAGGATGGCACGTCGTACCCGCGCTTCCTGGGCCTGATAGCCCGCGCGCAGCGCCAGCAAATCGAGCCGGTGGGCATCCGCAAGGGTAACCAGACGGGCAGCATCGGGAATATCCGGTTGCGTTTGCGGCGCCCGCAGGGAAAGCCGCATGTTCGGCGGCAACCCCATCATTTTATTTATATTCTGCCGCACGGCAGTCACCTGCCGGCGCAGCGCCAGCATGCGGTCCTGACTGTCCAGCCAGGCGATTTGCCGCAACGAAGTGGTGGTGATGGTGGCGTCTCCCAACCGGAGATTCTGGACCGAGGTCCGGTAGAGCCGATCCGTAGTCGCTGCGGCCTGTTGCGACACCGCCTCTTGCTCCTGCAGATAATACAGTTGCCGGGTCAGTATCCGCGTCTGGTTGGCCACCATCCATTCCTGCCAGGCCACCTGATACTGCACCGATTGCGCTTGCGCCCGGGCAATATGCAGGTTCGCAGCGCGGGTGAACAGGCTGGCGAGACTCCAGCTCAGCCCCATGCTGTAGGCGTTAGTGTAGCCGGCTGCCACATTACTGGGTAGGTCGGCGCTCAGGGCAAGCTGCGGATCTGGCAAGAGGCCGGCCGCGAAGACCTGCGCCTGGGCAACGCCGACTTGTGCGCGCATCGCCCGCAGGTCCGGATTGAGCAACACGGCCATTTCCCCGAGATCTTCGCCGGACAGGGGCGCGTGCAGGTTTACCGGTTGGGCGCTGGAGGGATGATCGTGGCGCAGGGCGGCAGCCATTTCCTGCTCCACCTTCGCCATGGTTGGCAGCTGATCGCGTAAGGGCTGTGCGTGGTAGCTGGCGCAGCCCGTCAGAAAGCACAGAGGAAGGACGACGCGTCCGTGAAGCGCGACAAGGCGCCACCAGCCTGATCTCTCAAAAATCGAATACATGATCCCTGCGCTCCGTGAGGGGTATGGTAGCACCATGTTTTATGATTCAAGGAGACGTGACAAGGCGCTGTCGATACATAAAAACCAGTCCTTGCCGGTCGCTCCGCGAGCTGAGTGTTATTAGTCCGCCGAGTTGATCGGCAATATGACGAGCGATGGTCAGACCCAGACCGCTACCGCCTTCCGCGCTGTCCGGCAAGCGGTAAAATGCATCGAATACCCTATGCGACTCCTCTGGAGGAATGCCCGGACCACTGTCGATGACTTCCACGATCCCCTCTTCGCCATCGCTATGGATTCGGATGGTCACCTCACCGTTTTCCGGGCTGTAGCGCAGGGCATTGTCGACGGCGTTGCGTAGCAGGCTACGCAACGCCGCTTCCGTCCCCTCTACCCACAGCGCACCTTGCAGCTCCAAACCAAAATCGAGGTTTTTCTGCTCCGCCAGCGGATGTAGATCTTCCACCACCAAGCGGGCGATAGCGGCAAGGTCCACCGGCTGATGCGCTGCCTCTGCCGCCTGCTGACGGGCCAGACTCAACAACTGATCGAGCAGATGACGGGATCGCTCCAGGCCGCTTTTGAGCGGCAGCAAGCGTTGTTTGCATTCGGCGAGGGATTCCGCCCGTTCCAGATTCTGCGCCTGGAGTGAGAGTGCTGTCAGAGGTGTCCGCAGTTCATGGGCGGCGTCGGCGACAAAACGGCGTTGCTGGGTCATCAGCAGCTTGACCCGTTCCAGCAGGCGGTTGATGGCCCGCAGGAAGGGGGCGATTTCCTCCGGCACCTCGCTTGCCGGTAAAGGCTCGGGATATTCTGCGTTCTGCGCATCTGCCGCCTGGGCCAGGGCATGCACGGGTGCCAGACTGCGCAGGACCAGATAGCGGGCGAATACGATCAGCAAAGGCACCAGCAGCAAAAGTGGCATCAGGGTCCGCAGAGCGCTATCGAAAGCGGCGTCGCTGCGCACATCGGTAGATTGGGCAACGGCGAGTTTTTTACCCGGCGCTACCCGACGGACAAAGACGCGCCAGTTCTGACCGGCCACGTCCACAGTGTGGAAGCCGCCGCTCAGGTGAATCGGAAGCTTGAGCAAAGGTGCGGTCAACGGCTGGGATGTCGTTAAGGCTTGCACCACAATGCGCGCATCGGGATCCACATCCAGGGGGGTCGCAACGGGCTTTTCCACGGTCGGCCAATGTTCCGGGGGGATCAGGACCGCGATCTGCCGCAAGGATGCATCCTGGTATTCCTGTGCCTCATCAAAGGCGAGCCAGAACGATGCCAGGCCGGCCAGTAAGCCCATACACACAATAGCCATGCTCAACCCGACGGACAAACGGCCTTGCAGAGAACGTGTCATGGCTGGCGCGCAACCATCCAACCCGCCCCACGGACATTTTTGATGGCCTTCGCACCGAGTTTTTTGCGAATGCCGTGGATCAGAAAATCAATGGTATTGCTTTCCACGGACTCATTCCAGCCATATAAGCGCTCTTCGAGCTGGGCACGGCTGAGAATGGTGCCGGGGCGCAGCAACAAGGCCTGCAGCAGTGCGAATTCCCGGGCAGTCAGCAGGACCTGTGCATCACCATGCTGCACTTCACGGGTGCTCAGGTTGAGTTGCAGCAATCCATTGCTGAGTATCGGGGTGGCCTGCCCGCCCTGACGGCGGATGATGGCGCGCAAGCGGGCCAGCAGTTCATCCATTTCAAAGGGCTTGACCAGATAGTCGTCGGCGCCGAGGTCCAGGCCATCGACCCGGTCCGCCAGCGCATCGCGGGCAGTAATGATGATAACGGGCAGGGTGTTGCCCGTGGCCCGGAGCTTTCTCAGCAGATCGCGGCCGTCCAGCTTGGGCAGACCCAAATCCAGCAACACCGCCTGGTGCTCCTGGTTGCCGATGGCCCGCCATGCGGTTTCGCCGTCCCGCACCCAGTCCACGGCATAAGCCGCATCCTGCAGAGCCACCGTGATGGCTTCGCCGATCATTCGGTCATCTTCAACAAGGAGCATGCGCATAAGATGGTCCCAGTATATTCCCGGTGACTTTGCTCACCCCAAAAACCCCGTCCCCTCAAAAGGGAGCGGGACTCTCGCAATGTCGGTGATCAATCCGGATGCGCGCCTTCGGTGGAGTTCTCCAGAACGGCTCCGGTTTTGGCATCGACGCCTAGCTCATGGGTGACTTTGCCATTTTTGATATCGAAAGAATAGCGCAAACCGCTCCCACCTTTCTCCTGCTCCAGTTCTTCGTCCGTGATTTTGCCGGGGTACGCCTTCAAGGCAATAGTCCGAGCCTGTTCGATAGTTACCTTGGCATTACCCGCCAGATTCTGACCGGTGAAGGCGAAGGCGCTAAGGGATGCTGCGCTCAAAATGACACCCAGCACGCCAATGGCCACTTTATTTGATATTCCCATGATGTCGCTCCTTTCCAAGATTGAAGTCTGGTGGATGCTTGTGCTTCCACCGTGTCGTTCACTCTACCACCTCGGAATTAGCGCAGGCTTAGCGCCGGCCAAGCGGAGATTTCTGAATGCAGGCTCGCCATCCTACAAAAAATATCGGCAGGAAAGCCCCAGACACAACACGCTGGAACCTTTCTGCCGAAAATTACCAACAACGGTAAAGCTAGAAGTCTACCGCAATACTTCCGTATACCGTCAGCGGAGCTCCGGGCAATGCCAGCACCTGCCCAGCCGAGTTCCCTCCCAGGAGGCCGCCAGCCGTAATATACTGAAACTCATTGTAATGATTATTCGCAAGATTGAGGACGTCGACACTCAGCTTGACATCCTTCAAACCCGGAATACTCCCACGCGTGGGGATGGTACTGTCAAAACCCAGGTTCACCGTACCATAGCCCGGCATTTTCTGCAGGCTGGGCGCAGTCGTATTGTTATTAAACATGCTTTGCGCGCCCGTGTACTGATACCAGACTCGCGGCTCCAGCAACACGCCCGAGAGATAGTAGCTGTACGCCGTGCCGATATTAAAGGTGCTGCTCGGCACGTTGGATACCGGCAGCCCGTCATAACTGACACCGCCGGTCACGTAATGGGCGAAGGTCGCCTTCTCGAAATTGAGATTGGCAAAGACATGCAGATTGTAAATCGGGTCATCTTCCAGCGCCATATTGACACCCTGATAGATGGAATCACCATTCGCGTCACCCAGATAATTACCATTGGCATCGTAGAACGGAATATATTGGTTGGTATAGTGCAGATGGTAAAAACTCGCCAGCAGGAAAAAATTATGCAGGTAAGCGGCATCCCTGAAATGAATCTTTATGCCGGCATTGTAATCGGCGCTTTTTTCCAGACTATAAAGCGGTGGGGTATTTTGATACAGACCACCGCCGCCGCCCACCTGCGGCTCCTTGTAAGCCTGCGCATAACTGGCAAACACCGCCAGCCATTTCATCGGCTGCCAGTTGAAATCCACCGAGGGCTCCACCTTGGTGAAGCTGTTGCTGGCGGTCGGTAGCGTACCCTGATTATTCTGCGGATACAGGGCATAAGCCGCGGCGAAATCCGACTGCGCGGCAGGCGTGTAACGCGTCTGATAATTGATGAAACGCACGCCCGGCGTGATATGCAGGTTTTTCATCGGACTGATCCGATCCTGGATGAACGCGGCAAGGTCGGTCTGGTCAAAATAGTCGCTGCGGTAGTGCGCGTTGGGCACAGACGCCGAGCCGTAGTACGGCGGGTTGGTATTGTAAAAGGCGTTCCGCGAGTTATACCGACTGTTCAGGAAGAATCCACCCACGTTCACGTCGTTGTAGGGCAAGGCCACCGAAAACCACAGTTTGTCGCCGTACACATCGGTATGAGGGTTATTGTATTCGTAGAGGTTCTTCGGATTGGACAATCCGTAGTTGTTGTAGTGGAAATGCAGACGGTGGCCGTTGCGATACCAGAGCGTGTTATGCAGACCCACCATGCTGTCCAGTGCAAGGTTCAGTTTGCTATAGACCAGCCAGGTGGTATTGCCGTCCCGTTTGAACCAGACATTTTCCGGCAGTGAGGCATAGTACCCTGAGGTTGCCTGACTATACAGCGGCGAGTTTGCCGTACCATCCATGGTCACGCCGGCAATAGGGCTGAGGGGGATGGATACCGGCCGGTAACCGGAACCTTTCGCCAGGTAGGCACCCAGTGAAAAGTCACCGTTGCTGAAGGTATTGCGGGTTTTCAGGAACCAGGCGTAGTTATAACTGGGGTTGGCAAAACCATCCGGGGTTTGCCGGTAGCTGTTGCCGGAACCGGAACCGCCCGCCAGGATGGTGGACCAGCCGTCTATGCTCCCGGTGCGCACATTGAAGACGATATTCTTGGTATCGTAGCTGCCGTAGCTCATTTTGATCGAAGCACCGGCTTTATTTGTGGGCTGCAAGGGAACAAAATCAATCTGGCCGCCAATGTTGTTATACCAGCGATCCACCGGGTTACCGGGACCATAGGTGATGCCGATGCCCTGCAGAATGCCGTTCTGCGGCACCTGCGGACTCTCCCAGAGGCCAGTGGAGGGGTTCACCATGGGAACGCCGTCAAAGGTGACGGAAAGACTGCCGTTGTCAATCTGGCCACCGGAGAAACCGCCCCAACCCTGCTTGATCCCGTTCACGCTGATGGAGGTCTTGGTGGAGCCGGTGTATCCATAGCTGGAGACGCTGACGCCCGGCGCGTAAGACAACGCCTGCGCGCTGCCGCCTACCGGGCCAGCAGCCGCCAATTCATGCTTGTCCAGCACTTTCACCGATTGCCCTGAATTAAAACGGTGCTTCTGGGTAAGGGACTGTGCCTCACTGCTCCCAAGATAAGAACTTCCCTGTGCAGCGGCATTGACCTGACCCACCTCGACGGCAGCATGGCCGGCACTTACCGTGCTGGCAGTAACGCCATCGGCCAGGGCAAGAGCGCTCGACAGCATCACCCCGGATGCCATGAGCGCAACAATTATAGGACGTAAACTCGTGGTGTTACACATATTCAAGACACTCCCTAGGTATGATCGGCAGCCCTAAAGAATCTTTTTAAAGCGTCTTTGGGCTTTTCAAAGAGAGAGCATCATAATCAATGGATGTGACGATAACGTGACAACGCGATGACTTTTTTATGATATTTTTAGGGGAAATCTAAAAATGCGGATGATACACCTCTGGATACATGCGATGCCCGCCTTCGACAAAAGGCGGCTATCTGACGTGTAATCGGAGCACAAGGTATTGGTCTATATAACCTAGTCAGCGGGCAATGCTATCATCAGAAGCCAAATCGTGCTTGCGATTTACCGACACCCAAGGAGGATCAGCCTATGGAACAGAGTTCAACCCCGCATGTCACCTACTGGAATACTGGCACACGCCTCCTTCACTGGGGCATGGCGGTCACCGTGAGTTTTCAGCTCCTCATCAGCCTGATCATGGAACATCCCAAGCCGGGTCGGGTGCTGACATCTACCCAGGCCCTATCCTTTGAACTCCATGAGTGGGTGGGCCTGGCTGCGGTTGGGGTCATCATCGCCCACTGGGTATGGAGCGCACTGCTCACCCGTGACGACAGTGGCTTCCGCCATCTGTTTCCCTGGGATGCCAAAGGGCGGGCGAAACTCCTGGTGGAATTACGCCAGATCCTGCGGTTTCAATTACCCCAGGGAGGCCCCGAAGGGGGACTGGCGGGACTCGTCCATGGGCTGGGATTTCTCGCCGTCTCCGCTATGGCGGCCACCGGCGCCGTACTTTTTTTTATTTACCCAAAGAACGGTGCGGAAACACCCTTCGTCGGCAACGTCGCCGATCTGCATAGCCTCATCGCCAACCTCGCCTGGGTGTACTGGTACGGCCATATCGGCATGGCACTGTTGCACGAGATTCTGGGTCACCGGGTTCTGGCGCGTATTTTCCTCCTTCGCCAGTAAACCGTAAACCGCCCCCTAATTATTCTTTACGATGTGGGGTGAGATAAACCCAGACCGCCAGAAAAAGGAACGCGATGACGTAGATATTGGTGGTACCCAGGACATCGCCCTTATTCGCAGTGGCGCCCGGCAGAAATGGTGCGCCCCAGCCTTCCGCCGTGGTCCAGACGCCGATGCTGTAGGCAATACCAACAGGAATCACCCAGCGCAGGCCACGGCCGATGATCAGGTAAAAAGCGATAATACTTTCCATGATCGCGGCAAAATAACCAAAGAGCACCGGCCCGACCCAGGTGATGATCGTGATGAAGAAGCTGATGTAAGCGGCAATCCATGCCGGCTCGCCCGGCAGGGCCTGCTGCAGGTAGGTGACCGCATGATTGATGAAATAGGGCTGCCATTTCAAGAACGCATCGAAGGCCCAGAGCAGGCCGAACAAGACACGCGCAGTGTGTATGGCCGGTGCAGAAATAGGACGATGCGGTACTTTACTGAGACTCAGCCCCTCCCAGCTCCGTGTCCAGATTACCAAAAGGAAGCAGAGCGCATAGATGATGGCGGTGCCAGGGTCGGTCGCGCCCTGGGTGTAGGGGCCGCCAAAACCGCCAATGGTACTCCATAGCCAGAGGTTGTAAATCACGCCCACCCAGGCCAGCAGTGGCAGGCCGATACCGGTAATAAGGGAAATGGCTAGAATGGCGTCGAGCGCTATGGTCGCATACGCCACATGCTGCGCACCCAATTGCTGGACCTGTTGCGCCATCCAGTGACCATAACTGGCGATCCAGGCGGGTTGCCCGGACACCCAGTCAGCATCGAAGGTGCCGAGAAAGTGAGTGCTGTAAGCAGGATTAAGTTGTAACCAGGTATTGATCAGCCAGATCAGACCAAAAAGGATGCGAACAGCACCGAAAGCCTGTTTACGACGCGATTCCAAGGGCTGGGGTGTTTTCATCATACCTCTCATTGTGTCATTAATAATGCGGACATTCTTCAGGAAATCGACAAGAAGGTCAAAGGTCGGAAAATCTTTTGCCCTGGATTATAAAGAACAAATACCATGAAAATATTGATCATCGAAGATGAGCTAAAAACCGCCGCCTTTTTGAAAAAAGGTTTTACGGAGGAAGGGGATGTCGTAGATATCGCGACCAATGGTATAGACGGACAACATCTGTCGGCGACAGGGGATTACGACGTCATCGTACTGGACGTCATGCTGCCACAGCGGGACGGCTGGTGGGTGTTGCAGGAAATCCGCAAGCGGCGGGCAGATCAGCCGGTGATCCTGCTGACGGCGCTGGATGCCATCTCGCAACGCGTGAAGGGTTTGCAACTCGGCGCCGATGATTATCTGGTCAAGCCCTTTGCCTTTTCTGAACTGCTGATGCGGGTGCGCAATATTCTGCGCCGCTGTCACGTGCGCGCCGAAGACGTGCTCCATTACGCGGATCTGGAGGTCGATCTGTTGCGGCATAAGGTCTGGCGGGCGGGAGAAAGCATCGGCCTTGCCCCTCAGGAATATCGGCTGTTGGCCTATCTGATGCGCTTTCCCGGAGAAGTGCTGACCCGCACACGGATCGCCGAGCAGGTCTGGGATATGAATTTTGACGGCGACAGCAATGTGGTGGATGTCGCGATCCGGCGGCTGCGCAGAAAGGTCGACGACCCCTATTCCGGCAGGCTGATTCATACGTTGCGAGGGGTTGGTTATGTTCTTGAAAGACGCAACTGAAGCCTTCCGCCGCGTTACCGGTTCGATAGCTGTACGTCTGACGTTATGGTACGCGTTGCTCAGTGTTTTATTGATTGTCGCCGCTGGCGGTACCTTGTATTGGGTACTCGTGGAGCAATTGCAGCAGGTCGACAGCCAGATTTTATCCAGCAAGATCCATGCAGTGCATAGTGCATTGGGTCGACATGCCGGGAATGCAGCGGCGCTACGACACGAAACACAATTGGAGGCGAGTACGATTCGCGGCGTATTCATCTGGGTCAGCCGCCCCCCTGTCGGCATTATTGCCCGCGGTCGTGACTTCAATCCGCTTCTGGATAGCTCACGACCATTCACGAAATCGCCAAACACTCTGCAAAAAAAAGAGTGGAAATGGAAAATACACGATCACGATCATTATCTGGTCATGGCGCAACGCTTTGCAGGTAATCCGTCCACAACGATTTATGTCGCCATCAGCACCACGCAGAATGCGCAATTTTTGGCCATTTATCGGCGGGCGCTGCTGCTGGCGACGACCCTCGTCCTGCTGGCGGCGGTGGCGGCGGGCTATCTGATTGCCCGCCGGGCTATGCGACCGGTCGCACGGTTGGCGCAGATTATCGATGGGCTGAGCGCCAGGCAATTGCATCGGCGCGTTGCCGACGAACCCTGGCCGAGCGAGCTACGTAATCTGGCGACCAACTTTGACCGCCTGCTGGGTCGGCTGGAGACCTCCTTCAACCGTATCTCGCGCTTCTCCGCAGATATCGCCCATGAACTGCGCACGCCCCTGCATATCCTGCGCGGCGAGGCGGAAATCGCACTTTCCAGAGGCCGCAGTCCGGCGGATTATCAGACGTGCATCGAGTCGGCCATGGAAGAATACGGACGGCTTTCGCGTATGGTGGACGCCCTCCTCTTTCTCGCCCGCGCGGAGCAACCAGATGCCCAGCTCGACACACCGTTGCTGGACAGCCGGGAAGAAGTAGCGGCAGTCTGCGCCTTTTATCAGGCGATGGCCGACGAGTCGGACATCACGCTGGTCAACAAGGCCAGTGGGCCAGTAGCGGCAAATCCAGGGCTGTTGCGGCGCGCGCTGAGCAATCTGCTCGGCAACGCGCTGCGCCATACCCCTGCGGGCGGGCAGATCAGCATCCGAACCGCCATTCAGCCATCGCTGTTGCAGATCATCGTCAGCGATAGCGGCTCCGGGATAGCGCCCGAGGACCTGCCGCATGTGTTTGACCGCTTTTATTGCGCGGATGCGGCACGTCTGCGTCAGGGTCAGGGCACCGGGCTGGGGCTCGCCATCGTGCGGTCCATTATGCAATTGCACGGCGGTGAGGCCACACTGCAGAGTGAATTGGGGACGGGCACCACCGTCACGTTATCTTTCCCGATTATCGCGGCGGAAACTCCGGCATCGCAGCCAAGATGACGAATCCGTCAGGTTGCTGTCATCTTCCGGTTCCCTGCTTTTGCGATGATGCGCTCATGGTCCGTTTTAATGTAAAGGTCGGTGCATGATACACAAAGCCGCAACACGGCGGATAACGACCGCGCTCGGAATCGGCGCCTGCCTGCTCTCGAGTATCGCCGCGGCGAATGACCTGACTTTACGGAGTGCCATCCAGCGGGCGCTGGTCAATCAGGCGGTGGTGCAGCAGGCGCAGCACATGATCGCGGAGCGCCGGGATCAGGGTCGCGCGGCGCGTGCGGATCTATTGCCCGCCCTCTCGCTGAGTACCGGGGGCGTCTGGACCCAAACCCAGAACGGCCAGCCGCGCTTTGTCAGCGCCAATGGCGCGCGGGAACTGATCGGACAGGTTCGCCTGCAGATCCCACTGTATACGCCGCAAGCCTATGCCTTATCGGCGCTGGCCCGCAACCGCTCGGCCATCGCCCGTTACCAGTTGCAGCAGACGCAGCTTGCGGTCGCGGCGCAGGTAACCATGGCTTATTACCAGATGGCGTTGGACGCCAACACTCTGGCCGTCTGGCGCAAGGCGCTGGCGGCCGCGCGCCAGATGCTCGTGGCAACACAAGAGGGCTACCGGGCGGGGACCCGCTCCCGCTTGGATCTGAGTCAATCCAAGTTGACCCTGGTGCGTATCCGGATGGGACTCGATCAGGCGCGGCCGCGGGCGCAGGCGGCGCGCCAGGTGCTCGCGCTGCAAACCGGTTACACAACGGCGGCGTTACCCGTGCTGGCGCGCGTCGCCGTCCCACGCACGGCCTTGCCGGGTACCAATACGCTCCGCCAGCAAGCCGATCAATCGCAGCCGCTGTTGCGCGTCGCCGATGGCGAAATTCAATCGGCGCGATCGCTGTTGCACTACCGGCAGGCGGCGCGGCTGCCGATCATCGCCGCCACTGGCGCCTATGGGGTGGACACCTCGACACTGCCGCAAAGCCAGCGGTTGGGCTGGCAGGCGATCCTTAGCCTGCAGATGCCCATTTTTGGCTTTGGCCGCAACCGGGATCGCGTCGCCGCGGCGCAGGAGCAAGTGGCGGCCATGCGGGCCGCCAAGGCGGCGCTGCGACTGCAGATTCGCAGCCGTCTGGCAGCCGATTACGGGGCGGCACAGGCGGCAGCAAACGCCTTGCAGGACGCTCAGACGCTGGCCCGGACCGCACGGACGGTCTATACCATGACCCGCAAGGGCTACCTCGCCGGTGCGGAGAGCGCACTGGCGTTACAACAAGCGGAGAATGACTGGGTACAAACCCAGTTGCAAAGCGCGGGTGCCGCCATCCGCGCCCGCCTGACCCGTGCGCAACTGGCATTGGATAGTGGCTTGTTGCCCGATCAAAGGAAATCGTCATGACCCCTCGCCAACGCTCGATGATCCACATTTCCCCACGCTGGCCCGCCGTTATCGGCCTCGCCATCCTGCTCTGGCTGACCGGCATGAGCGCGGCTTGGGCGCTGCCGGTACGCGTAGCCGCTGTCGCCTCCGCGCCGGCTCGGCAGGAGAA
>NZ_JAAZTY010000072.1 GCF_018854775.1 Acidithiobacillus ferriphilus | reverse complement strand
TTCCGGCACGACCGTCACCGAGGTCAACCGCCTGCTCAAGCAGTTCGAAATGATGCAAAAGATGTTCAAAAAAATGGGTAAAGGGGGCCGGGGGCTCAGCCGTTTGCTGGGGATGAATCCCAAATCGATGTTGAAGGGCGGTTTACCCTTCCGTTAGAGCTTGTTTTTAGTTACGATACGCGCCTTTCTCCCGCACAGTGGGAGAGGATCATGGTTAAGGAGAACACATGGTAGTCATTCGTATGGCCCGGGGCGGCGCCAAGAAGCGGCCTTTTTATCACATTGTGGTGACCGACAGTCGTAGCCGTCGGGATGGTCGTTTTATTGAGCGCCTGGGCTTTTACAATCCCATTGGCGCAGTAGCCGAGCTGCGGATCAACAAAGAACGCGCCGCTTACTGGTTGAGCCAGGGTGCCCAGCCGTCCGACACCGTCGCCGGCTTTCTGAAGAAAGAAGGCGTGAGCAAGACGGGTGTTGCCAGCGCCTGACGCCGGGGAGTGGGTGGTGCTGGGGCGTGTCTCCGGCATCTATGGTGTGCGCGGTATGGTAAAGGTTTTTTCTTTTACCGAAGAGCGCGACGCCATCCTCGATTACTCGCCTTGGTATCTCGGCCCGGCCCGGCGCCCTTGGGTGCTGGAAGACGGGCGTATGCAGGGCGAGGGTGTGGTGGCCAAGCTTGAGCAGGTGGATGACCGTGAGCAGGCGCGTGCCCTTATCGGGCAGGAGATCGCGGTGCTCAGGGCTGAATTGCCTGATCCGGGAGCCGGTGAATTTTACTGGAGCACGCTGATCGGGTTGAGGGTACTGAACCGAGAGGGTGTCGCTCTGGGCACCGTGTCCGCTTTCCTGGAAACCGGGGCGAATGACGTGATGGTGGTCGACGACGGTAAGGGCGGTGAGCTGCTCATTCCGTGGTCGGCCGAAGCCTCTGCGGGTGTGGATCTGTCCGTCGGGCGGATTATCGTGGATTGGCAAGCCGACTGGTGATGCGTTTCGACGTCATCACCATTTTCCCAGGGCTGATCCACGGTTATTTGCAGGAGGGCATTGTCGGACGCGCGTTGACCCGTGGGCTGATCGAGGTGCAAACCTGGAACCCGCGGGATTTCAGTGACAGCACCTACCGGCGGGTGGATGACCGCCCTTTCGGCGGCGGGCCGGGCATGCTGATGATGGCGCCGCCTTTGCTGGCGGCTATTGCGGCAGCGCGGCAGGCCAATCCGGGGGTGCCGGTGATTTACTTGTCGCCCCAGGGGCGGCGCTTGCAGCAGCAGGCGGTGCAGGATTTCGCGGTGTTGCCGGGCCTGATTTTACTGGCGGGCCGCTATGAAGGCGTTGACGAGCGGGTGCTGGCGGCGGTGGATGCGGAATGGTCCATCGGCGACTACGTGCTGGCGGGCGGTGAGTTGCCGGCGCTGGTGCTGATGGAGGCGGTGGCGCGGCAATTGCCGGGTCTGCTGGGTCATGCGGATTCGGCGGCGGAGGACAGTTTTGCCGCATCTGGTTTGTTGGACTGCCCGCATTATACCCGGCCCGAAGTGGTGGCGGGGGCAAGTGTTCCGGAGGTGCTGCTATCCGGAGACCATGGGCGTATCCGCCGCTGGCGTTTGCAACAGTCGCTAGGCCGTACCGCCGAGCGGCGCCCGGATTTGCTGGAGCAAAGAGGTTTGCAGGCGGG
>NZ_JAAZTY010000071.1 GCF_018854775.1 Acidithiobacillus ferriphilus | reverse complement strand
GGCGTGCGACGGGTGGTGGTGGCCGGCAGCTTCCGGCGTGGCAAGGACACGGTGGGCGACCTGGATATATTGGCGACGGCCACCGCCGACAGTCCGGTGATGGAACGCTTCACCGCCTATGAAGATGTGGCGGAGGTCCTCTCCCAGGGCACCACCCGGGCCACCGTGATCCTGCGGAACAAACTTCAGGTCGACCTCCGGGCCGTGGACGAATCCGCCTACGGTGCCGCCCTGCATTATTTCACCGGTTCCAAGACCCATAACATCGCCATCCGCCGCATGGGTCAGGATATGGGTCTGAAGGTCAACGAATACGGGCTTTTTCGCGGGAAGGAACGAATTGCCGGCGATACGGAGGAATCGGTCTACGCCGCCGTCGGCCTGCCCTATATCGAGCCGGAACTGCGGGAGAACCGCGGCGAAATCCAGGCCGCCCGCGCCGGACACCTGCCGAAACTGGTGGCGATGGGCGATTTGCGCGGCGACCTGCACGCCCACAGCAAGGCCAGCGATGGTCACTATAGTTTGCGGGACATGGCCGCGGCGGCCAGGGCCGCAGGCCTGGAATATCTGGCCATCACCGAGCATAGCCGCCATCTGGCCGTCGCCCATGGCCTGGACCCGGTGCGTTTGCGCCGACAGATGGATGAGATTGACGCCCTTAATGGGGAACTCGATGGCATTACGCTCCTCAAGGGCGTAGAGGTGGACATCCTGGAAGACGGTCGCCTGGATTTGCCCGAAAGTATCCTGGGTAACCTGGATCTGGTGGTGGCTGCGGTGCACTCCCAGTTCGATCTGTCCAGAGGCAAGCAGACCGCGCGCATCCTCAAGGCCATGGACAGCCCCCATTTCAGCATCCTCGCCCATCCCAGCGGGCGGCTCATCGGCAGCCGGGAACCCATGGACGTGGACATGTCCCGCGTCATCCGCCATGCGCGCGAGCGGGGCTGCTTTCTGGAGATCAACGCCCAGCCGGAACGTTTGGATCTCGTCGACATCCATGCCCGGATGGCCAAGGAAGAAGGCGTGCTGCTGGCCGTCAATACCGATGCCCACAGCATTCACGACTTCGCCAATCTGCATTTTGGCCTACAACAAGCGCAGCGCGGCTGGCTGGAGAAGAAAGACGTGCTCAATGCGAGGACGCTCAAGGAGTTGCGGCCCCTGCTGGCGGCGACCTTGAACAGCTAGGCCGGGGACAACATTGAACATTTAGCACCCGCCGGATCTCGGGGCGGGTTTCTGCAAACGGGTCAAGGCAATACATCCTGGAT
Source organism: Acidithiobacillus ferriphilus (assembly GCF_018854775.1). GTDB lineage: Bacteria > Pseudomonadota > Gammaproteobacteria > Acidithiobacillales > Acidithiobacillaceae > Acidithiobacillus > Acidithiobacillus ferriphilus. The sequence continues at coordinate 103 of NZ_JAAZTY010000071.1, read as the reverse complement.
CTCCGCCCTAATTTCCGCAGCGTGGGTCAGTAAAATCATATGCGTACCCGACTCCAGCAGATGATACCGCGCCGTAGGCAGGTGTGTAGCCAGCGCCACGCCG
>NZ_JAAZTY010000070.1 GCF_018854775.1 Acidithiobacillus ferriphilus | reverse complement strand
CTGGGGACAGGGCTGCTCAGGCCCTGCGGCGTGACCATCTCGATCACCGACATTTGTTCCAGCTTTTCGGTATTGATGACAGCGCAGTGGCGGCGCAGTGGAATGGCACCGCCGGTATAGCCGGTGCCACCACCGCGCGGGATGATGGATAGCCCAATTTCGCGGCAAACGGCGACCATGCGCTGCACCTCGGACTCGTCGGCGGGATAAAGGACGACGAAGGGTAGTTCCACACGCCAGTCGGAGGCGTCAGTGACGTGGGCGACGCGGGCATAGGCGCTGAAGTTGACATTATCTTTGCTGGTGATTTTGAGCAGACGGCGCTCCGCCTTCTTGCGCAGCGCCAGATCTTCATCAAATTGCTGGGTAAAGTTGCGCACCGCGAGGCGAGCGCTCTCCAGCAAACGGATCACCAGCGGATTGCCTTCAGCGCGATCGGCGATATCGTTCAAGCGATGTGCCAGAGCATCCCAGAGGGCTTGGCGGCGATGCCGATCCTGTGCCAAATCATCCTGGATGTAAGGATTGCGTTGCACCACCCAGAGATCGCCCAGCACTTCAAAGAGCATCCGTGCCGAACGTCCGGTGATCCGTTGTTCGCGCAGATCTTCCAGCAGCCGCCAAGCATCCATCCCGATCAGGCGGCGGACGATCTCGGCGTCTGAAAATGAGGTGTAGTTGTAAGGAATTTCGCGCAGGCGAGTGCTCATCCGGAAATTATAACATTGTCGATGAGCCGGGTCTGCCCCAGCCGTGCAGCCGCGAACCAGCGTGCATCAGGTTGCGGAGTGGTAAGTGCCCGCAAAGACTGGCCATCGCGCAACTCCAGATAGTCCGGCAAAAAACCGGCCTGCTCCAACCTTTCCCAGCCTGCCGCCGCAAGACCAGGCACATCTGCGCCGCTGATGCTGCGGCGGGCAAGGTCGAAGAGTGTCGCCGCGAGCAGCGGCGC
>NZ_JAAZTY010000007.1 GCF_018854775.1 Acidithiobacillus ferriphilus | reverse complement strand
ACTGGCGGTAAAACGGGGCGGCAGATCGGCCAGCAAGGCTGCCAGGGGGGTGCGCCGCTCCTTCGCCGCCGTCAGCACCGTCAACATGGGCAGAATCGCGTCGCGGGTGGGAAGCGGCGCCAGAGTGCGGCCATCACGAGTGAGCGGGCTGCCCAGCAGAAAACCGCCGTTCGCCTCATAACCACAGACGGGCATCTGTCCCTCCTGCAAAGCGCCCTGCATCGCCGCTATGACGTAAGGGGAACCAATCCTGGTGCGCCGGATTTCCTGAAAAAAGCCGGACAACTCCAGCGCCGTATTGCTGCTTACCGGCGTGACTACCGTATGGGCGCCCAGGGCATGCGCCGTCAGAATCCCCAACACATCACCGCGCCACCAGCGGCCTTCATGGTCAGCGATCATGGGACGGTCGGCGTCGCCGTCCGTGGTCAGGAGCGCATCGAGATGGTGCTCAGCCACCGCACGCTGCGCCAGAACCGTGTCTTCGGGGCGCAGGGCCTCGGTGTCCAGGGCCACAAAATCCGCCGAGCGCCCCAGGGGCAGCACCTCGGCACCCAGCGACTCCAGCAGCGTCACCAGCAGATCACGGGCGACACCGGAGTGCTGGTAGACGCCCAGTCGCCATCCGGCAAGGCTGTCCGCGCCGAAAAAGTCCCGGTAACGCTGCTGATAGAGCGCCAGCCAGTGCGGGTCGGGACCAGGCAAAACAGGTGGTTTGCGCAGCGCGCCCGCGTCGTCGAAAAGCGCCGCATCCACCGTCATATCCTGACGCAGGATCCCGGCCTCATCGGCTTTCATCAATTCCCCATGCGGGCGGTTAAACTTGATGCCGTTGCGATCAAAAGGAATATGACTGCCGGTGACCATCAGCGATGGTACCCCCGCCGTCAGTCCTGCAAAAGCCAGTGCTGGTGAGGGGAGATATCCGGCAAACCCCGGTTGCCCGTCTTCCGCCAGGACAGCAGCCCAGGCCGCGGCCAGCATCCGCGGCGTGCTGGGACGCAGGTCGCCGCCCAGTATCACTGCATCCCCGGCGTGAAACTCGCCGATTTCCGCAAGATAGCGCAGAAAAGCCCGCGTATGTGCATAAACGACCTGATCCGTGAGATCCGCCACCAGACCCCGCAACCCACTCGTCCCAAAAGCCGTCATCACCTGCCCCTCTGTGTCTGCCGTTTCGCCCATGATAACTGCAAGGCGCTGGCGGGGATACTGGCGGACCAGTTCGAACGGCTTCCCCTCTTACCCGTCGACTGTGTACTATATGCGGTTTGCACTGCGGCGTCGCCCAAGTGCATTTCCTGATAATGGTTACACCACCGAGCAAGCCCCATGCCCACCAAGAACGACTGGATGAACTGGCACCGCGATGCCAGTACGATGCCCACGCTGGAGACGTACAGCTATGAAGACATCCGCAGTTGGCTGGGTGATCTGGAGATTCGCAAGGCCCAACCTTATCAGAAGTCCATCAGCCATCTGGAGCAGCGCGGCGGCACCGACCTCAGCGCCCTGGTACAGGGCACGGCACGCAAGCCGTACCGGGTAGACATTCACCTCAGCCAGGGGCACCTGGTGACCCTGTGTACCTGCCCGGTGGGCAGTCGCTGCAAGCATGTCACGGCAGTGCTGCTGGCCCTGCTCGCCCAACGCAGCCACACGACGCCGACGCCGGTGTTACGCCCGCATGTGATGCAATGGCTGAGCGAACTGCGCTCCCACCTGGATCCGCCCAAACGCAAGCCCCCGACCACCACTTACGCCCTATACTGGCTGCTGGAACTGAACAGCAGACGCCATCAGGGTCCGGTTCTCAGTTGTCGCAAGGCCCGTCTGAACAAGACGGGAGAATGTACTGATCTCACCCATTGGTACAATTTTGAAGGCGCTCTACGCCGTACACCAAGCTTTATTGATGAAACGGACCAACGTGCCTTGCGGCGCCTGCTGCTGGAAGACCCTTACGCCAGCCAAACAGGTGAATTTGATCTCGGCCCCCGCCATGGCGCCGCGGCGCTCACCTTGCTCGCGGGCACAGGGCGTCTCTTCGGCAACACACTGACCAACCCAGCCCTGCGCCTGGGCGACAACCGGCCCGGCACGCTGATCTGGAAAGTCAGCAAGGGTGGGGAGCAATATCCGGCATTGGAAACCACGCCAGCCGCCAGCGGCTACCTGCCACTGGATATTACCTGGTATCTGGATGAAGAAAGCCAGGAAATCGGCCCGATCGACACAGACATGCCGGTCACGGTCCTGCGCGATCTGTTGCAGGCCCCCCCCCTTAATGCGCAAGAAGCCACCCTTTTGCGTGAGATGCTGGAACAGTCGGCGCCTGGGCTCCCCGCACCCGTAACCGATCCAGAACAAGAGTTGCGGGAGATTGCTGCACCGCTGCAAGCCTTGCTCTGGTGCGACACCCTGGCACTCCTCGGCATCCAAGCGCACCGCAACTATGCCGGTCAATGGGGCCCTAGCTGCCGCTTCGACTATGCGCAACCCACTTTTGTATATGGTCCCGCGCACATCGCCATAGACGACGACAGTGCCATCCAGACCCTCAACAATGGCGAAATGGTTCGCATAAAACGCGATACGGCAGCCGAAAAACGGGTGTTGCAAGAATTGGGTAAAACCGGCCTGGAGCCCGTCAAAGCCAGCATCTTCCACAGTTTGTCGCTGTTGCCGCAGCCCATCTACGGGCTAACCAGCGAGGCCGACTGGGATCGATTCATGACAACGAGCGTTGAAACTCTCCGCGAACAAGGCTGGGAAGTGCGCTGGCCCGATGGTTTCCGCCATTACTTCCTGCAAGTGGACGAATGGGATATGCAGGTGGATGGCGCCGAAGAGGGCTGGCTGGGTCTGGATGTCGGCATCGTGGTGGACGGCAAACGGCTGGCACTGCCCCCCCTGCTCGGCGCCCTTTTCGCTCGCGATCCGCGCTGGCTGGATCCGGGTGGCCTCGGCACGATCCCGGATGATGAGCACATTCACCTGCACACCCCGGCCGGTGTCCCCATCCAGACCACGGCGGATCGCCTGAAGCCACTGGTCGGCACCCTCATCGACCTGTTCAGCCTTGGCGCTCCAGGCCCTCTACGCTTGTCCGCCTTTGACGCGCCACGGCTCACCCAGTTGGCGGATAACAGCCAGTGGCGTAGTGAAGGTATGGATGCCGTACGCGCCCTGGCCAAGCGCCTGCCCCGGAATGGGGAGATTACACCAGTCGCGGCACCCGCCGGTTTCGCCCTCCCCCTGCGCCCTTATCAGCAGGATGGGCTTGCCTGGTTGCAATTTCTGCGCGAGCATCATTTGGGTGGCATTCTCGCGGACGACATGGGTCTCGGCAAAACCGCGCAAACCCTCGCCCACCTGCTGCTGGAGAAGGAGAGCGGCCGCCTGACCAATCCCGCCCTGATTATCATGCCCACCTCCCTGATTCATAACTGGCGGGAAGAAGCAGAGCGCTTCGCCCCCGACCTGCGGGTACTCTCCCTGCACGGTAAAGAGCGCAGCAGCCGCTTTGCCGAAATACCCAAGCATGATCTGATTCTCACCACCTATCCGCTGGTCTGGCGGGACATTGAGACGCTCAAGGACCAGCGTTTCCATCTGCTGATTCTCGACGAGGCGCAGATGGTCAAAAATGCGCAGGGCCGCGCCGCCGAAGCTATTCGCGAGATTCCCACCCGGCATCGACTCGCCCTCACCGGCACACCGCTGGAAAACCACCTCGGCGAACTCTGGGCGCAATTCGACTTCCTCCTGCCCGGCTTTCTCGGCGACCAGCGCAGCTTCCAGCGCGTCTGGCGCAGCCCCATCGAACGCCATGGAGATGCTGAACGTCTGGATTTACTGGCCCGTCGGGTGCGTCCCTTCATCCTGCGCCGCCGCAAGGAAGAAGTCGCCAAAGAACTCCCCGAGAAGACCATCATCATCCGCTCCATGGATATTGACGGGGCTCAGCGTGACCTCTATGAAACCGTGCGCAGCGCCATGGATGAACGTATCCGCCAGGAAATCGCCGCCAAAGGTTTTCAACGTAGCCAGATCGTCATCCTCGACGCCATGCTCAAGCTGCGTCAGGTCTGCTGTGACCCGCGCCTGCTCAAGAGCGAGAAGGCGCGTAAAGTACAGGACAGCGCCAAACTGTCGCTGCTCATGGAGATGATTCCGGAGTTGCTGGCGGAAGGTCGCCAGATTCTGCTGTTTTCACAATTCACCGAGATGCTCGCCCTGATCAGTGCACGTCTCGACAAGATGCATATCCCCTACGTGCTGCTCACCGGCAGCACCCAGGATCGCAAGACGCCCATCGACCGCTTTCAGCGCGGTGAAGTGCCGCTCTTCCTGATCAGCCTCAAGGCAGGCGGGGTCGGTCTCAACCTCACGGCAGCAGACACCGTAATCCACTATGATCCATGGTGGAACCCCGCCGCCGAAAATCAAGCCACCGATCGTGCCCACCGTATCGGCCAGAAACGCCAGGTTTTTGTTTACAAACTGATTATTGCCGGGAGTATTGAGGAAAAAATCCTGGCGTTGCAGGAGAAAAAGGCCTTCCTCGCCGCCGGCGTGCTGGAAAAAGCGCAGAAAGAAAAGCTCCGTTTCGGCCCTGACGATCTTGCTTCTCTTCTCGCGCCACTGCCCGGAACTCAGCGCTGAGGCACACGAGCCACGACGCTTCCTGAACGGCACGCTTGGTGGCATTATAGATGGGGTTACCAGAGGTGCCCTGGTCAGCCCTGCAAGCCATTTGATTTCGTCGGCGAATTCTAGGAATCAAGACGTATGAAAGCAGCACGGACAGCAGATAAAATAGTCGCCATTCTTCAGCAAGCAGGCGTCAATAAAGATCATCCTCGGCGGCTTACCTCCATCCCCAAGCGTCGCAGTCGATGACTGTGTTTAAAACAATCCTGGAAATGCGTCTTCCGCGCCCTGTAGCGGTCTTGATGTCGCTGGTATTAAGTTACGGTACGGCAGTTGCGGCGACCGACACCCTCAACACCGTTCAGAAGCGACTCCTGAATTCGGCGGCAAGCGCTTTCGCCCAGGGTGATTATCGCCCTGCCGCCAACGCGTTGCCTGAATTAGAAAATACCTACATGGGGCCATGGGTAGGGTACTGGTCTCTGCAACCCCGCCTCAAAAGCATGACCCAAGACCAGTATCAACGCTATGCGAAGCACTATCCGAGCGGGGTGGCGCATCATTTGTTGCGCCAACAGTGGCTGTTAGAACTCGCGCGCCGTGAGGACTGGTCGGATTTTACCCAGGTGTTTCAGGCCGGCAGCATCCCCGATCTGATCAGCTTGCGCTGTGATGCGGCGCGCGATCCACTGCTCAGCACCAGCACGGTGGTTGCCCCATTCTTCCTCTGGAGCGGCGCCGCAGCGAATGATCATGCCTGCAACGCCATGGCGCGTGCCTATCTGGAACAGGGGCAAATCACGCCGCCAGAACTGTGGCGGCGCCTGCAACAAATGTACGAGGCCTCCGCTTTTGACGCTGCGCTGCGCTTTGCGCCATTTTTACCCGCGGCGCAATCCGGTCAGCTGGCGCGGACGGTAACTGCGCCTGCCGCGTGGATATCTCAGCAGATTCAGCATTATGGCAGCCACAAATGGCCAACTGGTCAGGCCCATCTACTGGTGCTTGCCCTGCTGCGCCTCGCTGCCACTCACCCCGCGCAGGCGGTACAGTTTGTGCGGACCCTCGGCGTCCTCTCCGCCGCTGATAAGTCGCTGGTGCTTTATAACAGTGCCTACCACGCCACCCTGTCCTTTCGTTCCGAATCCGGACACTGGTATGCCCAAGCCTATGCCGCTGATCCGCAATTTCGTCCCCGGCCACAACTATTGGCCTGGATGGTGCGCACCGCTTTACGCGATGGCAACTGGAGCATGGTGGAGCAGGCCACACGGCAGATGGACACCGTCCAACGCCAGCAGCGGCGGTGGCAATTCTGGTCCGCCGTCGCGCTGCTGCAACGCGGACATACGCAGGCTGCCCACACTTTGCTGACGGCCCTGGAATCTCCCTGGACTTATTACGGACAACTGGCTATGGCGACCCTCAACAGGCCGCTGATCTTAAAGCCTGACGATCCGCCCGCACCGAGCGAAACGAGCGCCATATCGGATAATAACGTTCCCGAGCGGACCGCGATCACACTCTATCATCTCGGACTCTATTTCGACGCCCTCGCCGAATGGGACCAGTTTTTGAAGGGGTTGAACGGGACGGGGGAGATCAAAGCCGCAGCCCGGATGGCTTTACATCATAAGGCGTGGCTGCTGGGTATTCATGCGAGCAGTCTGATTCACGGGGGAGAAGACTGGCAACAAGGCTACGTGCTCCCCTATGCACAGGAAATCGACGCCGCCGCCACTCAGACCGGCCTGCGCCGCGCCTTCCTGGCCGGTCTGATCCGGCAGGAATCCGGTTTTGCGTTCGGTATCCGGTCCGACGTCGGCGCACAGGGGTTGATGCAGGTGATGCCTGCCACAGCCCAATGGCTACAGACCCATGTCGCCGCAGCCGCCAACGCCGATCTGCATAGCGTCAGCGGCAACCTGACCCTGGGTTCTCACTATCTGAGCCTTCAGCAACAGCATTTTGGCGGCTCCGAGTTGCTGGCTGCGGCCGCCTACAACGCCGGACCCAGCGCACCACAACGCTGGCTGAACCGTTGGACACCACCCCCGGGACCATGGGCCGGTCCGATTTTCACCGCGAATATCCCCTTCCAACAGACCCGCCACTATGTGCAGAGCGTGCTGACCAACACCGTTGTCTATGCCGCCATTTTAGACCAAGCCCCCCAAACCATCTGGCCGCAATGGCGTCTTGGCGCAATAATGAGCCAGACACGATGAATCGTTATTTCCTGCGGAGGCAAGCATCATGAAATGGCCACAACGTCACCTCGTCTGGTTAGTGTCCGGCGCCATCCTATATGCCGGAACAGCAGTCACTGAGGCCAGTGCGTCCCCTGTGGATATTCAGTTAAATATTGGAACGCAGCCCATATATGCAGCGCCGGGTTACCCGCCCGCAACCATCGCCGCACCACCTCTGATGATATGGCTGAGCAATCTGGGGGTCTATGCGGCCTATGGCACCCCTCAACCCATTTTCTATCTGGGCTCAACTTATTATTACTATTACGGGAATCGCTGGTGGGCCGGGCCGGGCTATCGTGGGCCCTGGCGCCCCATCGTCGCGCCACCACCCGCGCTCCGTCGTTGGAATCACCGCGACTGGCAGAATATTCAGCGCGACGTCGGCCGCCATTATCGCGATCCACAATGGCGCCATTTCCGACCAGCGGAACGTCCACAACCGCCGCGCTATCGCGGACCAGAGCAGCGGGCGCCTGGCGCTTTTCGGGGACCAGAAGGCCACGGACCTGCGCAGCGACCGGAGGATCGTGGTGGACCGGGTCGAGGCCATAACGGTCATGACCAAGGTCACGGTCCTCACTGACAAGGATCGCGGCGGAGTCGGAACTAACCGAGTTCACCTCTGACCCAGTCGCGGGCGGCGTTGAGGGCGGCATCTAAGGCCGCCGGATTGCCGGCCCCGGCCTGCGCCAGTTCCGGACGCCCACCGCCCTTGCCACCCAACGGCTGTGCCACGGTATTCACCAGATCTCCGGCGTGAATGCGTCCGCTCAACGCCTTACCGACGCCGGCAATCAACGCCACTTTTTCCCCTTCCACTCCGGCAAGGACGATGACGCCGTCAGGTAACTGACTGCGCAGGCGATCCAGGGCATCGCGCAAGGCTTTGCCGTCCATCCCCTCCAGGCGCCTGATCAACACCGGCACTCCGCCTACGTCCTCGGCCTGTGCGGCAAGATCGGCACCCGCTCTGGCGGCTTCATCCCGCTTGACCTTTTCCAGCTCCTTTTCTAACTGGCGCAGGCGCTCCAGGGTTTGTGCCAGACGTTGATCAAGCTCTGCAGGAGCGACTTTCAACAGTCCGGCTGCCGCTTGCAGGCGTTCTTCATCGCGCTGAATAACTTCTAGCGCTACCGCGCCGGCGACGGCTTCAATACGCCGGATGCCCGCCGCCACGCCGCTTTCGCTGAGGATCTTGAATACGCCCATATCCCCCAGCGACTCCACATGGGTGCCGCCACAGAGCTCCATGGAGAAATCTCCCATGCGCACCACCCGCACCTCATCACCGTACTTCTCGCCGAAGAGGGCCATGGCACCCAGGGCCTGCGCTTCGGCAATGGGCAGCACCCGGGTTTCTGCGCCGACATTGTTGCGGATGGCGGCGTTGACCACGCGCTCGATCTCCCGCAACTGCGCGGCCGTCACCGGCTCCGGCTGACTGAAGTCGAAACGCAGCCGCTCCGGATTGACCAGCGAACCCTTCTGCTGCACGTGGCTGCCAAGAACGTTGCGCAGGGCGGCGTGGAGCAGATGGGTCGCGGAGTGATGCGCTGCCGTCGCCCGACGCCCCACTTCGTCCACACCGGCGAGCACCACATCGCCAACCTGCAAACGACCGGATGTCAAACACCCCAAATGCACATGCAGGTGGCCCATGGGCTTTTGCGTATCAGTCACGGCAAACAGGGCACCATCCGACCGGAGTTCGCCACGATCCCCCGCCTGCCCGCCGGACTCCCCGTAAAAAGGCGTCCGGTCGAGAATAACCGCACCCACATCCCCTGCTTCGAGGAAAGCCACCTCTTCGCCATCGCGGATCAGCGCCAGTATTTTTCCTTCACCCGCACAGGCCGTATAGCCGGTGAATCCGGTAGCCGGCAAACGCATGGCCAGATCGTGATACACCCGTTCCGTTTTGATCTCACCGCTGCCCGCCCAGGCGGCACGGGAACGGCTGCGCTGCGTAGCCATGGCCGCCTCGTAACCCCCCATATCCATGATCAGATCACGCTCGCGGGCGATATCGGCGGTCAGATCGACGGGGAAACCAAAGGTATCCGCGAGCCGGAAAATGATCTCGCCGGGAATGGCGGCACCCGCTGCCAGGCCTGCAATGGCCTCTTCCAGCAGACTCAGTCCGCGCTCCAGCGTTTCCCGGAAGCGGGTTTCCTCACGCTCCAGAGCGCGCTCGACTTCGCGCTGTGCCCGCGTGAACTCAGGGAAAGCGCTGCCCATCTCCGCCACCAGCGGCGCCACCAGTTGATGAAAAAATACGGTCTCCATGCCCAGCTTGCGGCCATGCCGCACGGCGCGACGAATAATGCGGCGCAGCACATAGCCGCGGCCTTCATTGGCGGGCAGGACGCCATCGGTGATGAGAAAGCTGCAGGCGCGGATGTGATCCGCCAGCACCCGCAAGCTGATGTCCGTCGCCATGTCGCGGCCATATGCCTTGCCACAAAGTTGCGCCGCCGCGGCGATCAGCGGTTTGAAGAGGTCGGTGTCATAGTTGTTATGTACGCCCTGGAGCACGGCCGCGAGGCGCTCCAGACCCATGCCGGTATCGACGGAGGGTTTGGGCAGAGGGGTCAGGGCGCCATTGCTGTCCCGGTCAAACTGCATGAAGACCAGATTCCAGATTTCGATATAGCGATCGCCATCCGCCTCCGGACTGCCCGGAGGGCCACCGGGAATGTGGGGGCCGTGGTCATAGAAAATCTCTGAGCAGGGGCCGCAGGGACCGGTGTCACCCATGCTCCAGAAGTTATCCTTCTCGCCACAGCGGGAGAGGCGCGCGGGATCAATGCCGATCTCGTTAATCCAGATGTCAGCCGCCTCATCATCCTCTTCGTAAACCGTAATCCAGAGCTTTTCCGGCGGCAGGTCCAGACGTTCGGTGAGGAAACGCCAGGCAAAACCGATCACTTCACGCTTGAAATAATCGCCAAAAGAGAAGTTGCCCAGCATTTCGAAAAAGGTATGGTGCCGCGCCGTGTAGCCGACATTCTCCAGATCGTTGTGCTTGCCGCCCGCGCGCATACAGCGCTGTGAGGAGACGGCGCGCCGGTAGGGACGGGTTTCCAGACCGAGAAACACATCCTTGAAGGGCACCATACCGGCATTGGTGAACAGCAGGGTCGGATCATTACGGGGAATCAGCGGGCTGGAGGGGACGATTTGGTGCCCCTGTTCCACAAAATACTCCAGAAAAGCTTGGCGAATGGCTTGCGCGTGCATCGGTCTTCCGTTGTTAAAGATAAAGTGTTTTTGTCTCCGGGCGAGGGTTTCTCGCCCCCTCACCCGCTGTCAATCCGCAGAGAAATCCCTTTCTCTACTGGCGGCCAACACCCGGCGAATCGTCTCTCCGGTAAATCCCCGTCCCGCCAGAAAACGGGCACGCCGGACATAATCTTTGGCATCTGCTGGCACTGTATCGCCAAAACGCTTCTGACAGACCGCCTGCGCCTGCACCAGCCAGTTAATCTCGGGGTCTGCGGTAGCTTCCACCCCCGCCCGCTGCAAGTCCTGACGCAAGCGCAACGGCCCGTGCCCCTGACGCACGCGGGTACGGGTGAGCATTTCCGCATAACGCGCGTCATCCTGATAGCCGACAGCGACGAGTGCGTCCAGCGCCAGCGCCACGTCCCCTGCGTCACATCCCGCGCGGAGCAGCTTGTCACGCAACTCCAGACGTCCATATTCCCGACGCGCCAGCCACCGTAGCGCCAGCGCGGTGGGATCGCCGCGTTCTGCCGTCAATTACTCGACCGCTGCGGGCTCTACCACGTCTTCGGCAAAAGCCAGGGGATGTCCTGCTGCCGCTGCCCGTATCCGCTGCTCGATATTGACCGCCAACTCCGGATGTTCCTTGAGATACTGGCGGGCGTTATCCTTGCCCTGGCCGATGCGTTCTCCCTGATAGCTGTACCAGGCGCCGCTTTTTTCGACGATGTCGAACTTCACGCCGAGGTCCACCAACTCGGAAAGACGGGAGATGCCTTCACCGTAATAGATGGCGAATTCGGCTTCACGGAAAGGTGGTGCGACCTTATTCTTGACCACCTTGACGCGGGTATCGTTGCCTACCACTTCGTCGCTCTTTTTGATCGCGCCGATGCGGCGGATGTCGAGACGCACGGAGGCGTAGAATTTGAGGGCGTTACCGCCGGTGGTGGTTTCCGGGCTGCCGTACATCACCCCGATTTTCATACGAATCTGGTTGATGAAAATGACCAGGGTGTTGGTCCGGGAGATATTGGCGGTGAGCTTGCGCAGGGCCTGGCTCATCAGACGCGCCTGCAAGCCGACGTGGGAGTCGCCCATGTCGCCTTCGATTTCCGCTTTGGGGGTCAGTGCGGCCACGGAGTCGATAA
>NZ_JAAZTY010000069.1 GCF_018854775.1 Acidithiobacillus ferriphilus | reverse complement strand
CGGTCACGTCCAGAAAGGCTTCATCCAACGACAGGGGCTCCACCAGCGGTGTGTAGCTGCGTAGGATGGCCATCACCTGACGAGAGGCCTCTCGATAGGCATCCATGCGGGGGCGGACAAAGATTGCCTGAGGGCAAAGAGAACGAGCCCGGGCCGCAGACATGGCAGAGTGGATCCCAAACCGCCGTGCCTCATAGCTGCAGGTGGCAACGACGCCCCGGCCATTGGGGTCGCCACCGACGATTACAGGCTGGCCGCGGAGTTCTGGCCGATCGTGTTGCTCGACCGCCGCAAAGAAGGCATCCATGTCCACATGGATGATCTTGCGGAGATCAGGGCTGCGCTTTGGTTTTGGGCTTGACAATCTGTAGCCTCCTCGCCTGGCCTGATGAGTCTACCAGATGGGGTCCTCAGACGAGGATGCTGGCCAATGATGTGCATTGGGCGAGGCGATCACCTAGCAGACGATGCTGCTGCTTGCCGAGCGACAAAGGAAAGCGGTAAATTCGTCCAGAGAGTCATGGTCGGTAAGAGACTGATTGCGGACGTTGAGTGTCCAGATATCTGCTCGTCCAACTGTTAGGAATCGATCATGTGGTGGGTGACTTTGTATGCTGAAGTGCACTATATTTTCCGCATGGTTATAATTCTAACGGAGGCACCAACATTTCTCGCCGCTGGAGCGGCGGACTCTATCTCCGAGACTTCTGTGCTAGTTACCCCCGTCAGACCCACTGTAGGTTATTGCTAGTTCACCTCATCCAATCATTCGCTCTACGACATGCGCAAACTGATTCGGTCCCGGTGACATCAGAATCACCATCGGGATGTTAAGGGCGTCGCAAACTGCCCGCGCCTGCCGACGTTCTTCTGCCATGAAGGCAACGATCTCTCCTTCATCTCGTAACACCCGATCCCTTTCATAGATGCGAGTGACAATCAAACTTGGTTCAGCCTCTAGTAACACAACACCGTCAAGATCGAGGAACTCGTATATCTTAACATCTAGAGGCGAGAAATTGCCTTGAGCATTAAGCAGTACAAAATGCCCATCGAGTATCAGTCTCGATCCAGTATCATTGCGACGTTTAACTGCCTGTATCAGCGCCACTTGGTTCTCATCGACATCGGTTACCCGTTTGTCTGTACCCCAGTTGATTAAGGCACGTTCCTCTCGGATCAACGTGCTCGCCGAGGCGTGCACCAGTCCGAGATCTTCCGGGAGCCCGGCAGATAGGTAAGTCTTCCCAACGCCATGGATGCCGGCAAGGAAGATATTCATGTGATATCCTCGGATGGAAACATAGCCTGCATTACTCGGCGGTATTCCTCTGGCTTGAGATACATGAACGACTGGGGAGGCGTAAAGTTTGGAAACAAATATTCTGGGTCAACCTGAACCTCCGCCACCTTAACGCGATCTATCATAACGCCATACATTATCTTCTTGCCCTCAGCGTACAACTTAAGCTCGTCGTAAGTCACGCCGCCGCCGTTGGTGTCTGCCAAGGCCCATAACCTGTCAAAATCGCACTCCTCGATCTGGCCTATGAAAACCACACCGACCAGCTTCTGTACGGGGGCAGACGAGTACACGACCATAACCGCGATCTCCTCTTTGATAGGCCAATTTCGGCGCAACTCCACACGCTTAGTACCGGAAAAAATCATCTCGACATACTTTGGCTTGATCGATAACAGGATCGCTCTACCCTTGGCCTGACCTGATAATTCTGGAAAAAGATCCATCGGAAATCTTCGTAATTGATTGAATTGGTCCATTGACGACTCCAAGCTGTTTTAGGGTTACATATGTCATCGGATTTTCAAGATGCTCAATTAACCTGAAGAGCATTACCTTGGTTTCCGATTGTGCCATACTTTCGATCTCCTCCAATGAGTAGACCGTCCGGCGACTAACTAGTTGTGCGATCTCAGCGCTCGAGGTAGACGAACTATAGCGTTCAATCACCCCAACGGAAGTTACCACACGTTCATTATGAGTGCGGTAGAAAAGCACGATGTCGCCAATCCGTGGCTGCCTGCTTTGCGCGTGGCATAGGTAGGCCAGTTTAATTGCATTGCCTACATGACGCTGGGGATTCCCAGCGGGCAAGCCGTTCACCGGATCTCGCCAGTCCGGGAATAGAATATCATGGTACTTCGGTAAAATGGGCACAAGAAATTTTTGAACAGACGGTCCACTCATGTATTGCGGATAATATCTCCGCACATACTCGAAAGGATTTTTCAAAGGATTCGGCGCGTCGACCGGATGGTCCTTAACGTACACGCTATCTCCCTTATAAATTCCGAAATACTGGAAGCCAAAGTCCTCGATCATCTCTGTGAGATGGGCCTGCTTCTCGGGTTTCACATGCAGGAAAATCCACCCGCATCTGTGTCTGGTCGCGTACTGGAATGCGGCACGCAAGAACAACTCTCCGATCTTCCGCCCACGAACGGCCTCCCCAACTTTGAAGGTGGACAGTTTTAACGCATCGCCCGGCAGGAAGTCACCGGCGTCTGTAATCCTCACCCCTGTTTGTACTGTGTAAATGCATATCGCGGAAATATCTTTGCCCTCTGTATCCCTGTAGACCCATGCATGTCGTCCTTCCCTGGCCTTGCGACTAAACCAATCGTCAAACCCATCGTAGTCGTCCCGGATACTATCGAAAAAAGGACTCTGGAGTCGCTCCATGAGCGTGTGCAACTCGATGTCGTCGATGTTAGCAAGATGAACATCTCCGGGTTCGTGCAAGCGCCGAAGCCAGTCGTTGGCCGACTGAATAAAATATACTCGATCGGAAAGCCCACGTTCTCGCGCTTTTCGGTGAATGCCGATGTCTTCCGTGACTAAAGCATGCGCTGCGTTACACTTCAGCGCGTACAGGATTTCGTTATCACGAGCGTCGTTTGTTGACGTTTCACCTCTATTCCACGGGCAGTGTGGCCCCTGCTGCAGCCGGGTGTACTGCTCCAACCGCGCAAGTGTCCTGTTGCGGCGCTCCTCATTTTGGTCTTCCTGGATATCGTCGATTGAGGCGGTGTGGTAGAGCAATTGATGGCCATGCTCATTGCATAGCCGCATAAAATTGCGAAGGTCTTTACGCAGGACGATCTTTGAGTCCTGCAGAGGAATCAAAATGTTAGTGTCTAGCAAGAACCGGAGGCGTTGAACCAAGTTAATTATCCTTTCCCATCAGGGCGAAAGTCGCATTTATACCAGGGCATCTCATATTAAATCATCGTAATAATGGATGGTGAAACATGTCCGGTCCGGCTGTTTCCGTTACTGACAATCCCTACGGGAGACACATCCTTCACTATGAATCTCGCGTATGTGTCAGACACGCCCAATCTTCGCTTCACATCAGAGCCGCAGCAACGCCGCGTCATGACTCTCCTTCCAACAGACGCTGTTAATTGAGCATACTCTACCAATGACAAAGTGCAAGGTTGGGGGATAGCACGATAATGGTACGGTCGATTTATACCCGCAGCAGTAGGATAAAAAGGCGGCGTGTGCCACGAAGAGGACTTATGAAACCACAGTGAAATGGGAATCATGAGGAGTTTCACGCTCCAAGAAAAGTGGAGATGGACCCACAGAACCGTGTTTAGTCGCATGGATCCAACCTCCATTTGCTCTGCGATCTCCAAGGCGTCCTCCACCTCAATGCCCAAGTACCGTACGGTGCTCTCGAGCTTGGTGTGCCCCAACAAGAGCTGAACCGCTCGGAGATTCTTGGTGCGCTTGTAGATCAGCGTCGCTTTGGTACGCCGTAGGGTGTGGGTGCCATATTCGGCAGAATCTAGGCCAATGGAGCGCACCCATCGCTCAACAATCCGCGCATACTGCCGCGTCGACAAGTGCGGGGAGTCGTGTTTTCGACTGGGGAAAAGATAGTCGTTTTGCCGTAGGCCTGCTTTTTCGATCCAAGCAGCCACCGCTGCGCGGGTAGGTTCGGTAATCTCGAACTGGACGGGTCGCTGAGTCTTGCGTTGCAGGACAATTGCACGGTGCAACAGGCTTTGACCATGGGCTACATCCCTGACGCGCAGGGCCACCAGATCGCAGCCACGCAGTTTGCTATCAATGGCAAGATCAAATAGTGCAAGGTCACGGATCCGAGCTCCCAACTGGAGACGAATCCGAATGGCCCAGACCTCTTGCAACTTGAACGGGCGCTTTTGCCCGACGATCTTGCCTTTGTTCCAGGGCACGGAAGATGATGAGGTTGAACGGGTTCTGGCTTGCATGACACAATCTCCTCTGTGAGACGAGGGAAGTGATCGTTCTCGCACCATTGCTAGAAAGGGAAAGGGCGGTGTTAGACTGATAGCAGTCATTCATTGCCGATGGTCAATTAGCAGCTTCCGACCCATTGCGGTCTTAACCACCCTACGAATTCGTTTCCCGTTTGCGGTCATTCGCAGGAATACGAGCGAAGCGAAAATATGAAGGCACTACCTTTTGAAAAGGTGGGCATTTTGGGCTACGGCTGTTGGCAGTTGTAAACTTAAATCTACCATTGTGTTATTTTCTTGCCGCCGGTTTTTCTGGTTTTCGTATTTTCGCGCCCGATCGAAAGGAAATTCGCTATTTATTTTTGGTTCTAAATTGTCTATAGAATGCTCGAATGTCTTCGGCTAAAAGTTCTGGTTCTTCCATTGCTGCAAAATGTCCACCACGAGGCATTTGAGTCCAACGCGATATGTTGAGATTTTTCTCCGCCCATTCTTTGGGTGGTAACAATACATCCGAGGGGAAAAGTGCCACGCCCGTGGGAACATCAATTTGCCCCAATGGGGGTAAAGAATGGGTGTTTTCAAAATACCTGTGTGCAGAGGAGCCTATGGTATTTGTGACCCAATAAATCATTATGTTGGTGAGCAGTTCATCATTGCCGAATTTCTGGTCAAGCTCACAATTGCAATCGCTCCATGCACGGAATTTTTCAATAATCCAAGCAGCCAATCCTGCCGGTGAATCGGAAAGCCCATAGGCGAGCGTCTGCGGCTTGGTAGACTGGAGAGATATGTACCCACCTTCCTGTGCAATCCATTTTTGAGCGTTTGCTTTGTATTGGCAGTTCTTCTTTGGAAAGCGTTGCTTCATTTTGAGCGGTCATGAGCTGTCTGATTATCCCTAAATCGGTGACATGGATACCCACCAGAAGTTCGGGGTGTGATGCAGCCAGATACCTAGTGACGCCCGAGCCCATATCTCCACCGCCTGCCGCAAATTTTGCGTAGCCGAGTTCTTCAGTCATCAGTTTGGCCCAGAGCTCGGAAACTGTATAATTGTTAACGCCGCCAATCGCAGGTTTGCCGGAAAATCCAAAGCCCGGCATGGAAGGCACAATCACATCGAAAGCGTCATTTGGATCACCTCCGTGCCGTGCAGGATCTGCAAGAAGGGGGATAATCTTCTTGTAGCGTATGAAACTGTCTGGCCATCCGTGGGTAAGGATAATAGGCAAAGGATTGGGTCCTTCGCCACGCTCGTGTACGAAGTGCACATTTACACCATTTACAGTGCAGCAAAACTGAGAAAAGCGGTTCAATTCGGCTTCTTGCGCTCGCCAATCGTAATGTTCCCGCCAATACGAAACGAGCGACTGCAAATAGCCTTTTTCAGTACCCCGTTCCCAAGCTAAATTTTCCAATTGATCTGGCCATCTGATGTGATCAAGTCGATATTTCAGATCGTCAAGTATGCCATTGGCAATTTTGATATTGAAACGTTCAACAGTCATAATGATCTTCCTTCTTTTATGGCGGCCAAGGATAACCCACAAGAGTCAGTCTCCCCTCTGAGTACTCTTCCCAATACAGGACTCTCGCCAAGGACATACACGACCGGCAGATCCTGGCCGATATTACTCGTTTTCAAACTTGACGGAAAGGTCCGCTTCCGCTGCGTACCTGACATTGATAATGAAGGGGGATATCGACCGTGCCTCTATATTTTCGATAATACAGGGCATTGCGGCCGATACAGCAATGCCCGATATTCTTGTGTGGGAAGTCGGCCATCTTCCCCCTTTACTAATATTATAAACACTCACTCACGGACCATGTATAAGTTGTTGAGGATGACATTCTGTTGTTCGTTAACATCAAGTGCTCAACAGGTCTATATAGGATTGAAAACTGTAATTTCGATGTGTCTTTTGGCCGGTTATTTCGGTCACTATACCCATGTCTTCCAGAGTTTTTACAGCGGCGTTGGCGGTCGGAAAACTTGTGCCCAACCTTTGCCTCACCCGTTCCACGGTAAAGCGGGGCATCATGGGTAACATCTCGAACAGCCGGTAACTGGCGGGCCCAACTTTGGACGATACCAGCAGGCGATGGCGGTCTGTAGACATCAGGCTGGCAATCGAAATAATGCTGCGTTCGGCATCGGAGGCGGCGATCGCCACCCCCTCCAGAAAAAATGCGACCCAGGACTCCCAGTCACCTTCGCTGCGGATATTGGAAAGTTGGCGGTAGTATTCGGCTTGGTGCTGCTTGAGATAACCGCTCAGGTACATGATTGGCTCGGCAAGCAGACCCCAATGCTCCAGCAGTGCCGCGATCAGTAGTCGGCCAAGGCGTCCATTGCCATCCAGGAAGGGGTGGATGGTTTCAAACTGGGCATGGACGAGCGCGATTTTCACGAGAGGTGGAAGTGCCGGGGATGTGTCGTGGATGAATCGTTCCATGTCACTAAGCAGGGCGGCGATCCGGTCGGCGGGTGGCGGAACGAAGACGGCGTTGCCCGGACGTGTTCCTCCGATCCAGTTTTGCGAGCGGCGCAACTCACCCGGCTGCTTGGCTGAACCACGGACGCCAGCGAGCAACAAGCGATGGGCCGCACAGAGCAGACGAATGCTGATCGGCAAGCCTTGGGGCGAGCGCAGATTTTCCTGCACCAACCGGAAGGCGCGCAGGTAGTTGGTGACTTCCTCAACATCATCTGTGTTGCTGATCGCAATGCCTGCCTCCTCGTCGAACAGGTCGGTCAAGGTGGCCTGAGTCCCCTCGATTTGCGAAGTCAGCAGGGCCTCCTTGCGAATAGCACTATAGAGCAGCCAATCGACTGATGGAACCAACCCCGACACTCCGGACAACCGTGCCAGAGCCAGTTCGGCATGACGATTCAGGTCGATAAACGACCCTGGCTCCAGCGCGGGCTCAGTGGGCGGCAATGGGTGCGGCACAAAAGCTTGTACCAACTCGCCCAGTGTCGTGGTGGTAACATAGCTACCTGCAGAACGATCCATTTGCATACCCTTTAATCGCCATACAATCTATTAAGGCATTTTTTAATTGGCACGGTCAACATTAAACGATACGTTAATAAAAATCTCTTTCCAAAAACCGATTATGCCGCTTCTTATCCACCTCCGACTCTTTGAGTAACGGCGCGATCGTAGCCTGAGTGGCCTGGCAGTCATGCTACGGCCCTTGTTCTGCTGTGCTCACCTATCGGGAGATGTTCAGGTTATAACCGTTTCTCCCATCTCCTGAATGGCTACCGAATGAGCGAGGCGGTCCTCTTCTTGGCCTTTGATGACTATACCGCACCGCCCAAAGAATCAGGCGCGGGCCAGTAGCTGGTCCAGTGCATTCGCAAATGCCTGGCGGTCCGCTTGGCTCAGGGCAGCGGGGCCACCAGTGCGCACGCCGGAGTCCCGGAGTTGCTCCATCATGTCACGAATCCGCAGGCGCTCGTGGATGGTTTCGGGGGAATAACGCTCCCCGCGCGGGCTGAGGGCATGGCTGTTTTTTTCTAGCACGGCGGCGGCCAGCGGAATATCGGCGGTGATTACCAGATCACCCGCTACGATGTGCCGGACGATTTCCTCATCGGCCACATCAAAGCCCCTCGGCACGACCACAGTGCGGATATAGGCAGAGCCGTGTACGCGCAGAGCTTGATTGGCTACCAGGGTCAAGGGCAGTTTCAGACGATCGCTGGCGCGATACAAAATGTCTTTAATGACGTTGGGACAAGCGTCGGCATCAACCCAGATATGCATGTGACGGCTCTTAGGAATTTTTTGAGTGGGAACACCATGGCACAGATGTGACTTCCCGACAATGTGTGCCTCCACGGAGGACATTCACCCGAGTCTCCCAAACGCCGACTAATGCAGTGTGGTGGCACAGATCCGATGCCGGATTGATCTTGGCATGGCACGAGACCATAATGATCATTATGGTTAATGAGGGTGATGCCATGATTACGGAAACCAACGCGGTCAATTTTCGCCAGAACCTGGGAGAAATGCTCAACCAGGTGCAGTATCGCCACGACAGCGTGATGATTAACAAAGATGGGAAACCCGTTGCCGTGCTCATCGATGCTCGTCTTTTCGAGCGCATTCGCCGGATGCAGGGTCGCTTTGATGCGCTGTGTCAAAGGATCGAAGCGGGATTTTCGCAAGTGCCTGAGTCTACAGGGATGGCGGAGATCGAGGCGGCCGTCGCTCAAGAACGGCGGGAATCGTCCATTTCCGCTGAGGATCACTAACCGTTCATGGCGGCATTGCGGGTGGTGCTGGACACCAACGTGCTGCTTTCCGGCATAGCATACCCGGCCAGCGTGCCGGGCAAGATCCTGACCGCGTGGCGACATGCTTCCATCGAGGTACTGCTATCAGACTATATCCTCGATGAACTGCGCCGGGTACTGCCCCGTCTGGCGCACCGCTATGGGCTGACGGTGGCCGAGATGAGCGATCTGGTAGATATTCTGGCCATCCAAGCAGAACTGATCGCCCCATGGCCTGGGTTGGACCCGCACTTGCGCGACGACAAGGATCAACCGGTGCTGCACACTCTGCTGGCCGCTCTCAAGACGTCTGGTGCTGACTACCTCATCACGGGAGACAAAGACCTTCTGGCGTTGGCTGATCGATATCCTATAATCACCCCAATGGAATTCTGGCGGACGCATGGGGGAGTGTAACTCCGTGAATGGGCGGTTAGCGCTGCCCTGTCGCCGTTGAGCCCTGATGGTCGGCGGTAGACTGGAAGCGGACGTATGGATAGGTTGGAGCTCCTTCATGCTTGACGGGACGGGCTATGAGGGAGAAATTCATCGTTTTGAGTCCATTACAGCGCAATGATCAAGAGGTAAAGCACTTTTCAACGATTGCCAGATGACGAAAGATGGCGGGACAGGTCGGACCGGCATCCAGAGAACCTGAATGAGACTAGGGCTGCTGTAGAAGCCGTCGTTTTGATGAGGGCTGGATGTGCGGATTACCCATCGGGGCCATGACAGTCGCCCACCAACAGGCCGGATACATGTTTGCAGTCGACCCCACCAAATATCTACGACATCTTGCATAGACGGAGAGGTTCATACATGTCTCATGTAGGGCTGACATGAAGAATGGAGTTAATACAATCGGTTATGGTTGAATTGAGTAATGCCACGAGACAAATTGATGCATTCTGTCTGATACGACTCTCTCCAGCGTTACTCGCCCCGACGGTACTTTTGCTCCAGGGTCGCATCTCCTACCCTGAATGAATACTTACAAGGCGATAATCTACTAGATATGGAACTTTGATTATATATGCTTGAGCAAGAACTTGAAGCTTTACTTTATGAGCTTGTAAATGATTATAAATCTAGTTTTGAAACCTTAAAATCAGGCGATCCAGAAGATGTTGATGGTTGGGCATCATCTGTGATTGCATTTTCTCCAGACAGTATGATTGATAAGTTTAGGGGGAAAATAAGAAAAATAGAAAGATTATATATGAAGAAGCATAATGAAATAATAAAAGAAGTATGCGAACCAGTTGGTTTCAGTCCTAATAAATGGCTTATTAAAGATTATGGTTTTATAGAAAAAGAAGTTTCTGGCAATCTTGAATCAGTACATAGAACACTTGTAGAATACAAGTCTACCATGATAAATTTTCTAAATTTTATTAATGAAAATACAGGTATAAGTGGTACTGTAAAACATTTCAAAAGAGGATTTTACGATCCTTTAGATGCTATTTCTGATCTTTTTGGAGAGGGAAGTCACTCAAAATCAGTGAAATCAATAGAAGCTTCTATTGAAGCCATAGAAAAAACTACAGATTCAACTTTTGGCAATTTCATAGAGGCTATTGGCGAAGCCATTGATGATATTAAGGATCGTGTTACTATTCATTGTTTAGATGAAATTGAAAACTTAGAAGAAAACAAGTCTGAAGATTCCGCAAAAATAATAGAATATAAAACATATGATAATATTGGTAGTGATAACTATGATACAAAAAAATCTGTGGATAGAGTTTCCCCATGGTTTTTTGTGCTTGGGGGTTTGGTTACTGGACTGGTTGTGATTGTCGGCCTTTTAGCTATAAAATATCTCTGATTTTACCCTTTTTAAGGGAGTTATAGCATGTACAAGCTTGAAATAAATGGATCTTACAATGGGTTGTATAAAACACCTTTAGATGCTATGAAGGTCGTTGAAAAGCTGGCTAAGCCATATAAATATAAATGGGTTATTTATGATCAATATGGAAAAATCTATGCACGATCGTAATAATATTTAAAAATCTTAAGAAAATCAATTGCAATAGGATTATTGCCATTTTTTAACGTCCAAAATCCATCCCAAGATCACGCTCCCAAGCGGCGCGTAGCCGTTCTCGGATAGTCTGCGCTCGGTTCAGGACAGTTCGCGCAACTGCTGCGATGCGCTCTCTAGCCTGCTCAAGGTGTTCTCTAACTCGTTCAAGCGCCGCATAACGGTCTCTTGCTGCTCGCTCAAAGCGGCGAGTGTCAGCTACAAGTTCCGATACAGATTGGTCGTGACATCCAAGCGCTGCGTCAAAGCGTCCAAGGCCTGCGCGCAACGCATCTCTAGGGATCCCTTCAGAAAACTGAATTTAAAGAACGTGTTTGATAAGGGTCGGATACCGATAATTGTCTATCAATAAATCATATGGTTGCGATTCTCGAAATCCACGCTCAAAATACTTTTGCGGCTTCCCGACGACGTGACGAGTTATGAGAACGCCATGGACAGTCCGCTGGACGTCCGGTTACGCTGCATACTTGCCACTAGAGGTAAAGAGCCCGCCGAGGGGGCGGGAAATCCGCGAGACGTCAGGATGATACTATTTTTTCAGCGAACACTTCTTTGTGTTAACGGACAAAATAGTATCATCCTGCATTTTCAGTTTTGGAGTGAAGGTGTATGCTGATCCACAAATCATCAGATTAGGATACCTGATATGACTCGCCGGCGTTACGCGTTTAAGGAGCGAGGTCGGTTCGGCGCGCATGGGTGACATACCGGACATATTTTATTATGATCCCTGCTTGGTTGGTCTGCATAAGCATAAACGAGCGCTTCGTTTAATCTGAGTTCTGTCACCCTGCAATCACCTGGAGAGCAAAAATAATGAAACATATTATCCTTGTTGTCGCATTGTGTGTTCCGCTTGGGGCAAATGCCAACGTTCTGCGCAACGGATTGGATAGTCTGGGCATCTACGGGCAGATCGTCGGCACACCATCCCGTGTTACAGCCGGTAATGCCTATGGTTCGATCACCGCGTCCGGTGGCAACACCACCACTGGTGTTGGTGTTGCCTTCAACGGCGCCAATTCCGAATGGTGGTTTGCCCATCTGGGATTCGACTATGGCGTAGGGCCGGCTCTCAATGGGGGTACGTATACCATCTACAGCCCCACCGGGGTTAAGGTCGGGAGTGGTCCCAGCCCTAGTAAATTAAGCGGACACTCCCTACAGTTCAATGCGCGGTTCGGTAAAGGGTTTCAGGTTGCCCAGAACGTGATCGTTGGTCCCTACATCGGCTACCAGTGTGCACAATTCACCTTATGGGTGATGGGTCAGTCGGCAGCCTATGTAAACAATGCCCTCGGCGGGGGGGTGTATGGTGCCATCGCTCCGACCAGCCGGATTACCATCAGTGGGCATATTGGATACCTTGGGGGCATTTCCACGAACGCGCCGGGCGCAAATGTGCTGCAGGTTGGCACAAAGGCGGATTACCGTTTTGACTCGTCATGGAGCGGCTTTGTCGGCGCGTACTACGACAGGTATTCGGCTTCCGGTCGAATGGGGACGGCCTCCAGGGACATACGCGTCAATGATGTGCGCGGGATCTTCGGTTTGGCCTACCACTACTAACGAGATTTAGGCAGAGAAAAATGGATCCACCCCCGCAAGAATTAAGGGGCTCGGGTATGATCCCTGTATTGTTGGCGCGCATTTAAAACTGACCACCTGGGGAGCGATCACATTCCGCCAGTTGCGCACGGACTCGATGACCCGTGCATAGCAGCCGGTGAAGCCTTCCTTCTTGATGACTTCAAACAGCATCAGTGCGGTACGTCGGTCGCGCTTGGGCGGCCAGTTTGATCTCTAAGGCTACCCTAGGTATCTGCCCCCGTGAGGCTGAAGCGTTTGTCGGCGGGCAGACCCAATTACGTTCAGTTATTGTTAAATATGATGGTAACTATATTTAACTTTTATTTAAATTTAGCCTCCTCCACACTCCTCCTCAGTCATCGCCCCTCTGAGCGCGCCGACAGACCCGATGGAGAGCATCTTCCCCAGTGTGATATCGGGTGCGAGCCATGAGGTCTCGTGATAAACGCAATAGTAGTGTTCCAGACGATGTCTGTCTTGAATGGAGCAACGGGAGGTTTTATGTCTATTTTCAGGCAGTTGGCAAAACCCGCGGCAGATTTGAGGCTTTCGGCTTTCGAGCTTGCTCAGGACATTGATGCCCTTTCGTCAAAGGGGGTGCCGTCCCATGAAGAATTCAACGGCGCCCACGCCCGGGCGGCAGGGCACTATGTCTGCGTACGTTATCACCACGATCAAGAGCCGTCCCTTCTTAGTATCTATGAGGCTCGCCGTTACTTGGCATGGCTCCGTGCCGGTCACGTTGGAACCCACTGGAATGTGACGGATTAACCAAATGAAGTCGGGGTTGCCCTGGCAACCCCGTGGCCTGTGCTTTTTTGGGAGTCATGCCATCAAATGCGTGAGATAGAGCATGCAAAAGATTCGCGTTTGAAAAACGCCATCTACAAGGATTCAAGCGTGGCCTTACTTACCCAGCACGGCAAGGAGAAAGTTGTTGCTCCTATACTGGCCGCCGCCATTGGTTGTGAGGTCGCACTGGTGACAGGCTTTGACACGGACCAACTGGGTACCTTTACCCGCGACATCCCCCGTGCCGGCACCCAGATCGAGGCGGCGCGGAAAAAGGCACGCATCGGCATGAAGTTGGCGAATTTGCCCCTGGGACTCGCTAGCGAAGGCAGCTTCGGACCGGATCCGTTTACCGGGCTGTTTTCCCTGAACATAGAAATGATGGTCTGGATCGACGATACGCTCGGAATCGAAGTGGTGGGAGTTGCCTCGGGTAGGACCAACTTCTCTCATCTGCTCGCTGCCAACTGGGAGCAGGCCGAGGCATTCGCCCGCGCGGCAGATTTTCCCGAACACGGGATCGTAGTGCGCCCGCGCCATGAGGACGACTCCCGCGTCCGCAAAGGGATTGCCGACTGGGAATCGCTGCGTGAGGCCTTTTTCTGGGCCTGTGGCGAGGCGGACAACGGCCGCGCCTTCCTGGAAACCGACATGCGTGCGCATATGAATCCCATGCGCATGGAGATGGTTGCCCAAGCCTCACGGGATCTCGCCCACAAGCTTCGCGCCCCATGCCCGATCTGCAATACGCCCGGTTTTCAGATCGTGGAGCGCATCCCCGGCTTGCCTTGTGAGGATTGTGACTCCCCGACACGGGACACCCGGGCGGACATCCACCGTTGTGCCAGGTGTGGCCATCAAGTCGCGCTGGAACGTCCGGAGAAGACCGCTCCAGCGGGCCACTGCGACTGGTGCAATCCGTGAATCAGAAACGACAGACAGCCATATGTCGGCAGCCCGAGTTGAGGAGTATCCCATTATGACAACGATTACCGAGGCAGTACGGGATGTTCCAGTAGCATGTCTGTTTCTTTTCGTTCGGAGAACAGATGATCTTGCCAACGCCTGCCAGCAGGTCGAGGCGTTTCTTGCGTTTTGTCGCAGCCGCCAAGGCGATTCCTTTGCCAATGAACGTTTCTTGGGCGTATGGGTGGATGAGCACACAGTCACCAGCCTTCCTCAAGAGTGGGTATGGCCATTGTCAGCCACTCAGACCCTTCTTCTGACGATACGGGAAACTTTTGCCTTGTGGGGTATCTGGTCAATCGCCTCGATCGAGGCGGTATGCCGGGAGACTAATGAGGGGATGGGGCTTTCCCATAATCTATTGCTTGATGCGCTGATTGCGCTTACGCAGGGAAACACCGGAACCGTTGGCGCTTATTCACCGGTTTTCGCGCGTGGCACACCCGTGGAGCAAGTGTATGCAGAGATCAATCAACTGAATCTCCGGTATCCGCTGCGGATTGCCGACCCGATTTATTGCGACCCGGATACGGGTGCTTTGTCCTTACAGGACGAATTGTCATGCCATTGAAAAAATGAACCAGGTAAAACCTGCTCCGGATGGTTATACTCCGACTTTGTGTACCAGGAGGGTAGCAATGGTGAAGCGACTCACTCTCATACGCCCCGACGATTGGCATCTCCATCTTCGGGATGGCGCGATGATGGCCGCGGTACTCCCCGACACGGCGAGGCGTTTTGCGCGCGCCATTGTCATGCCGAATCTTCAACCTCCCATCACGACAGTTGATTTGGCGCATGCCTACCGCGACCGCATCCTCGCGGCACTCCCAGCGGATATGCGCTTCGATCCGCTCATGACCCTTTATCTCACGGACAATATGCCGGTGTCCGAGATCGCGAAGGCAAAAAATAGTGGCTTTGTGCAGGCGGTCAAGTATTACCCGGCCGGCGCTACCACCCATTCCGAGCATGGCGTGACCGATCTGAAGCGTGCCTATTCGGTGCTCGCGGCGATGGAAAAGCAGGATCTGCCGTTGTTGATGCACGGCGAAGTGATCGATCCGAGCGTGGACGTGTTTGACCGTGAGGCGGTGTTCATCGACCGACACCTCATGCCGTTGACGCGCGATTTTCCCGGCCTGCGCATGGTGCTGGAGCATATTACCACACGCGCGGCGGTCGAGTTCGTTCGGCAGGCCCCCAACACCGTCGCCGCGACGATCACCGCGCATCATCTGCTGCTCAACCGCAACGCGCTGTTCGAGGGCGGGTTACAAGCACATCATTACTGTCTGCCGCTCCTGAAGCGGGAGACGCAGCGCGCAGCGCTTGTCGCCGCAGCCACGAGCGGCAACCCGAAATTTTTTCTCGGCACCGACAGCGCGCCGCATCCGCGTCAAGCCAAGGAGTCCGCCTGCGGCTGCGCTGGCATTTATACCGCACATGCGGCGATTGAGCTCTACGCAGAGATTTTTGAGCGAGCCGGTGCGCTTGACCGACTGGAGGCTTTTGCGAGCTTCCATGGACCGGATTTCTACCGGTTGCCGCGCAACCGGGATACTCTCACCCTGGAGCAGCAGAGTTGGAGGGTGCCTGAAGAACTGCATTTCGGGAAGGACACGGTCGTGCCGTTGCGCGCTGGAGAAATGATAACGTGGCGAGTGGTAGCATGAGCAGGCACCTGGCAGTGGCCCGTATTTTAACCAAAACTTCCGCTGTTTCGTTGTGGTGGACTACATGATTAGGAGAATAACGAATGTCTGACAACCGCAGAAGTAAGACTGTCACTCAGGGCGTGCAGCGTTCGCCCAACCGGGCCCTGCTGCGCGCGGTGGGGTTTGGTGATCAGGATTTCGACAAGCCTATCGTCGGCGTGGCGAATGCGCACAGCAGCATCACGCCCTGCAATGTCGGCATCGGCGCGCTCGCCGCGCGTGCGGAAGCGGCGCTCAAGGCGGCTGGCGCGATGCCGCAAACGTTTGGCACCATCACTATTTCCGACGGCATTTCGATGGGCACCCCAGGCATGAAATATTCGCTGGTGTCGCGCGAAGTCATCGCGGATTCGATTGAAACCGTCTGTCAAGGCCAGAGCATGGACGGCGTGCTCGCCCTCGGCGGCTGCGACAAGAATATGCCGGGTGCCATGATCGCCATTGCCCGCATGAACATTCCGGCGATTTTCGTTTATGGCGGCACCATCAAACCGGGTCACTACCAAGATCGTGACCTGACCATCATGAGCGCCTTTGAGGCGGTGGGGCAACACACCGTCCATAAAATAGACGACGAAGAACTGCTGGAAATCGAGCGTCGCGCCTGCCCTGGCGCGGGCTCCTGCGGCGGCATGTATACCGCCAATACCATGTCTTCCATCTTCGAAGCCATGGGCATGAGCTTGCCGTACTCCTCCACCATGGCGGCGGAGGATGCAGAAAAGGCCGAAAGTGCGGCGCAGTCCGCAGAGGTGTTGGTCAACGCGATCAAAAACCAAATTCTGCCCCGTCAGTTATTGACGCGGCAGGGATTTGAAAACGCCATTGCCGTGGCCATGGCAGTGGGGGGCTCCACCAATGCGGTATTGCATCTGCTGGCCATTGCGCATGCGGCACAGGTGCCTCTGACCATTGATGATTTCGAGGCGATGCGCAGGCGTGTGCCGGTACTGTGTGATTTAAAGCCATCAGGCCGCTATGTCGCTACCGATCTGCATCAGGCGGGCGGCATTCCCCAGGTGATGAAAATATTGCTCGCCCATGGCGTGTTGCACGGTGATGCGCTGACCATCACCGGTCAGACTGTTGCGGAAGTTTTACAGACGGTACCGACAGAACCGCGCACTGATCAGGAGGTGATACGTCCGTGGAACAACCCCATTTATGCCCAAGGGCACCTCGCCATCCTAAAGGGCAATCTCGCGCCGGAAGGCGCTGTGGCGAAAATAACCGGCTTTATAACGCACAAGATCACTGGTCCAGCACGCGTTTTTGAATCCGAGGAGTCTTGCATGGAAGCGATCCTGGCGCAGAAAATCAAGCCCGGCGATGTCGTGGTCATCCGCTACGAAGGACCCAAGGGCGGTCCCGGTATGCGCGAGATGTTGTCTCCCACCTCGGCGATCATCGGCGAGGGACTGGGCGATTCGGTTGGTCTCATTACCGATGGTCGCTTTTCCGGGGCGACGTACGGTATGGTGGTCGGTCATGTCGCGCCGGAAGCTGCAGTTGGGGGCATGATTGCCCTCGTCATCGAGGGTGACTCGGTGACTATAGATCCCGAACAGTGTTTGCTGCAACTCAATGTGTCTGAGGAAGAGATCGGACGCCGCCGTGCCGTCTGGCAAGCACCCGCACCACGCCACACGCGCGGCGTGCTGGCGAAATATGCCAAATTGGTTTCCTCGGCAAGTAAGGGAGCTGTCACAGATTTATGAGCAAAACTGAATGGGATGTCTATGCGCTGAAGCGGCGCGTCCCAATCGGTCTTTTACCGCCTGCCGGCCCGCTCCGGTCATAGGCTTTCCATGGCGTAGTCGATACTGATTTCTCGGTCGGCCACAGGTCGGAAACGCCGGTTGGTGAAGGCCACATAGTCGGGGTGCTCGTGGTAGGAATTGATTACTTCCGGTGCTGCAAAACGCACCTGCCAACAGTAGCGGTATTGAGCGCGTTCTCTCATCGCCTTACCCGTAATCACTGACCGCACTCC
>NZ_JAAZTY010000068.1 GCF_018854775.1 Acidithiobacillus ferriphilus | reverse complement strand
GGCTAAGCGGGAGACCGCTCCGGCTGCATAAGCGGTAGGCAGATGTAATGGGGGTGTATCAGATTTAAATCGGCGTTCGCTGCAAAAGTGTGTCAGTTTTAAATCGGCGTTGACATCGTGGTCTGGAAGCTGCACCATTACTGGCTATTGGTGATGGCGCCATGGGCTTCTGGGCAGCATTGGATGAAGCGTATCCCGAAACCCGCCAGCAGCGCTGCTGGGTGCACAAGACCGCCAACATCCTCAACGAACTGCCCAAATCCAAGCAGGGTAAGGCGAAGGCGGCTCTCCAGGAAATCTGGATGGCCGAGAGCCGGAAGGCCGCAGAGAAAGCACTGGAGATCTTTGTGCGCAACTACCAGGCGAAGTATCCCAAGGCCGTGGCCAAACTGGAAAAGGATCGGGCGGAATTGCTGGCCTTCTATGATTATCCGGCCGAACATTGGCGGCATATCCGCACCACCAATGCCATTGAATCGACCTTTGCCACCGTGCGCCACCGGACATCGCGCACTAAAAACTGCGTGTCGCGCAACAGCTTCATTGGATTGGGCTTCAAAATGCTGCAGCAGGCCGAAAAGCGCTGGATCGCCATTTTCCATCCGGAGAAAGTGCGTGATCTCTTTGCGGGAATGAAATTCATCGATGGATTACCGGCTAATGAAACCCTGCCGGATGATCAACAGGACGCCGCCTAAGCTATGTTAGAACACGCTCATACACCAAAATTGACGATAGCTCTCCTTTTTGATGTGATCTGTAAGGATGCCTAACGTAAAAGTGAGGGGCTGCTGCGCGCTTTTGCACCCTCTCGAAGCGCTGGTTAGGCATTGGTGTTGCCATTGGATATGAACCACTCTACAACGGCAGACACGACAAGAATGCCTTTAGAGTCCACAACCTCAATCGGTATTGATGCAGATAGGCGTCCACGGGAGGCTAATTCAGTAGCCCAACCAACTACGACATCTTCTGCCAGCGAACACCGGGACGAAACCCGCCCTGTAGCGGGCTTACGGAATTTGGCCTCGATCTTACGAACGACAGGAATGAATCCCTTGATGTGACCAAAATTTCGCAGCAGGAATTCTCCAGAGCCGGCCTCGGCCACGGCCAGAAGTGCGCTGCCATGAACGGTGCCAAGGTGGTTGGCGTATTTTGGACTTTCTGGGAGGCTGACCAAGAATCCATTTTCTGGCCCGACCAATTCCAAGCCAATTAGTTGGTTAAACGGTAACTGAGATATATCCACCGGCAGGGTTCTCCCGTAAGCCTAACACCTGAGTCAGGGATGCCGGACCTGACGCTCACGAAAACAACAGGCAGGACTGACCGGCACTCCCTGCACGCAATCGTTAAGTGTTTCGATCGTTTTGGTTGGCCAGTCAGCGGTTCACGTCTACGACCACGCGTCCCCTCACCTCGCCGTTGAGCAGCTTCGACGCGAGGGGCAGCACGTCTGTCAGACCGACTTCTTTGCTGATCGTGGCTAGTTTCGAGACATCGAGATCGCTGCCCAAGCGTCGCCATGCTTCAAGTCGCTCACGCCGGGGGCACATCACGCTGTCAATGCCAGCCAGCGTCACGCCGCGCAGAATGAACGGTGCGACGGTGGCCGGTAAATCCATTCCGCCCGCCAGCCCGCACGCCGCGACGATACCCCGGTATTTGGTCGTCGCGCAGACATTCGCCAGCGTGTGGCTGCCGACGACATCCACCGCACCGGCCCAGCGCTCCTTGCCCAAAGGCTTACCGGGCGTCGCGAACGTCGCACGATCCAGCATCTCCACTGCACCCAAGCTCTTGAGGTATTCGGTCTCCGCCGGTCTACCGCTCACCGCGACGACAGTGAAACCAAGCCGAGTCAGAACCGCCGTCGCCACGCTGCCCACGCCGCCTGCCGCGCCGGTCACGAGAATCTCCCCGTGTTCGGGTTTGACGCCATACCGCTCCAGCGCCAGCACGCAAAGCATCGCGGTATAGCCCGCAGTGCCAATGGCCATCGCCTGCTGCGGCGTGAACTGCCTCGGCAGCGGCACTAGCCAGTTCCCGTTCAGACGCGCCTTCTGGGCCAAGCCGCCCCAATGCGTTTCTCCGACCCCCCAGCCATTGAGAATCACCGCATCGCCCACCTCGTAATCGGGGTGCGTCGAGTGCTCCACCGTGCCGGTCAGATCAATGCCGGGCACCATTGGAAACCTGCGCACCACCGGCCCCTTGCCAGTAATGGCCAGCGCGTCCTTGTAGTTGAGCGTCGAATGGCTCACCCGCACGGTCACATCGCCATCGGGCAATCGCCCCTCGTCGAGGTCCGTCAGTGAGGTGCGGTAACCTGCTTCGTCCTTCTCAATTAAGATGCCTTTGAACATGGGATTTGTATTACTCCGTTAAAGCTAGATGAACCGCCAGCGAGAAGAGCCTAACGTTCAAGGTAACCGGCGCTGCGCGGCTTTAGCAGTCTGAATGGCGTCAATGCGCCGCTCTAAGGCAACAATTCTTTCGTTCTGGGCATGAATTACACCGTTTGCCTCTGATAGCTGGTGTGACACTGCTTCTATTTCGGCCTTGACCTTCTCTTTGTCTCCAGAGGACCCGACTACGTTAATCAGCATGAGAAGAAAGCCACTAAGCCCTATCGTAAGCGCATAGCCGACAATCTTTTCAACGGTCTCAACGACTTTCCTCTTCGCAACCCGACCGTCAATAACAAGAAGGCGAGTGAATCTAAGATAGCCCACGCGTATTTTGTCCAATGCACTAGGCTCACCGTCAACGCTTGTGCATTCCATGTAGGAAATAAAGGCTCGCCAATGGCTTTGAAGTTTGCGTGAGGAATGTAGCGCTTTCGGCTTAACTATCCAGTCCAAGACGATGGAATCCTCACGTTGGCAAAAATCCTTTGTGTTGGCGGGAAACAGTGTGCATACAACGGTTCCTACATCAGTCCGTTCGTAGCGAAGGGTGCCGCCTCTTTCCGTTAGACGCTTGTCTTGTTTTTGCGGGAATCCACCACCTTGAGGCTCAAACGTTTGAACATGATCAATGGGACGATTGCCGAAGAAGACCTCAAATACTCTCTTGTCAATGCCTCCCATTGCACCGCCTTTAACCGCGTAGAACGAATAGAAGTTTGAAAAATTCTTCGCTCTTTCGTCGGCGTCGCGTAACGCAGTAAAGCGAGCCTCAGCGTCGTTGGCAAACTTCTCGAAGTCTTTGTATCGTGATTGTCGGTTCAAGTTGAGGTGCTCCTGGATGTGAGGGGCCTAACGCTCACCATAACCGGCGTGCAAAAGCAGAGCGAAGCGGCGCTTTTGCACGTCCGCGTTGATGGCGAGGTTAGGCATTTTCCTCAAGCAAACTGTGCCCGTAGGAATTATCAATCGCGCATACCCACCGATTATCGTTGCCTCTCTTGAAAACATAGGTGGCCTTCCGTTCTGTAGCCGGGAGATTCTTTGCTGAGACAACAGTCTTGGCCAGCACCAACGCAGTATCTCCAGTTTCCAGGATTGCCATCCCAGCCTGCTTCACATCCAAACTATGCTCGAAGTGAGCCGCAATTGCTTCAAATGCTTTCTTGATCTGTTCTTTTCCCACAGCATTCATTCCCGGCTTTACTACAAGCACAGCGTCATCGGAATAGATGTCGCTCAAAGTCTCGAAATCTTCTTGGTTTATCGCGGTATCCGCCTTGTTGATCAGAAGTTCTATCGGGTGCATTGCCGCTCCTGTTGAATGCCTAACGTAGAGCTAACCGGCGCTGCGCGGCTTTATCGCGCAGCATCCAGCGACCGAAGGGAGCGAGGTTGAGCGCCGGGTTAGACATTTTTCAGCCAATGCGAGACGACTGTGTTGGTTAGCTCAAGGCACCCGAAATCGAGCGTAGCGAGTTGGTCATGCGCGACCAGTTGTACCTCTGCGATTTCTTCGTTCAACTTGACGTGCCCATAGGCCTCGACGGCGAAAGCGATAATAAGTTGATTAAATTCTGGGAGAGCGAAATGACCTATGAATTTGCATTCATGGCCCGTAAGACCAAGCTCCTCTTCCGTTTCTCTAAGGATGGCGCTCTCCGGCGACTCGCCATGCTCAAGAAACCCGGTGATCAGGGAAAACATATCTAGCGGCCAGGAGGCATTTCTTGCCAAGACGTACTGACCATTGCACCGAACTAGGCCCGCGACGACAGGAATGGGATTGTTCCAGTGCACGAACTTACACTGCTGCGATGAACAAGCGAGCCGCATGTCTCCCTCCACCGGACGACTGACAAGATCACTTTGACAAAGCGGACAATATTTCATGGGCGAAGAGTAAATGCCTAACGCCAAGCGTAACCGACCGGCTTTGGAGCGCAGCGGAAAAACCGGTCCGCGTTGACGCTTTTGTTAGCCATTTATTCCTCAAAATAATCCGTGTCTATCCGCTTGACCTCGTATGCACGAGCCAAAGAAACACCAAGTCCAAAATCAATCATGTAATCGGCAAGCTGCTTACCATCAACCAGCGCGACCTTCGGGTCGATGGTTTGAACGTAAGAAGCTGCGTCAGCAGAGAATGTTCCTGTTGTTATGAAAACACCCTTTCGGGCTCTCTTACCGTGGAGTGCGCCGACAAACTTCTGAATTTCAGGGCGACCAACGGTTCCTTCCCATCGTTTAGCCTGCAAATACACCATTTCCAGGCCAAGCCTGTCCTCGGATATGATTCCGTCGATCCCTTCGTCTCCAGATTGCCCTACACGCTCGCCACTACCGCCACCCGCTCGTCCGTAGCCCATCTTCAGCAGCAAATCGACGACGAGATGCTCAAAAAAACGCGGCGAGCACGATTTCACGCGCTCCAAGACCTCAGCGGCCAGGTTCTTGCGGATAGTAAGATATCCCGATTCTAGGGTCTCTTCAGGAGTATCGGTGGTTTCGTCATCTGAACCACCCTCGGATATCTTCGATGATCGACTTCGAAACTCTTGAAATTCAGGGTATTGACTGAGGAACTTGATGGAAATTTCTTCCGGAGGATCCTGAAGCACCTCCCTTCCACGCTCAGTGATTTGAAAGTGCGCTCGTTTCGAAGATGACAGTATCCCACCCCGCTCAAGGTAGACCTTTGCCCATGCAACTCGATTGGCAAAACGCGCCTGCCTGCCACTGGGAAGCAGCTCTTCTAGCTCTTCCTCCGTGAGCTGGAAGTGTTTGGCCAGTTCCTCCCGAGCATCGGCAAGTGACCAAACCTGCCCATCAGAAGCAAGCTTTAGCATTGGAAGAGTGATCTCTTGAAATTTCGGAATTATTGTCAAGATCTGAGTTCCTTCTTTGAATGGCTAACGTAATTTAGGCAGCATACATACCACACCATCCACGTCGCCTAAATTTTTTACTGGCGACGCACAACAAGCACACACAACCATTTGACCCCCCAATGTACTTTTATAGCATCCTAATTTTTATCGGATGCAAACAGCGGTCAGCCTGCTTTCCCCGCTCCAACCACATCGTTTTAGTGCGTGTCAGGTGGCCCCGAAAGCGCCTGCTACCCATTCGCATCGTCAGTACACACTTTTTTATCGTGGAATCTACAACGGTTCATGGCATTACACAATCCAGCCCGTGATTCTGCAATATTCAGACAGCTTTTCTTGAAGACACCCACCCCCAAACTATCCACCTCCCCTCCCCCTATGGCAGAATGCGCGTAAAAGGAGCATCCATGACCCACACCGATAGCCACAGCAGCACCTACTCCATCAACATCAACGGGGTGCAGCGCCATCTCCCTCTCTTCAAAGTGCAGCCGGACCTGGCCATCGCTGTCCTCAATATCCTCGGCGACACGGAACTTACGGAGGCCGCAGCCCATGCGCTGAACGGGCGCATGGCTGACATCTCCTACGATGTGATCGTCACTGCGGAGGCCAAGAGTATTCCCCTGGCCTACGCCCTGTCGGTGCACAGTGGGCGTCCGTATATCGTCCTGCGCAAGAACTACAAATCCTACATGGGCGAGGCATTGTCCACGGAGACCCTGTCCATCACCACCGGTAAGCCCCAAACCCTGTATCTGGATGCCAAAGATCGCGCAGCGATCAGCGGCAGGCAGGTGGCGCTGGTGGATGATGTGGTGAGCACCGGCTCGACCCTGGCGGCCATGCGCGCGCTTATGGCGCAAGCCGAGGCGGAGATTACCGCCGTCGCGGCCATTTGTACGGAAGGCGATATGGCCCAGTGGTCGGAAGTGATCGCCCTGGCGCACCTGCCGCTCTTTCCGCTCTCCGCGTAAGGGCCGACCTATGTCCATTCCATCGGTTCATGTACTGACGGCGCGCCAGCGCTGCGATCTAGAGCTGTTGCTGACCGGCGCTTTTGCCCCATTGGAGGGTTACCTGGATGCAGCGGACTGGCAGTCCGTGCTGCAACACATGCGTCTGGGTAACGGCGCGCTCTGGCCCATTCCCGTGGTGCTCGACGTCAGTGAGGCGCTCGGCCAGTCTTTGACGGTAGGGGACACTTTGCGCCTGGAGCGCAGTGATGGCACCCCCCTCGGGTCCGTTGCCGTCAGCGCCTGCTATCGTCCGGATAAACTGCTGGAGGCCGCGGCGGTTTATGGGACGACCGATTCCAGTCATCCGGGCGTGGCCGAGTTGCTGACGCGCGGCCCTTACTATGTGGCGGGGCGCGTGTCGGCCTGGGATGCGGACACCCTGACCCGCGCCGCCGCCGTCGAATTTCCGCCCGAGTATCAAACCCCGGCCATGCTGCAACAGCACTGGAACGGGGCACATCCGGTAGTCGCCTTTCAGACCCGCAACCCCCTGCATCACGCCCACATCGCCGTGACCCAGGCCGGGCTGGAGCAGGCCGGGGCGGGCGCGCGCCTGCTGCTACACCCGGCTATCGGCCCCACCAAGCCCGGCGATGTGGAGGCGTCTTACCGCATGCGGGTGTATCGTGCGGTGCTGGGCCATTATCCCCAGGCGACCGCCCTGCTCTCGCCCCTGCCCCTGGCCATGCGCATGGCCGGCCCGCGGGAGGCACTCTGGCACGCGCTGATTCGCCGCAATTATGGCGCCACCCATTTCATCATCGGTCGCGGTCATGCCGACCCTGGCGCAGCGGCGGGCGGTCTGTTCTACCCGGCCTTTGCGGCACAGGAGCTTTTTGCCCGGCACGCCGATGAGATGGGTATTGCCGGTATTTTCCTGCCCGAGTATGCGTATTCCCGAACCCGGCGCCGTTATGTGCCGATGGAAGAGGCCAACGGCGAGGCCCTGGCGGGCATTTCCGGCACGGAGTTGCGGCGACGACTGGCCAGCCGGGAGGACATCCCCGAATGGTTCTCCCCGCCGGAGGTCATTCAGATATTGCGGCAAGCCTACCGCGGTGCGGACCGGCGCGGGCTGGTCATCTGGTTTACCGGCCTGTCTGCCAGCGGCAAGAGTACCCTGGCGGGAATGCTGGCCCGCACTCTGGAGGCGGGTGACGAGCGCGCCGTGACCCTGCTGGACGGCGATGTGGTCCGGCGTTTTCTGTCCAAAGGCTTGAGTTTCAGCCGCGAAGACCGCGACGAAAATATCCGCCGCATCGGCTTCGTCGCCAGTCTGGTGGCACGCCACGGCGGCATTGCGGTGGTCGCCGCCATTTCGCCCTATCGTCAGGCCCGTGCCGATGCGCGTCGTCTGGTGGAAGAAGCCGGCGGTCTGTTTATCGAAGTCCATGTGGCCACCCCGCTGGAGGTCTGTGCCAAGCGCGATCCCAAAGGCCTTTATGCCAAGGCCATGCGCGGCGAAATCACCGGCTTTACGGGCGTGGACGACCCCTACGAGGCCCCGGAGCATGCGGAGTGTGTACTGGACGCCAGCCTGCAAAAGCCGCCAATCGCGTTGGCGGCACTGATGGGAGTGCTGCGCAACTTGGGCGCGGTGACGGATAAACCGGTCGTGATCGAGGCGCGCAAAGAGGCATGAGCACGTTGCCAGTGCGCGCGGTTTAGCTTCACAGATGGACACCTTGCAACTCGCCGCCGCCGCCCGGTGTCTGGACCACCAGATCGCGCAACAGGTCATCCAGGGCATCAGCGACGCGCCGGGCGGGATTTATCTGCACACCGCCAAGACGCATATTGCGCTGATCGTGCAGCGTGCCCCTCTGGGGCTCTGGCAGGATACCGCATTCCATAAGTCGGACGCCCTGACCACCTGGAGCAGTCCGCTCAATCAGCGTTTGGCGGGTTTTCGCATTCAGCGCATCAGCGTGCCCTGGGCGAATCGCATCGTGCGTTTGGATTGCAGCCGCGTCCATATCAGCAAGCGGCTGGATCAATTCAGCCTGATTGCCGAATGCTTTGGCGGACGCGGCAATATCGCCCTACTCGATGCGGCGCAACATATTCGCTGGGCTTGGCGCTGGGACAGTCTCGACGGTAAGGCCGCGCCGCGCTTCCTGCCCGGTGTGGTGTACGTACCGCCGGAAGACAGTCTGCCCTTTGCCCAGCCCTTACCGTGTGCCGCCACTTGGTTCCGCCGCGTCGCGCCCCGTTATCGCCCGCAGCACAGGGCCGAGCAGCAAGCCATACAAGAGGCATGGTCGCGGCGCTTGGATCCCTGCGCGCCCTGGTGGCGGTCTTCGGCGGAAGCCGATAAGCCCATCCTCTACCCCGTGCCCCTACCCGACTGGGCGCCGATGCAGGAGATTTCGGCACAGGAAGCGCTGCGTTTTGTGCGACCCGCAGTCCATCCACAACCTTCCGCCCAGGAACGCGCCCGCACTCAGCAACGGCTACACCTGCAACGCCGCATCCAAAAAATGCGCCAGGATATAACGCGCTGGAAGGACCCGGAGGTCTATCGCACTCAAGCCTTCGCCCTTTTTGCCCTGCCCGACGCGATGCCCTCCGTCACGCACATCAGCGCCCCGGACCACACCAGCGTCGCAGGTGCAACACTCACTATTACCGTGACGCCGGGCAAGTCGCTGCACCGGCAGGCGCAGTGGTATATGCAGCAGGCACAACGCAGTCGGCGCGCGCGACGCGAAATCGCCATCCGCCTGCAAGAGATGGAACGGTTGCTGCAAGACCTTACGGAAGCGACGGGAGGCGAACAGACCGGACCAGCAACAGGATCATCAACACCCGCAGGCCCGACACCCGTAAGATCCGCGAAGAACGGAAAACCGACGGATGATAGCGACTTCAACCGCACGGTAATAGAGGGCTTCACGCTCCTCTGGGGGAAAAACGCAAAGGAAAATGACCGCCTGACCTTCCGCACCGCCAAGCCTTGGGACCTGTGGTTTCACATTCAGGATTTAGGCGGCAGTCATGTGGTGTTGCGCCGGGAGAACAGTCAAACGCCCGTACCCGAATCGGTGCGCGTCGCCGCGGCACGCATTGCTCTGCAACAGAGTCAGTCCCGCGCCATCAGCGGGGAAGTGGACTGGACGGAAATCCGCCATGTCCACCGCAAGCCGAGCGGCGGGCCAGGACAAGTGACCTATCGCCGTTTTCAGAGCATCCGGGTACGCCGCGACGGCTAATATAATCACCTCAAGTCATCGACAAGAACCTATGGCACTTCACTCTCCCGGAATCTCCTCTTCATCCAATGCTTGCAGAATGGGGCAACTATGGCGCTGGCGGGCGTCCCCACTTTTGCATTCCTTGATCAGCTTCGCCAGGACGGTCTCCAGAGCTTGTAGTGACCTGATTTTTTCCTGAACTGAATGGAGCTTGACTTCGGCGTGGTAGCGCATGGCGGCACACACTTCTGCATCGTCTGCACGTAACGCGAGCAGCTCCCGCGTCTCCTGCAAAGTAAATCCCAAGGCTTGGGCATGTTTGATAAAGCGTATGCGCATCACCACTTCGGAGGCATACTGGCGCATCCCGATGGTGGGTTTTGCAGGCTGTTTGATAAGATTTTCGCGCTCGTAGAAACGCACGGTCTCCACATTAACACCGGCAGCCTTGGCCACCTGGCCAATGCTGAAACCAGATCGGTCTCTTTGCTTGTTCATATGTAGCTCGCAATTATCCCGCGCAGCAGGATAATTGCGAGACATCTTTGGTGAAGGTTTGGGCACAGAGTTTCAATCCCTCCACCATGGTCAAATAGGGGAAAAGCTGATCGGCAAGATCTTGAATGCCGAGACCGCCACGTATGGCCAGTGCGGCAGCCTGGATGATTTCTCCGCCTTCCGCGGCGAGAATCTGCGCACCCAACAGTTTGCCGGTATGCTTGTCCGCGATCAGTTTAATAAAACCCCGTGTATCAAAGTTCGCCAGTGCGCGGGGTACGTTATCGAGGGTCAGAGTGCGGCTGTCGGTGGTGAATCCTTGCTGCGCCGCTGTCCGCTCGTCCAGCCCCACTGTAGCGACTTGGGGATCGGTAAACACGACGACGGGAAGTACCCGTAAATCCAGGCTGGCATCGCCGCCCAGCAGATTGATAGCCGCCCGGGTGCCGCCCGCCGCTGCGACATAGACGAATTGAGGATGGGTCGTGCAATCACCGGCAGCATAAATGTGGGGCACACTGCTTTGCATATGCGCATCCACCAAAATGGCCCCGGATTTGTCGGTGATTACCCCGATCTGCTCCAATCCAAGATCCGCCGTGTTGGGCGTGCGCCCGGTTGCCACCAGCAAGCGATCCGCGTGGATTGTCTCTGCGCCTATGCTGACCAAAAATTGGTCCTTCTCGTAATGCACCGACGTGGGGACGGTGTGCTTGAGCACACGAATCCCTTCTTCCTGAAATACGGCCTCCAGCCCCACGCCCAGTGCCGGATCATCTTTGGACAGGAGTGTGCTGCGCGCCAGCAGAGTGACTGCGCAGCCCAACCTGCGAAAGGCCTGCGCCAGTTCCACCGCGACTACTGCCCCCCCCACAACGAGGAGATGACGCGGCAATTCGGACGCTACCAAGGCTTCCGTTGACGTCCAGTAAGGCGTTTGCGCCAGACCCTCAATGTCCGGGCAGTGCGCATGGGCGCCCGCCGCAATCAGAAAACGATCCGCTTGGAGCCGTTGTTCCGATCCGTCGGCAGTGCGCACCACGAGGGTTGTGGCATCGACAAAGCGGGCGTGACCCTGCACAAAGGTGATATCCGGATGCGTAGCCAGCACATGATCATACTTGGCTTCACGCAGTTCAGCCACGCGATCCTGTTGTTGCTGGATCAGGACGGCGCGGTCCACGTCGGGTACGCTATGACTTAAACCACGAAAAGGATGGGCACGCTGCCACTGGGCCATCTGCGCGGCACGGATCATGATCTTGGAAGGCACGCAGCCGACATTGACGCAGGTGCCGCCCAGCGTACCTGACTCAATCATGGTCACTCGGCCGCCTCCTTCCGTCACTTGGATGGCGGCAGCAAAGGCGCTTGATCCAGAACCAATGATGGCGACATGAAGGCCGGTAGCATGAGCATTTTTTGCCTCCATTGCCACCGGAGTGCCGGCATTTTCAGGCAGTGAAACACCGTAGCCCGCTTTGTTGATGGCGGCAGCAAGCACTTCCATGGATACCGGTTCGGAAACTTCGATCTGTGCCTGCCCTTTCGGAAAAGCCACCTGTGCCAGCGCGACGCCAGGAACCGCGCACAACGCATTTTCTACCATCAGGGCGCAGTGATTACAGGTCATGCCCGTAATGCCCAACATCATCGCTTTATTCATCTAAGCATCCTCAAGGATAGATGATCCAGAGATTATGGCTGTACTATCGAGGCGGGATAGCCGACCTGACGGAACACGTTCAAAAGGGTAGGGACATTGACCGCCTTTTGGTCGTACTGCACCGTTACCGTCAGCGCCCTATCCCGGATCTGAATTTTCTTCACCCCGTGCAAGCGATGCAGGGCCATATAAATGGCCGCATTACAGGCCTTGTCGGCGCAGGTCATACCCGGCACCTTAAATGTGGTGCTGGCCATGCCGGTTGGGGCCACAGCATTCATTGTGGTGGCCGCAGACGCGGGCATAGTGACGCTGGCACCAGTGATCAAGGCTATCGCGCAGAACGACGCCAGGATTTTTTGAATAGACACTTGAGCATGCATAAAAATATCTCCTTCTATAAACGGTGAGGGCGGCCTGATTAGGGCATCAGAAGACGAGCTAGCACATGGGGCAACGCCAGAGCGATTAGCACCAGAATGGTGCCAGCCCAGAGCAGGGGGGTCTTCCATCGTGCTACCGGCGCACAGGTGCCGCAGTCCGCCCCTTTACTCTCCCGATGGTTTTGCATATGGGCGTAGACCAAAAAAGCCAGCGCCAAGATCTCCAGATAGGGCGCGTAGGGCCCAAGTATCCGCAGGTTGGCCATCCATGCGCCGCCGATACCGGCGACGATCAGCAACAAGGGTAATACACAGCAGGCCGATGCCAAAAAGCCCAATACCACAGCCAGGAGCAGACCCCATATGCCTTTTCCCGTAGGTACAGGCGCTCGCTGCACTGCCGCGGCGCAGGCTACTGTCGCTTTGCCAGGTTCCGTCTTGACAGTCATGGTCACCTCCAATCTACACACTGGTCATATGTTGCATGACGCGTGATTGTAGACACCGTACTATACTACGGTGTCAAGGGCACTCTTTGACTGTCAAGCATAGGAAGAAACAAGCCGTTGGGGGTCCGTTGTCTGATGAGATGGGGTGGCGCGGGCTGGAAGGTACCCATCGCCTTGACACTCCCGCCGATCCTGATAAAGTTAATACCAACCGATCGGTATGCAATACTGCACGCAGGGAGGCCGCCATGGCAATGCGTTTTGGTCCTTGGAGAAGCCATGCCGGCCCTACAACTTTTAAGAATATCAGACTGTCTGGTATGTAAAATGAGGAGGAGCGCATGTCCGAACTAAAAATCAATCCTTACAAGCAACCTGCCGGAGGTTGGGGCGCGTTGCGGGCTTCCATGCAGAGCCTGCAGCATCAGGGGATTCTGGCCGAAGGTACCGCCCTGCTCCTCAAATCCAATCAGGCGGAAGGTTTCGACTGCCCCGGTTGCGCCTGGCCGGACCCGGACGCCCACTCCACATTCGAGTTCTGTGAAAATGGCGTGAAAGCCGTGGCGGCGGAGGCCACCAGCAAGCGGGTGACCGCCGACTTTTTCGCGCAACATACCGTCAGCTGGCTGGCTGAACATGACGATTATTACCTGGAAGAACTTGGTCGCCTGACCGAGCCGATGTTTTACGACGCCGCGACCGATCACTATGTACCCATCAGCTGGGAGGTGGCGTTCCAGCGTATTGCCCAGCATCTGCAAGCGCTTAAATCTCCTCATGAAGCGATTTTCTACACTTCCGGGCGCACCTCCAACGAGGCAGCTTTCCTCTACCAGCTTTTCGCCCGGGAATTCGGCACCAACAACATGCCGGACTGCTCTAATATGTGCCACGAGCCCACCAGCCTGGGCATGCCGGAATCCATCGGTATCGGTAAAGGCACCGTCACCCTGGAAGATTTCGATCATGCCGACACCCTCCTGCTCTTCGGTCACAATCCGGGCACCAATCATCCACGCATGCTGGGCACTTTGCGGGATGCCGCCAAACGCGGCTGCCGGATACTGGTTTTCAACCCGCTACGGGAGCGTGGTCTACAACGTTTCGTAAATCCGCAGGATGCCAGGGAAATGCTCACCAACCACGGCACAGAAATCGCCACCCATTATTATCAACCGCGTATTGGCGGCGACTACGCCATCGCGCTGGGGATCGCCCGCTATGTGCTGGAACAGGGCACCCTGGATCAGGATTTTATCGACACCCATACCCAAGGCTTTGAATCCTTCAAGGAAATTGCCCTCAATACGCCTTGGGCGGATATTGAGGCGGAAAGTGGCCTGACCCATGCCGAGTTCATGGAAGTCGGTAAAATCTATGATGAAGGCAAGGCCGGCATAATCACCTGGGGCATGGGGATCACTCAGCACAAGCACGCGGTGGCGACTATTCAGATGCTGGTCAATGTGCTCTTGCTCAAAGGTAATATCGGCAAGGAGGGGGCCGGCGCCTGCCCGATTCGCGGCCACAGTAACGTTCAGGGGGATCGCACCATGGGTGTTTGGGAACGTCCGGCACCGGATTTCCTGGACCGTCTCGCCAAGGAGTTCCATTTTGAACCACCCCGCGAACATGGTTATGACGTGATCGGCAGCATCACCGCCCTGGAAGAGGGATGCGCCAAGGTCTTTATTGGCATGGGCGGCAATTTTGCCAACGCCACACCCGATACGGCCCGTGTCCATAAAGCCCTGCGCGGGTGTGCGTTGACCGTGCATGTCACCACCAAGCTCAATCGCTCGCATATCGTCCATGGGAAGGAGGCAATCATCCTGCCTTGTCTGGGACGTACCGAAATTGATATTCAAAGCGGTCAGCCGCAGGGGGTGACGGTGGAAGATTCCATGAGCATGGTGCATATCTCCCAGGGTATGCGCGCCCCGGCCTCACCCCACCTGAAGTCCGAATCCGCCATCATCGCGGGGCTCGCCGAAGCGACATTGCCCCAGAGCAAAACACCATGGCGCGAGCTGGTCGCAGACTATGACCGGATTCGCGACCGTATTTCCCGCGTTGTTCCGGGTTTTGAAGACTTCAACGACCGCGTCCACAAACCGCGTGGTTTTCATCTGGATCTGCCGCCGCGCTCCCGACGCTGGACCACCGCATCCGGCAAAGCCAATTTCATCGCGCGGGAGTTGAAAGCCGTCACTGAAGATCGCTTTCAGCCGCAGACGGCAGCGCGGGTATTTAATCTCATGACCATCCGCAGCCACGACCAGTA
The DNA here is from genome assembly GCF_018854775.1 of Acidithiobacillus ferriphilus. Taxonomy (GTDB): domain Bacteria; phylum Pseudomonadota; class Gammaproteobacteria; order Acidithiobacillales; family Acidithiobacillaceae; genus Acidithiobacillus; species Acidithiobacillus ferriphilus. The sequence continues at coordinate 2,388 of NZ_JAAZTY010000068.1, read as the reverse complement.
CAACACCACGATCTATGGCTTAGAAGACCGTTATCGGGGCGTTTCCGGCGCCCGCAACGTCTGCTTCATGCATGCCGCTGATATGGCGGAACTGGGGTTCCAGCCGGACCAACTTGTGGACATCACCTCGCACTGGCGGGATGGCGAGCGGGTCGCCCGGAATTTCGTCTTGGTGCCCTACGATATCCCGCGGGGCTGTGTGGCCGGATACTATCCCGAGCTTAACGTGCTGGTCCCCCTCTCCAGCCATGCGGACCGGGCCAATACCCCCACCTCCAAGTCTATTCAGGTGACTTTTGCAGCGGCGGGGCAATGTGCCTGAAAGCACCGCTGAAGAAAGCGCGATGGAAAACCTGGTGATCGCCCTGATGCAGGCATTGTGTGCCGAGCAGGTACTGTCTCTCGCGAAAATCGGTAAGCATCTGGGCATCCGTCGCAGCCAGCTGGAGCGACTCCTGTTGCTCCTCGGTCATTCCGACGGTTGGGGCGGCATGGACTACGTTGTTCAGGAAGAACAGCGGGGTCGCTCCGTCATCACCCTCACTGAAAAAGGACGAGCGCTATGCGCACAGATGCAGGCCTCAGCGGAATAAGCTGGTCTCCGGCGACTGTGCTGGAAAGCCAGCGCATGCCCTTGGTACACGAGGAAGCCATACTACAGGAAGCCGCCATTTCGCTGGTAATCAACGGTGATCCATACGCGGTGATGATGGCCACGCCAGACCATCTGGAGGACTTTTTTTGTGGCTTTCTATGGAGCGAAGGCGTACTGCGGTCCCTGGAGGAAATCATCGCCTGGGAATCGGTACATGTGGCCGAGGGTTGGGCATTGTATATTCAGCTCAGTCCGGCGGCAGCGGAACGAGTCGAACGTAAGCGTCGCTGCGTGATCGGTGGGAGCGCTTGCGGGCTCTGCGGGACACCCTGTTTCACCGGGCTGGTGCCTTTCCCGTCCCTAAAACGGGATCTGGCGACGACGGATGCGGAGGCCATTCACGCGCTCCTTGCCACCATGCAACAACAACAGGATTTAAATCAGACTACCGGAACCGCACACGCCGCCGTTTTGGCTACGTCTCTTGGCGTTCTGGTCCGCGAAGACATAGGCCGCCACAATGCCGTCGACAAAAGTATTGGTGCTGCGTTGCAGCAGGGCATTGCCTATGGACAGGCCGCACTGCTGGGCGTTTCTTCCCGGCTCAGCTTCGAGATTGCCCTCAAGGCTCTGGGCTTTGGCATACCCGTTGTGGCGGCCATTTCTGGAATCAGCAGCCTCGCCATTCAACTGGCCGAAAGCCATGGCCTGACCCTTATCGGTTATGCCCGGGACGGGCGTATGACGGTCTACGCCCACGGTGAAAGAATCCGCGGCTGTAGCGGGTCGATTCCCATGGATTGCTGATTTTTTACCCCTCATCACCATCCCTTACATACTGGAGATTGCCCATGGATGTTCGCGCTGCCGTTGCTTACGGCGCCAATCAACCCCTCGTTGTTGAAACCGTGCAACTCGAAGGACCACGCGCCGGCGAGGTGCTGGTGGAAATCAAGGCTACCGGCGTTTGCCATACCGACGCCTACACCCTCTCGGGCATGGACCCCGAAGGCCTGTTTCCCACCGTGCTGGGTCATGAAGGCGCGGGCGTGGTGGTGGAAGTCGGGCCGGGGGTACGCTCCCTGAAGCCCGGCGATCATGTCATCCCCCTTTACACCCCGGAATGCCGGGAGTGTGAATACTGCCTGAGCGGTAAGACCAATCTCTGCCAGGCCATCCGCGATACCCAGGGGCGAGGTCTGATGCCCGACGGCACCAGTCGTTTCTCGGCCAATGGCAAGCCGCTGTACCACTACATGGGCACCAGCACCTTCGCCAATTACACTGTGTTGCCGGAAATCGCCCTGGCCAAAATCCGCGAGGATGCGCCCTTTGATAAGGTTTGTTATATCGGCTGTGGCGTTACCACCGGTATCGGGGCGGTGCTGTATACGGCCAAGGTCCGTCCTGGCGACAAGGTCGTGGTTTTCGGCCTTGGCGGTATTGGCCTCAATGTGGTTCAGGGCGCACGCATGGCAGGGGCGGACATGATCGTCGGCGTGGACATCAACCCCGGCAAGCGCGATCTGGCCGAGAAATTCGGCATGACCCATTTCGTGAATCCCAAGGAGGTCGAAGGCGATCTGGTTCCCTATCTGGTCAACCTCACCAAGGGCGGCGCCGACTTCAGTTTCGAGTGCATCGGCAACACCGCCCTGATGCGCCAGGCGCTGGAATGCTGCCACAAAGGCTGGGGCACCAGCGTCATCATCGGTGTCGCCGGTTCCGGACAGGAAATCAGTACCCGCCCCTTCCAACTGGTGACCGGACGCAACTGGCGGGGTTCCGCCTTC
>NZ_JAAZTY010000067.1 GCF_018854775.1 Acidithiobacillus ferriphilus | reverse complement strand
GCAGGTGTTGGTCTATGAGCTCCATATCGCCGCTCGGACGACCCCGCCACAACCGGCAGCGCCGCCGGAGGAGCAGCCCGCCCCCGTCGAGGATATGGAAGGCTTTTACGGACACCTGCAGCATGTGCTGCGCCGCAGCGGTTTTCTTCAGGATTTGCGCGCAACCCGCATGATGCGTCGCCTGCGTCGTCTTTTTGATCGTGCCCGACCCAGTCGGAACGAGGTGAATATTTTGCGCGGCATCCTCACCGAAATCGAGCGCTGGGCTGCTAAAGTAGACAGAAAGGATCAGGATAGTCTTTAATGCGGGGCTGGGGGACGGCTCGGGTTAAGGTGGGAGGTGTAACGATGGGTGGGCACTGGCGGGGTGACCTCGACGCAGTCTTTGCGCGCGATCCGGCGGCGCGAACCCGTCTGGAAGTGTTGCTTACCTATCCCGGCGTCCATGCCCTGTTCCTGCATCGCGTGGCCCATGGCCTCTGGTGCCACCGTTGGCGTCTTCTGGCCCGCAGTCTGGCGGCTTTTTCCCGATTCTGGACCGGTATCGAGATTCATCCGGGAGCGCAGATCGGTGAACGCTTCTTTATTGATCATGGTATGGGGGTCGTAATCGGTGAAACGGCGGAAATCGGTGATGATTGCACCCTCTATCACGGTGTGACCCTGGGTGGTACCTCCTGGCAACCGGGCAAGCGCCATCCGACCTTGGGGCATGGTGTCATTGTCGGCGCCGGCGCCAAGGTGCTGGGGCCTATTACGGTTGGGGATAATGCGCGGATTGGCTCGAACGCGGTGGTCGTTAAATCGGTGCCAAAGGGGGCTACGGTGGTGGGTATCCCTGGGCGGGTCGTTAGTAAGGGTGAGCATACGGATAACTTCGAAGCCTACGGTTTGACCGGGCCGATGCCGGACCCGGTGGCGCGGGCCGTGGAGTGTATGCTGGAACACATGCATCGCCAGGATGCGGAGATTGCGCAACTGCGGGAGGGTGTGCAGCGTTTGCAACCGCAAGAGGCGATGATGCCCGTGGAGGAAATCGTCTGCAGGCTGGAGAATGATATTCCAGAAAAGAAAGAAACGCGGACGGGTAATACTTGACTAATTTAGTATAGATAGTAGGATGTCGTGCAAAGGAGCACCGAATATGAAACTGACGACGAAAGGGCGTTACGCAGTGACCGCCATGCTGGATCTGGCGCTCAATCAGCGTGGTGGTGTGGTGACGGTAGCCGATATCGCGCAGCGTCAGCAGATCTCTGTGGCCTATTTGGAGCAACTCTTTGGACGCTTGCGTCGTTATGGCTTGGTGGAAAGCGTACGTGGGCCGGGCGGTGGTTATCGCTTGGCCATGCCGGATTCGGAGATCCCGCTGACGCACATTGTCGAGGCGGTCAATGAGTCGATCAGCACGACCCAATGTGGGGGTGACCCGCAGCAGTGTTGCAAAGGGGATGGGCAGCAGTGTCTTACCCATGACCTGTGGGAGGAGTTGGGAGGCCGTATTGCTCAATTTCTCGGTGGGATCACTCTCGGACAACTGGTGGAGCAGCAACTGAGTAAGGAATCGGCACAGGTTGTACCGATTCGAATGATGGACAAAACATCTGTGCATTCGACGCATAAAACCGCTTGAGACCGTGAGGTGCAAGAAATGAATCAACCCAAGATCATTGAACTGAACAGCGAGCAATCCTTGCTGATCAATCCGGATCGTCCCATTTATCTGGATTATCAGGCGACGACGCCGGTGGATCCGCTGGTTCTGGAACAGATGCTGCCTTTTCTGACCCATGATTTCGGTAATGCGGCCAGCCGTTCCCATCCCTACGGCTGGACGGCGGAAAAAGCGGTGGAAAAGGCGCGCCAGCAGGTGGCCGATGCCATTCATGCCGATCCCCGTGAAATTGTTTGGACTTCAGGCGCGACGGAAGCAACCAATCTGGCTCTCAAGGGCGCGGCGCATTTCTATTCCGGTAAAGGCAAACATCTCATCACCTTGCGTACGGAGCACAAGGCGACTCTGGACACCTGCCGCCAGTTGGAGCGTGAAGGTTTTGAAATCACTTATCTGGAGGTGCAGGAAGATGGTCTGGTCGACCTTCAGGCTTTTGCGGCGGCGATTCGTCCGGATACCATCATTGCCTCCGTGCTGTATGTGAACAACGAAATCGGCGTCATCCAGCCCATGGAAGCGATCGGCAAGATGCTGCGCGCGCACAAGGTATTGTTCCATGTGGATGCCGTACAGGCCCTGGGCAAGATTCCGGTCGATGTGGAAGCCATCCAGGCAGACATGATGAGCCTGTCGGGGCATAAGATTTATGGTCCCAAGGGCATCGGTGCTCTCTATGTACGGCGCAAGCCCCGGGTGCGGGTCGAGGCACAGGTGCACGGTGGCGGCCACGAGCGCGGCATGCGTTCCGGGACTTTGCCTACCCACCAGATTGTCGGCATGGGTGCGGCAGCCGAACTGGCCGTACAATCGATGGAGAGCGATGCCAAACGTATCCGCCAGTTGCGCGACCGGTTGCTCAAGGGTATTCAGGAACGGGTGGAAGAAACTTATATTAATGGCAATATGGAACATCGGGTGCCGCACAACCTCAATATCAGTTTTGCCTTTGTGGAGGGCGAGTCGCTGATCATGGCATTGAAGGAAATTGCCGTATCCAGCGGGTCGGCTTGCACCTCGGCCAGTCTGGAGCCCTCTTATGTGCTCCGTGCGTTGGGCAAGTCCGATGAATTGGCGCACAGCTCCATTCGCTTCGGCATCGGTCGTTATACGACGGAAGAGGAAATCGACGCTACCATTGGACTCATCGCCGCGAAAGTGGACAAGTTACGGGAGTTGTCTCCCCTCTGGGAGATGCATCAGGAAGGTATTGATCTCAACAGCATTCAGTGGGCTGCGCATTGAGGCGCTTACAAAAGGAGAATAGTCATGGCATACAGTGAAAAAGTGATTGATCATTATGAAAATCCCCGCAATGTAGGGGCGATGGACAAGGACGACAGCGGTGTCGGTACCGGCATGGTGGGTGCACCGGCCTGCGGCGATGTGATGCGTTTGCAGATCAAGGTGAACGGGCAGGGCATTATTGAAGATGCCAAGTTCAAGACCTACGGTTGCGGTTCGGCCATCGCGTCCAGTTCTCTGGTGACGGAGTGGGTCAAGGGCAAAACCCTCGACGAAGCCATGACCATCAGGAACAGTCAGATTGCCGAAGAGTTGGAATTGCCTCCGGTCAAGATTCACTGCTCCGTGCTGGCCGAAGACGCCATCAAAGCGGCGATCGAGGATTACCGCAACAAGCAGGGCGGCGCGCAAGTGGTCGCACCTGCGGAAATGGCCAGTGCCCAGGCGGCACACTAGGATACCGTCATGGCTCTGACCTTGTCGGAAAGTGCGACTCAGCAGGTGCGCAAAAGTATTGCCAAGCGTGGCAAGGGTCTGGGTATTCGCGTCGGTGTTAAAACCAGTGGCTGCTCCGGCCTGTCCTATGTCATGGAGTTTGTGGACGTCCCCAACCCGGAGGATCTGGTGTTTTCCCATGAAGATGTGAGTCTTTTTGTAGATCCCAAAAGCCTCATTTATCTGGATGGCACCGAACTGGATTTTACCCGTGAAGGCCTGAACGAGGGATTCCGTTTTAATAATCCCAATGTGAAAGATGCCTGTGGCTGTGGCGAGAGCTTCACGACCTGATGGTTGATTCCTGCTTTCAGTGCGGGGCAGAGCTGGTCGCTCCCCCCGCACTTTGTGCTTCCTGCGGGGCCGTGCAGCCTTTTCGTGCTGACCTGTCGCTTTTCACGGTGGCAGGCCTGTCAGAAGTTTATGATCTGGATGTGCAGACACTGCGTACGCAGGTGTTTGCGTTGCAAAAAGGCCTGCATCCCGATCGCTTCGCCCATGCGGAACCGACGGCGAGACGTTATTCCCTGGAATGGAGCACTCGCCTCAACGAGGCTTTGGCCACATTGCGGGATCCACTCAAGCGCGCGGATTATCTGTTGCGATGTCAGGGTGTGGATGCGCTGGGCGAGCAGGTGAAAGTGGCCGATCCTGAGTTGCTGATGACGCAAATGATCTACCGTGAACGCCTGGAAAATATTATGGCGGCAAGGGATTTGCCTGGCATGGAGGCTTTGCGTCAGGAAGTGGATAAGGCCGTGACCAAGGTGGTGCAGCGTCTCAAAGAGTTGCTGGCCATCTTGCCTTGCACAGAATTGGAAGCCGCGGGATCGGCGGTGCGCGAACTGCAATTTCTCGATAAACTCGTCGGCGAAATAGACCGCAGCGAAGAGTCGTTACAGAATGTCTGAGTGGCAGAACTGCTCGACCCTAAACCGGCAAGCAGCTTTAAATTGAGTCTGCTTCTACAGATAGATCAAGGTGGTACAGCATGGCGTTAATGCAAATTGCAGAACCTGGCGTAGCGGCTGATCCTCATCAACGGCGGCTGGCGATTGGCATTGACCTGGGGACCACCCACTCACTGGTGGCCACCGTATTATCCGCGGTGCCCACCGTCATGCGCGATCATGAGGGTAAATATCTGCTGCCCTCGGTGGTGCGCTATCTCGGTGGCGGTGAGGTCAGTGTCGGCTATCCGGCGGTCGCTGCGGCCGGGCAGGATCCGCACAATACCATTGCTTCGGTGAAGCGCTTTATGGGACGTGGTCACAGCGATGTGCAGACCCTCGCCGGACACCTGCCTTACGACCTTGTTTCTGGAGAAGGCATGGTGCGCCTGCGCACGATAGCCGGTGAAAAATCACCCGTGGAAGTGTCTGCTGAAATATTGCGCGTGCTCAAGGAACGGGCAGTGGAAACCCTCGGTGGCGAGCCGGAGGGCGCGGTGATTACGGTGCCCGCTTATTTTGACGAAGCCCAGCGTCAGGCGACTAAAGATGCCGCCCGTCTGGCAGGACTGAATGTATTGCGCCTGCTGGCGGAGCCAACGGCTGCCGCGGTCGCCTACGGGCTGGACAAAGGCAGCGAAGGCGTCTTTGCCATTTACGATCTGGGCGGCGGAACCTTCGACATCTCCATATTGCGCCTGCAGGCGGGGGTTTTTGAGGTGCTCGCGACTGCCGGTGACTCCGCTCTTGGCGGCGATGACATGGATCATGCGCTGGCCGAATGGCTGCTGCGGGAGGGAGGAGGTGACAGCGCCGACCCACTCTGGCGGCGACAGATCCTCCAGCAGGCGCGCTCCGCCAAAGAGGCGCTGAGCAGCGCTGACGAAACAATGGTTGCGCTGCCGCCGTCGCCTGGTTGCGCGGCGCTCACGGTGAAACTGACGCGCCGCCAGTTGGAGTCACTGATTCTGCCCGTTATCCAGCGTACCCTCCCGGCCTGTCGGCGGGCGCTGCGGGACGCCGCTTTGAAGCTGGATGAGATTGACGGCGTAGTACTGGTCGGGGGCGCCACCCGTGTTCCCGCCGTGCGCGCGTTGGTGGAGGGGTTCTTTCATCAGATGCCGCTGACGGACATGGATCCCGACCAGGTGGTGGCACTGGGTGCCGCCATTCAGGCGGATGCCCTGGTGGGCAACCAGCGCGAAGATCTGCTGTTGATGGACGTGTTACCTTTGTCCCTCGGTCTGGAGACCATGGGCGGGCTGGTGGAAAAAATCATTCCCCGCAATACTCCTATACCGGTGGCGCGGGCGCAGGAGTTCACCACCTTCAAGGATGGTCAGACGGCCATGAGTATTCACGTCTTGCAGGGTGAGCGCGATCTGGTGCAGGACTGCCGTTCGCTGGCGCGCTTCAGTCTGCGCGGCATTCCATCCATGGTTGCCGGTGCGGCAAGGATTCGCGTCACTTTTCAGGTGGATGCCGATGGCCTGTTGGCGGTGAGCGCGGAAGAAGCGAGTACTGGTGTGCGCGCTGAAGTCGTCGTCAAGCCGTCTTACGGTCTGAATGATGAAGAAATCGCCAACATGTTGCAGGATTCTTTCAGGCATGGCGCAGAAGATGTCGTCAAGCGACGCCTGTCAGAGGCCAAAGTGGACGGCGCGCGCGTGCGTGAAGCCCTTGCGACCGCGCTGGCTGCTGATGCGGACCTGCTGGAGCCGACAGAGCGCGTGGCTGTGGACAAGGCCAATGCGGCGCTGGCTGTTGCCTTGTCCGGCAATGATGCGGATGCCATCACAGCCGCTGCCGAAGCCGTCGAGGCGGCCGCCGGACCGCTAGTACAGAGGCGTATGGATAACGCCTTGCGCCGTGCCATCGCTGGCCGTTCCATTGACGATCTGGGAGATTGAATGACTAAAATACGCGTCCTCCCTAACCCGGAAAGCTGTCCCGAAGGGGCGGAGTTCGAGGCTGAAGCAGGGGAAACCATCATTGCCGCAGCCCTGCGCAACCATGTTCATATTGAACATGCCTGCGAGATGTCCTGCGCATGCACAACTTGCCATGTGGTTTTGCGTGCGGGCTTCGATAGCCTGGAAGCGGCGGAAGAGAAGGAAGAAGATCTCCTCGACAAGGCTTGGGGCCTGGAGCCCACCTCCCGCCTCAGTTGCCAGGCGAAGGTGACCGATACCGAACTGGTCATCGAAATCCCCAAATATACCATCAATCTGGAAAAGGAGCGGCACTGATGCGCTGGACCGACACCATGGAACTGGCTATCGCCCTGGATGAAGCTCACCCGGACGCCGATGTGGCCCATCTGCGTTTCACCGATCTGCATCGTTGGATATTAGAACTCCCCGATTTTGAAGGCGAAGCAGAAAAGTCCAGCGAGGGCATCCTCGAAGCCATCCAGATGGCCTGGCTGGCGGAGAAGGACTGAGTCAGGCGGCGCTATGGCGGATTCAAAAGCCCTTATTGCGCTCTCCGGTGGCGTCGATTCCGCCGTTGCGGCCGTTCTTATGCGGGAGCAGGGCTACGAACTCACCGGCGTGACTATGCGCCTGTGGCCGAAAAGCCGCTGCTGCGATGAAAAAGATATCGAAGACGCCGCCGATGTCTGTGCCCGTCTGGATATTCCCTACACGGTGCTGGATTACCGTGAAGCCTTCCGGCGTCAGGTGGTCGATGTGTTTGTCGCCGAATATCAGGCCGGACGTACACCCAACCCCTGCGCACGTTGCAACCAATTTCTCAAATTTGATGCCCTGTTGACGGAAGGCGAGAAGCTGGGCGCCTCGGTGCTGGCGACAGGCCATTACGCGCGTTTGGCGGAAATTCCCTCGGGTGCCGCCCTGCTGCGTGGTCGCGACGATGCCAAAGATCAATCCTATTTTCTTTTCGCCATCGGCGCGACGCTTTTGCCCCGCCTGCGCTTTCCAGTGGGTGGCATGAACAAGGACGAGGTGCGCGCCATGGCCCGCAAGCACGGCCTGCCCGTGGCCGCCAAGCAGGATTCTCAGGACATTTGCTTTGTACCGGACGGCGACTACCGCCGCTTTCTGGAGGATTACGCCGGATTGGACATGGCGCAGGAAGGGGAGATGGTCGACAGCCGCGGGCAGCTTATCGGCCATCACCCGGGTACCTTGCACTTTACCGTCGGCCAACGGCGAGGCCTGGGCGGTGGCGGTGGTCAGCCGCGCTATGTCCTCGCGCTGGACCCTGCGCAGAACCGGGTGATTGTCGGCGGCGAGGATGAACTCTACCGCCGTGCGGCCAGTCTGGATGAGTGCAACTGGCTGGTGGATTTGTCGCCCGGCGAAAGCCATGCCGTGACCGTGAAATTGCGTTACCGCTCCCGCGCCGAGCCGGCCATACTGCACCTGCTCCCCGATGCCCGGGCCGAACTCCGCTTTCCCGAGCCGCAACGCGCCGTCACCCCCGGTCAGGCCGCCGTCTGTTACCAGGGTGAGCGCCTGCTGGGTGGGGGCTGGATTCGCAACGCGGAATAGTCCGCGCACGCGTTCGTTAAGGCATACCCAGTATATGTTGTATTGCCGGCAACATCCTCTGCACGCATTTCTCCCCCTCCGTTATGGCTTCGCCGGCACGATAAAACTCCAGTAAGCCAATATGAGACAGTTTTGGAGAAAGCAGGATATCCGGAGGATCTCCGGCCATGCGACTCCGGGTGATCCTGTCCTGCATAATATTGACCGAACCGGCGATGGCCTCAAACAGGCTGGGTGCTTGTTCCTTATTGCCTGTCGCCGGGAATACCGAGGCGGTGTACGCCGTGACCAAGTCTGATATTTTTCCGGTAACGCCGACATCCTGTGTTTCTATGGCCAGGTTATTTTGAGGACGTTTGCCAACGATATCGTCGTTCAATGTTACTGCGATAACAACATCGGCGCCAAGCGCGCGGCAGACAGATACAGGGACGGGGTTCACCACTCCGCCATCTATAAGCCATTTACCATCGTTTTTTACCGCCGGAAAAAGGCCGGGCAGGGAAATGGACGCAAATACGGCCTCCAGGATTGAACCCGTCATCAGCCAGATCTCGCTGCCGGTTTGCAGATCGGTTGCTACCGAGGCATATTTTTTCGCAACGATATCTTCTATTGCCGAGGCATCATCCGCCACATATTTTTTGAGAAAATAATGCAGCCGTTCTTTGTTGACAAAACCGTTCAGTGACATGTTGAAGGCAAAAAATTTGGCGATTTCAAGCTTTGTCAGTGAGCGCACCCACTCTTCCAGTTTCTCAAGATTATTGGAAACATAGGAAGCGCCGACCAGGGCGCCTATGGATGTGCCACAAACGATATCCGGTACGATTCCATGATCATTCAGCGCGCTTATCACCCCTATATGTGCCCACCCGCGGGCGGCGCCACTGCCAAGAGCCAGGCCAATAGTCATGGTGATCCTCACCCTCCATGCGTTTTTGATGTCACAAGACCCAGATTGTACTGTAGCGCGCCGGCGCAGTGCGCGATAGGGAAGGAGCGGATATCGCTCGCAGGCCTTTTCCCGATCGCGTCAACGCCAACTTCACATGGTCCAACTCCGGCATCGAGCCGCGACGACTTCGAGTACGCGGAGTTTTATGATATTGACGGCGCCAACGATACGCAATTAAACTGGTCTAAGGCTGGTTGAAAGAGGGGGTGTCGGATATGTCCGAGATTGGCGCCTATGAGGCGAAGACGCATTTGTCCGAGATTTTGGAGCGGGTGCGCAAAGGGGAATGTTTCACTATCACCAAACATGGGCAGGCGGTCGCTGAGTTGCGTCCGCCCGTGGGTCAAGGGCTGGAGGAAAGGCAAGCCGCTGTGGCGCGCATGAAGGCGTTCCAGGCCAGTCATGACTTGGGCGGTGTTTCGTTGCGCGAGTTGATCGACGCGGGACGCAAATACTGATGTCTTTTGTCGCCGACGCCTCCATGACCCTGGCTTGGTATCTTCGGGATGAGGATGCCGAATCCGCCAACCGGGTGCGGGAGCGATTGCTGGGGGAGGGCATTTGCGTTCCCGCGCATTGGGCGTTGGAGGTGTGCAATGCGCTGCTGGCTGCCGCGCGGCGCGGTCGTATCACCATGCTGGAATTGCGCGAACTGGTGCCCGACCTGCGCCTGCTACCGGAGACGATAGATCATCAGACGGATGCCGCAGCGTGGTCCGCTACTCTGGGTATTGCCGAGGAACACCGTTTGACGATCTACGATGCCGCCTATCTGGAATTGGCTTTGCGGCGGAAACTGCGACTTGCGACGCTGGATAAGCGGCTCCACGAGGCGGCTCTCGCCCTGGGCGTTGCGCTCGTGCCTGAGTTCAAAGATGACGACCACTAGACCGGAGAAACCATGAACATCGCCAGCATCGTCCAAAAACGCTGGAACCACTGTAACGTCCTGCGCGACGACGACATGCGTTACGGCGACATGCGTTACGGCGACTACGTCGAGCAGTTGACGTATCTGCAGTCTATTCGTCGTGGGGTGGCGTGATGGCCCTGTTAGAAACGCGGGAGGAGCATGGCTGTTTTGCTGGACGCATGGGTTATTACATTCATGCGTCCAGCGCCACGGGGGTACCCATGAATTTCGCGGTGTACCAGCCGCCCCAGGCGTTGGATGGCGCCCGGGTCCCAGCCCTGTATTATCTGGCGGGGTTAACCTGCACCGAAGAGACGTTCATGATAAAGGCTGGCGCACAGCGTCTGGCCGCCGAACTGGGGCTGATGCTGGTCGCCTGTGATACCAGTCCCCGCGGACTGAACATCCCCGGTGATTCCGACCATTGGGACTTCGGCGTGGGGGCAGGGTTTTATCTAAACGCAAGCATGCTGCCCTGGACCCGGAATTACCGCATGGCCCGTTATGTGGACCATGAGCTGCCAACCTTCATTGAAGAACATTTTCCCGCATCTGCTGAACGCCGTGGTATTTTCGGGCACTCCATGGGCGGTCATGGAGCGCTGGTGCTGGCGTTGCGCAACCCGGAATACTGGCACTCGGTATCGGCATTTGCGCCGATCTGCAACCCCGGTGCGGTGCCCTGGGGGGAAAAGGCTTTCGGGAATTATCTGGGGCCTGACCGCGAGCAATGGCGGGAATGGGATGCCAGCATGCTGATGCGTAAACACCCCTATCCTGGAGAGATACTGGTGGATCAGGGCGACGCGGATCCTTTTCTGACTACGCAACTGAAACCTGAGGCTCTGCAGGCGGCAGCAGAGGTTTCCGGACAACAACTCCGTTTGCGGCGGCAACCGGGCTATGATCACTCCTACTGGTTTATTCAGACCTTTATGGCCGACCATTTGCGGCATCACGCCCGGAAACTGGGTTGCGCCGGCTGAATCGTTTGCCTTGCGGATTGATGTGTCCGGAGTGTAAGAACGGCATTTGCTTGACGCTCCCCCAGTGAGGTTCTAGCATCGCTACCATGCAAATTCTGGTAAATGGTGTGGCCCGCGAGGTGCCGGAGCAGATGACGGTATGGGCGTTGCTGGCGGAGCTCGGCTGGGCGGAGCGTCGAGTGGCCGTTGAATGCAATGGCGAAATTGTGCCGCGCAGCACGCACGCCACTGTGACTTTGGCGGCCGGTGACCGTCTGGAGATCATTCAGGCGGTGGGCGGCGGCTGAATTTCCGCGCTAATCCCTTTTTTGAGGTGAAAGATAAACACAATGCGTAAGGATCCTTTGGTGATTGCGGGGCGGGAGTACCAGTCCCGCCTGCTGGTGGGTACGGGGAAATATAAGGATTTTGCCGAGACGCGGGCAGCCATAGATGCGGCCGGCGCGGAGATTGTGACGGTGGCACTGCGCCGGGTGAATCTGGGGCAAAATAAAGACGAGCCCAATCTGCTGGAGTTCTTGCCGACAGACCGCTTTACCATTCTACCGAACACGGCGGGTTGCTATACGGCAGAGGACGCGGTGCGCACCTGCCGTCTGGCCCGGGAACTGGGCGACTGGAAGCTGGTCAAGCTGGAAGTGATCGGTGATCCCCAAACGCTGTACCCGGACATGCGGCAAACCTATGAGGCCGCCAATATCCTTATCTCTGAAGGCTTCGAGGTGATGGTGTACAGCGTGGATGATCCGGTGGCCTGCAAGGCCTTTGCGGAAATGGGCTGTGTGGCGGTGATGCCGCTGGCAGCGCCGATCGGTTCCGGTCTGGGTATTCGCAATCCTTACAATCTGCGCATCATTCTGGAGCAGGCGACCGTACCGATTCTGGTGGACGCGGGGGTGGGTACCGCCTCTGATGTGGCGGTGGCCCTGGAGCTGGGTTGTGATGGCG
>NZ_JAAZTY010000066.1 GCF_018854775.1 Acidithiobacillus ferriphilus | reverse complement strand
CGTTTGGGCCTGGCGCCGGAAACCCTGTCGCGGGTGTTGACCCGCATACGTAAGGCCGGACTCATAGAAGTGGAACGCCGGATGATTATTGTCCCCGACCCGCCTGCCCTACGGCGCTGGGCCGAAGGGCATTGATCCGCGCGATCCGCGTCAAGGGCTGGGCTGCTGCACGCTTTTACAATAATCGTGCGACTTGGTTAGGGGCGTTTGCAGCAAACAGCCGAAAAGCGTGGGTGTGCAGCCTTTGGGCGAGCTGGCCGCTTAGGCACTGCCGGAATCTGATCCCGCGAATGCCCGTAAAAAATCGCGGAGCACCAACGCACCGTTGTGCTCTTGGTCGTGGGCAGCGTAAAGCAGGATAACAGGTGCCCCGGCGGCTTCGGCCAGCAGCGTCAGAGCGGCTTCTTTTCGTGTGGCCAGTTCCGCCAGGTAGCGGCTGCGGAATTCGTTCCAGCGCTCGGGATCGTGGGCGAACCACTGGCGCAGGGCGGTGCTGGGGGTGAGGTCTTTGGGCCAGGCGTCCAGCGAGAGGTCGGCCTTGCGCACGCCACGAGGCCAGAGGCGCTCAGCCAGTACGTGGTAGCCCATGGGAAGGGGACGTACATATACGCGCCACGTCGTGATTTCAATGCGCTGAGAGCGGTCCGAAGTCATTTTATGTCCTTGCTCGCTTATTTAGGTTATCGTCCTTTTGCAGGCGGAGCGCAGAAGGTGAAAATAATCCAGCCCTGTATACTTTAATGCCCTCACTCAGAGCAGCGCATACACTGCACATCGTAACGCTTTATCCAGGCTTCCAGTGCTTCAATAGCTTCGGGTCCGGTTTTAACATTATCCAATGCATGTTGCGGATCATCGGGTTTTATCCGGGCGATCCAGGCGTCGCTATAGGGGGCAACATTAATCAAGTGCGGATCTTCTAGCAGCGCTTCATTGCGGGCTATGACTTCACCGGCAAATGGTACTGGTACGCCGCCAGCCCATTTACCACTTTCCAGTGTGGCTACATGCCGTCCGGCATCCAGATGGGTGCCGATTTTTTTAATTCTGGCCTTTTGTAAACGCCCCGACATGGTTTGGGCGGGATCCGTGATCCCAATAGTCAGGGTGCCATCATCTTCTGGGCGCAGCCATACATAGTCGAGATCGTAAAACAGATCCTCAGGCAATTCACAGCCGTGATATTCACTCATGATGGCGTCTCCGCTTCACAGGCCAGAATGCGTTTGCCCGCTGCTTCACCGCGATCCGGTAAGGCGGCTGCGAGATAGGGATAGAGTTCCGTCTCTTCCTTGGCATCGTGTTGTTTGAGGATGGTTTGCACAGTGCTCAGCAGATCGTCGAAGCTTTCCGCGTCCTGATCCTGGATGGCTTCAGCCATTTCCTCAAAAAATATCCGCAGATCCTGATGGCCCTTACGTAGCAACGTGGTCAGTGGGTGATCGTCATCCCCCTCCTTACGCTCGAAGGCTGGGAAAAGTGTGCTTTCTTCCACCATCATATGGCCATCGACAAGCCCGTGGCGGAATACCTCCAGTAAATGGGCCGCCTCCCGCCATGCCCCAGCCGAAACAGCGTGCGCGCTCTGTTCCAATAGCTGATCCAGGTGTTCATGGTCGTGTTGCATAATCTGGTCTATATCGGCCATAACGTTCTCCATGGTGTGGGAAATGATGTTGGGCGGCGTGAGCTATGCTAATATTTGGACGTGTACCCATAATGCTAGACTAGTATCCTTAGATAAGGCGAAATATGAAAGTACAAATACTGGTTTCAAAGTGGTGTCCTGTTTGCCCCCAGGCAGAAAAGGTTTGGAAAGAAGCATCCCAGAAAATGCCTATGGAGCTGGAGGTGCTGGATGTCGCTGATCGTGAAGGGCGCGAAATAGTCAGCAACCTGCGTATTAAGACCGTTCCGGCCATCGTGGTGGATGGCGTCCTGAAAACGGTAGGTGCGCAGCCTTTGGGCGAAGTGCTGAAGATGCTCGGCGCATCATAAACGCGGTATCGTAGAACACTATCCATTAGGCGCAAAAGCATCGAAGTGAATATGGTCATGCTGCACTTCATGGGAGAGTAACAGATCGATGGCGGCTTCTATCATGCCAGGGCCACCGCAGAGATATACTTCATGATCCTTCCAGTGACCGCTGGCGGCAACAGTGGGCAGGAGTCGGTGGGCGCCGGTCCAGGAAGTGTCTTGCGTATCAGAAAGTGTCGGTGTGATGGTGATATGCGGATATTGTTGTGACCATTTGGCCAGTTCTTCCAGATGATAAAAATCGGCCTGTTTCCTGGCTCCGTAAAAAAGATGGATTGGCCGGGTTCGGCCTAAAGCGATGCTTTCATGAATAATGGCCTCAATGGGGGACAGACCGGTTCCGGCGGCAATGCAAAGCATATCTCGGTCATTATCGGAATGCAGGGTAAATTCGCCTTGTGCACTGCCTAGCATTAATTGATCGCCGATTTGTGCCTCGTGAAAAAGCCACTGACTAAATATGCCGCCGGGTAATTCACGGATATGAAATACCAGTGTTCCGGTGGCATCTGGTGGCGTTGCCATGGAATAAGAACGCCACTGATCCGGATGCCCCGGTATCGCGATGCGGGCATATTGCCCGGTTCGGTAGGGATAAGGCCGTTCTGGTTGCAGCCGTAACTCCAGTACATTCCAGGCCAGCGGTGTGAGCCGGGTAATCGCGGCCGTCCAAGTGTCTTTCGGAACCACCTCGGCACGTAAATGCAGGTCACTGCGTGGATACAGTTTACAGAGAATGGCCATGCCGGCGGCGCGTTCCGTAGGTAGGAGCAGCAGTGGCATAAAAGGCCCTTGTTCGCTGTCGCCGGACAAAATGGTGCCTTTGCAATCTCCACAGGAACCACTGGCGCAACCATGTTTAATGGGAATTCCGTGCTGTTTCGCCGCTTCGACAATATTTTGGCCGGCATCCGCCATAAAGCGGATGCCGGATGGTTCCAGACAGATTTCATATTCCATAACAGGCATACCTCAAAATAATGGCGTACCTGAGCAACTGGTACGCCAATGGCAAGGTGTCGATCAGACGGCGGCAGGTACGTCGTCGATGTTTACCGGGATGAAGCGGGAAGGAGCCATGGCCTCGTAGGCCGCCTCAATGCAAACGCCGGCGGCCAGGTTATAAGCTTCAATCCAGGATTCCGCCATTTCCTGCGTCCAGGCCGCACCCAGGAAATGCTTCAGGGTATTGAGCAGGCTTTTGCCGACGATGGGGTAATGTTCCGGGCGAGTGTCGTATTTAATGTGCCCGATACCGAGTTCCTTCAGATAGGGGACCAACACTTCCATGGTGTCGATATTGGTGGCGATCAGAATGACAGAATTGAATAGACGTATCCGTTGCTCCGTCATGTCCCCCGGAAACATTTTCCGCACTTCAGGGTAGTGGGTGAACATATAGTTATAAAAATGCGCGGCAACCGGAACGCCTAAGTCCTTAACCGCCGCGCCGCTGGATTTGATGAGTTGGATATTGATAGCCATCTGTTGTTGCTCCTTCTGGTTGAACCATGGATTTAACTTTAGTAAAACGCCATTCGTTTTGCGAGTTTAGCCGGTTGCCTGTGCGCATTCCTTGACTTCGGTCAAGTTTGGCGTGCGTCAGCGCCGACCCACGCGTTCTATCGCGAAGGATGGCGGTGGCGTGTTGCGGGAATGCCGTAACTCCTTATCGTATATAGCAGTTTGGTATCCTCGATCTGGTGTGGCGGTGAGCGCTGGTATCGGGGCGGTCATATGGAGGGAAGATGTCATGGGTGCTTGCATTTGCTATTTTCCGGAAGACACCGTGATAATACGGCCCGTTAAAATATAGGTCAAATTGGAAATTTATAACTAACCTATAGGGAATATCAGATATATGGATACTGAACTTTTGCTGACTTTTCTGATGGTGGCCCGCTCCGGGGGGATCAGTGCTGCGGCCAGGGCACTGCATCGCAGTCAGCCGACGGTGACGGAACGTTTACAGAAACTCACCCAGCACGTGGGGGAACCTCTCACCATGCGCAGTGGCCGCGGTATTCGCCTTACGCCGGCCGGGGAGGCGTTGCTTGCCACCGCGCAGCGGCTGCGCGATGTGGTCGACGAATTTGACGACATCGTGTTGCGCCGACAGCGCTTGCAAAACGGGGTGTTGCGCATTGCCGCGACCAATACGGTGGCCAATTATTTTCTGCCGCAATGTTTGGTGGCCTTTCAGCGCCAGTTCCCCGATGTGGAACTCCAACTGCGCGGCGGCATCATCGACTGGTCAGACATTTCGCTGTCCGACTGGGATTTGTTTTTTCTGGAAGGCGAAGCGGATCTGGAAGAGTTGCCCTCCTACTATATGGTGACGCCATGGTTACACGATGAAATAATGACGATTTTCCCGGAGGGGCACCCGCTGCTGGCACAAGACGATCTCAGCCTGGAGAGCCTCATGTCTTACCCTATAATCTGGCGGGAACGTGCCTCGGGCATTCGGCGCTCCGTGGAGCAGGTGTTTCGTGATGCGCACTTGATGCCCAAACAATCCATCGAAGTGACCGGTGTCGAGGCGGTCGGCGCCGCCGTGGATGCAGGATTGGGCATCGGTTTTGTGACTGCCGCAGCCTTGCGCCGCCGAAAAGACTGGCGCGTCAATGCACGCCGCTTACCGGCACCGCACGGCATTCAATGGACGCTGTATATGGCCAGACCGCAGCCCATTTACCAGTCCCATACCATTCAGGCATTTCTGCAATTTCTGGATGCGGATGCAGTGCATACTTCAGACACTGCAGCCGCATTGCCGCGTTAAGCGTCCTGCACTTCTTCCGTCGACGCGGTTACGGGGATCATGGACTCCGCCGCGTCTATTACCCCACGCTCGGCCTCCAGCACATCTCCCTTGGCACGTTCCCGCTCTACCAGACTGATGATCCGGGCCACCTGTGCGGGTTTTACCGCGAGGTACTCGGCTATTGCCTTGATGTCTTCCTTCAGTTGCGTCTGTATGGAGTTGATGCCCTCCCGGCGATTGATGATGTCTTCTATGGCCGCGCGGGCCTTGTGATCCAGTTCCAAAGTAACTCCCTGATTTGTGTGTGGTCGGTCCTAAAGCCATTTTTGTCTAAGGCAGTTTATCACGGTCGCACGGTGAAAGGCTCCGTGGCGGGTCGATTTTGTGCGGCGCGCCGTAAGGTGGCCGTTTGCTGCGACTGTTGAAGTACCACAGACTCCATAGCGGACGTGGTGGGGCAGGGCTGATAACCTTTGTCCTGATGCCCAAGCCAGAGGCCAACCAGTGTGCCAAAGACCAGAATGCCCGCCGTCTTGGGCCACAACTGCGATGCAGAACGATGGGGTGCCATGTGATACCTCCTTCAGCGTGTACTGTATAAAAATACAGTACACGCTGAAGGGGCTCATGGCAAGTGAGACACCCTGAATCTTGTGGACATATTCGCGACATGCTGATTCACGACAATCAGTTCCCGCAGTCGTCGTCACCTACAGGGATGCAACTATTCGACTTGTTTCTGTTCGTCGACCACGAACTGGGGAGGCAGCACTATATGAAAGCTAAAACGTTCGATAAACAGTTTGATGAGGGTGTTGATATTACCGCTGCTCTGGAGTTATCCAAGGCGAAACGCGTGTTGCAGGAGCAAAAGCGCGTTAATGTCGATTTTCCTACGTGGATGATTGAATCATTAGATCGAGAACGTAGTTGATCCGGATGCCGAGGATCAACAAGACCACTTGGACAAACTCGACAGCGAGACAGGATTTCGTTGAAAGGGCTATTGCGCACCGGATGACAGCCAGTTCTCGATCATGACGCCGGGATATTTGGCAAAATCCCTTGTGTTGTTGGTAACGATCGTCACGCCTAGCGCGACGGCATGGGCGGCAATGAGCTTATCCAGCGTATCTCTCTTGCTTTCGCTGGTTGCCTGCCGGATCGGGCCATAGGCAACGCCAGCCGGCGCATCGAAAGCGATCACCGGGATGTCTTCTGTCAGCGCCGCAAGGTTAGCCCGTTCGCGATCAGGATCTGCGGAAACGGCAACGCCATATTCCAGTTCCGCGTAGGTAATAGCCGACATCACTACGTCACCTACATAGCACTGAGCGAAACGTTGAGCGACTTTCTCAGGCTGATGCTTTATCAAGTAAATACACATATTGGTATCGAGCATGTAACGCGGCATCACAGCGTGTCTCTCTCGGTTTGTTCCTGGTCGCCACGACCATCCGCCATAAAATTGGGGGAGAACCGGGCAAACTTCGACAGCACGCCGGCTAGCGGGCGGTGGGCGGGGCGAATGCGGATTTCGTCGCCTTCCCGCTCGATTTCCACTTCTATGTCGGAGCGCTCATAGGCTAGATCGGCAGGGATTCGCACTGCTTGCGAATTGCCGTTTTTGAAAACGCGAGTGGTGTGCATGGTAGTCTCCAATAAGTGTGTACCATGTGTGTACTGTAATCCAGGGCAAGGCCAAAGTAAACACACGAATGTACAAACTGCCGGGCTCATAACTACCAGTTCAGACTGTAGACCAATCCCGTCTGTATTGACTTGGGTTGGGCGGCCTGTCCGGTTCCCCAGGTCTTGACTGAAGCCAGCAGTACATCACCTCTTTTGAGATAGGACAATCCTCCCCTAAAGCCAACTTTGACAGGCATACCCACCGCCGAGAGGATCCGGTTGGCATATCTACCCACCTTGCATTTGTGTAGCAAAAATGTACTTTTGGCTCATGAAGATAACTGTCCTCGATTGGGATAGCTGGTTCGGCCAAAATGCGGAAATCATGACTGTTCAGTGACAAAAAGGTGTTATCCGAGCGGAAGCGGCTTCGCCCGCGTGAACCTCCGCGCGCGCTACCTGCGTGAGACTGTGTTACCCAGCATCGTCAGGTGCAAATTGTATGGCACGGGAAGCCCTGACACTTCATTCCAAGGGGGCTCTGCCTATCGGTGACGCATCCCTGAATTCAGACGTTAGTCCCCGCTCCCCAAATCCCACCATGGTGGTCGCTCTTGTTGCGCTGTTGGCCAGAATACAAACAAACACGGACTGGAAAGAATCCCGTGGAGCTTTTCAATGAAACCTCCAATGCTTCTGGCTGTTGCGTGCCAAATAATGGAAAGGTGCGGTTTCCAACTTCCAGCATGCGGCCCACGCCAAGTGAGTTATTGTTTTTTGAGGCGCCATCATGGACGGCGGGGTAGATGGCCATATTGGGCAATGGCGACACATACAGGAAAAATGACCATAAAACCAAAATCGTTCCACCTATCCATCGAGTCGCATGGCGACCATCACGAAGATTGTTTTGGTGGTCTGCCGGCAACGACATGCCAATGATGGTTGCTTCATGAATATTTTTTGCGCGAATCATGCCGGGCAGACGTGTATATCCTTGTCGTATTAGCTGGTTTCCTTTCAAGCGGTTCCCGAAATAACCCAGTAGAGCTTTGGCCATCCAGGCGGAAAAATTGACGGCCATCCATAAGGATGGCAGATGATGGATAGCGGGGAAGTTCTTGTAAGGCATCCACGCGAAAAATGAAAAGGCCACGATATTCAGGAGAAAAAAGAATATTCCAACACCCCACAATCTTTTGGCGAACGCCCAAAACCAGGTGAAGAAGAATCCTGGGTAGGAGAATCCGTCCTTGACAGCAACAATATCAGTGTCTTTGCGGTACATCCTATAGATTCTCATGATCTCCCTTTTCGGCACTGCTCAAAGCACCTGCGGGTTTCAGTTGGTGGAGGACATGCAGGTGGTCGTCCCAACGATGATTCAGAAAATAGACGCCGCGTCCCCGGCAGGGTCCACCATACGTGCCAGGTCGTGAGCCAAGACCGACATAAGGCTGCTAGGCGGGAATCTGTGCCGCCAGCATATAGGCTCCACCGCTCCATGCGCACACCCACAATATGCCGCCGACCGCGCTCCAGATCGCAAAGACCGGAAATCCCATTTCCGCACTGCCGGCGATGTAGCCCTGTAACTGGCGCAGTGGCACGATAAAGCGGCCGATGGCTACGACTGGTGCACCGAAACGATGAAAAAAATGATGGACTCTGTCCACCATGGACGGTTTGATCCAGACGTGGTGACCATACCGCAAAAGCCCCTTGTGCCCGTAACGCGCACCCAAAGCGTAGGCAAGGTAGCCACCCAAGACGGCGGCTAGAATGCCCAGCGGAATGACCAGCCAGATCGGAAATACGCCTTTGGCGGCCAGAAACCCGGCGGTTACGATGACGGCCTCCCCGGGTGCGAAAACAATGCCCAGGTTTTCGATGAACAGGATGCCAACCAGGGCCCACAGCCCATAAGTGTGGAGCATGGGCGTTGCCGTGGTAATCAGATAGGTGAAAGTGCTAATGAACCAGTGCATCATAAGCCACTGCGTCGCGCCGAACTTCTTCAGTTATGCCGGAGGCAAGCCCGTCAACATGCGGAATGGACCCTTCCTTCATACCGATACTTAGATTATTTTGAGTGGCGAAGCGTAGCAATTTCGCCCGGTCCGATGGTCGGAATTTCCACCTGTCTTGGAGCATTACGCCTTCAATAACAATGAGCATATCTGGTTTCCCCCTGTTTTGTGATAGTGGACGATCAGGTTTCTGTGCGTGCCTCAGCCTGTTTTATTGTGCCAATTCTTTGAGTGTATAGAGCAGATCCAGAGCCTGCCTGGGGCTGAGTTGGTCCGGTTCCAGTTGACTTAATCGATGCACCGCCGGATGTGGAGCGACCTGGAAGAGGGGCAACTGGGCGGGTACTGTATTGCTGACCGATTGCTGGGCGATGTCTTCCAGTTGAATGAGTCGTTGGCGAGCGCGCCGCACGACTGAATCTGGAACTCCGGCAAGCTTGGCAACCGCCAGTCCGTAGCTCTGGGTGGCCGGACCACTCTCCACCCGATGCAGGAATACGACCTGATCCCCTTGCGTCAAAGCGTCGAGATGGGCGTTACGCAGGCCGGGAAGATCCAGTTCCGTCAGTTCAAAATAGTGGGTGGCGAAGAGCGTGCAGGCGCCCCGTTCCACCAGTGCCTCGGCCGTGGCCCAGGCGATGGAGAGGCCATCATAAGTGGCGGTGCCTCGCCCGATTTCATCCAGAATCACCAGGCTTTGGGCCGTGGCGAGATGGAGGATGCGCGCTGTTTCGCTCATTTCCACCATGAAGGTGGAGCGACCACCGGCCAGATCGTCGGCAGCGCCGATGCGGGTGAAAATCTGGTCGATGGGGCCAATGACGGCTTCGCGGGCAGGCACCCAGCTGCCGATGTGGGCGAGCAGGACGATGAGCGCTGTTTGCCGCATGTAGGTGGATTTGCCGCCCATATTGGGACCGGTGATAAGCAGCATCCGCTGCTCTTTATCAAAATCGAGATCGTTGGGCACGAAATTACTGCCGATCTGGGCTTCTACGACGGGATGGCGGCCGTCGCGGACGTGTAAAAGCGATTCTGTGACGAAATGCGGGGCATACCAGTGCAGGGTGATGGCGCGTTCAGCCAGCGTGCTGAGACCGTCCAGTTCGGCGACGGCGGTCATGGCGTCTTGCAGGGCCGGTACTTCGGGGGCTGCCGCTTCCAGGATTCGCATGAAGAGCAGGCGCTCCCGGCTCAGGGCCAGACTCTCTGCCGAGAGGGCCTGATCTTCGATTACTTTCAGGGCGTCATTGATGTAGCGTTCCGCGTTCTTGGTGGTTTGGCGGCGGCGATAGTCGTCGGGAATGGGTCCTTGGTAGCTGCGGCTGATTTCTATGTAAAAGCCATGCACCCGATTGAACTGGATTTTGAGCTGGGCGATGCCGGTGCGCTGGCGTTCCTGCTGCTCCAGATCACGCAGCACCTCCTGCAAATTCTGGCTGAGTTGCTGCAGTCGATCTAACTCGGCATCGTAACCGGCACGAATGTAACCACCATCCCGCTGGGTCATGGGCGGGGCATCCACTAAGGACTCTTCCAGCAGCGTGCGGAGGGCGGCAAAGAGCGCTATGCGCTCCTGATAAACAGTCAATGCAGGATGCCCTGTTTCTTCGACGGCGGTGCGCAGCGTGGGTAGCGCCTGCAAGGTGCTGCGAAGTTGGGCGAGATCACGGGGGCTCGCCCTATTCAGGGCGACGCGGGTGAGAATGCGTTCCGCGTCCGCGATACCGTGCAAGGCCTTCTGGATGGTGATTGGCCCGCTGCCTTGGGTGAGCGCTGCGACGACTTCCTGACGGGCCGCAAGCACGGGTCCTTGGCGTAGTGGTCGCAGAAGCCAGCGACGGAGCAAGCGGGCGCCCATGGCCGTCTGGGTTTTTTGCAACAAAGTGAGCAAAGTGGGACCATTTCCTTGCAGGCTTTCCACCACTTCCAATGCCCGCAAGGCGGTCGCGTCCAGATAGAGTTCTTCTTCAGTGCGCTCCGGGTGAATTCGCTGAATTTGGGTCAGATTGCTGCGCAGTTGGGTCTCGGCATAACTCAGGAGCGCGGCGGCGGCGCGTAGGGCGAGGGGCCAGTCGTTGCACCCGAAACTCGCCAGTCGTTCCCCAAAATAGCGTTCAAGTACTGCCTCGGTGCGCCGAGTTTGAAAGCCGGTTTTCTCCAGGAGTTGCAATTTTTGCGGGTCGATTCCGACTGGAAGCGACGTATCTTCCGGGGCGATGATTTCTGCGACGGGACGCCGCGCTATGGCATCTGCGATGGCGGTGTCGGCTACCTCACTCACCATGAGGCGTCCTCCGGCGGCATCCAGCCAGGCCAGGCCACAACGCGGACCGTCCGGACAGAGGGCCAGGAGCAGAGGCTCCTGGCCGGCATCCAATAAGGCACCGTCAATGATGGTACCGGGGGTGATGACCCGCACGATGGCGCGTTCCACGGGACCTTTGGCGGTGGCCGGATCGCCAATCTGCTCACCGATGGCCACCCGTTCGCCCAGACGCACCAGTTTCGCGAGATAGCCATCTACGCTCTGGACGGGTACCCCCGCCATGGGAATAGCCTGTCCTGCGCTTTGTCCACGGCTGGTGAGGGTGATGCCGAGGAGGCGGGCGGCTTTTTCAGCATCGTCAAAGAATAGCTCATAGAAATCCCCCATGCGATAGAAAAGCAGCGCATCCGGGCATTGTTCCTTCAGCCCGAAATACTGACGCATCATGGGGGTGTGGTTTTGCAGAGGAGTAGGATCAGTCATGGTTTATCAAACGGGAAAAGGCGATGTCTGACATCTCCGATGGCGATATGGCAAACACTTGCGTGCCATGCGTTCAGAAAAATCGTCCCTCCCAGCGATGCAGGAAGGACGCGGTGATTAATTGCGGTTGCCCCCGAAGATTTCGAGCAATGCCATGAAGAGATTGATGATATCCAGGTAGAGGCCGACAACAAGCAGGACAGGCTCTTGAATGCCGCCGCGAATCATACGCTGGGTGTCAAAAAGGATCAGGCCGCTGAAGACCAGTACCAGTACGCCGGCAATGGCCAGTTGCAATGCGGGGATATGGAGCAGGAAGATGTTCAGCAGAGAGACCACGATGGCCAGCACCAGGCCGGTGATCAGGAAGCCGCCGATGTTGCTGAAATCCCGTCGAGTGGTCAGGGCATACGCGGACAGTCCAACAAACATGGCCGCGGTAGTACCCAAGGCCTCGGCAATGATCGAGGCGCCACCCGGCATTCGCAGATACGTCTCAATGGCCGGGCCCATCATCATGCCCATGCCGCCGGCGAACAGGAAAACCAGGGGAACCGCAAGGGGACTGCGGTGCGCACCGGTGTACTGCACCGCAAAGAGCAGGGCAAAGGAACCGATCATCAGGATGAAGGGATGCTGGTAGGCGAATGCCGAGTGCATGCCATACACCGAGGCAACGGCAGACACCACGAGGGTGGCGGCGAGCAGTGCATAGGTTTTGCCCATGAGTGCGCCAATGGATGTGCCACTGCCAACTCCTGCCGGATTCATGCTGTCTGGAAACTGGTACGGGTTCTGGTCCTGGTTCATGTTTTGACTCCTGTGAACTAACACGTCGACATGATAACGTAAATTACGTATTTTTACTCTCCCCTGTATGAATGGGGTTGCCAGATGAAAAAAGCAACGTCTGGATAAAGCGGTAGTGTAAACAATGAGCTGTTGTGTTTTTCGCAGGGTTCCATCGGGCATGGGCGCTTGCCCATTGCGAAGCAGGCATTTACCCTGCATTTTTTCGCCGGATCCGGGATGAGGTTTTGTATGCGCGCATTGATTTTTGATACCGAAACGACGGGCCGGGTGGAGCCTGATCTGATTGAGGCGGCCTGGCTGGCGGTGAGCGATCTGAAGACGCTGGCGGTGGAGGAACAGTTTGTACAGCGTTACCGACCGGCCAAGCCCATTGAGATGGGAGCGATGGCGGTACACCATATTCTCGAGGAAGATCTGTTGGAAAGCCCACCCGCGAGCAGCTTTCAGTTGCCTGAAGACACAGGGTATCTGGTTGGTCATAGCATAGATTACGACTGGGGGGTGATCGGTAAGCCCGACGTCAAGCGCATCTGCACTTATGCCATGACCCGCAAGCTCTGGCCAGAGGTGGATAGCCATTCCCAGTCGGCATTGATGTATCACTTCAGCAAGGATAAGCACAAGACCCGGGATAACCTCAAAAACGCCCACTCCGCACTGGCGGACGTGAAGTTTTGCCGGATTCTGTTGAACAAGGTCATTCTCTCGGTGCGACCCCATTCCTGGGAAGATTTATGGGAGTTCAGCGAGCGCGCACGGATTCCCGAGACGATGCCTTTCGGCAAGCACAAGGGTGTGAAAATTGCCGATCTGCCCGATGATTACCGACGCTGGGCCCTCAATAATCTCACCGATATGGACTTCTACCTGCGCAAGGCGCTGGAGGCCTGAGCTTCGGCAACGGCGTTTAACAGCACGGCGCCGATCTCTCCGGCGTCATGGCCCGCGGCGATGAGCCCGTCTTCGTGGCCGGCCATCCGGATGAGCAGGGGTAACCGACCCTGTCCAGCGAGGTGAGATACGGCCAGGGCCATGGCGGGGGTGCCGTATTCTGCAGCCGGAGGGGTGGCTGGCAACCCCAGAACCGCGGCTTGTTGCCAGAGCAGCGGATCATGAATGTGGAAGACCCAGAGAATTTCCGGATGGGCGTCATAGCAGGCCGCATGGCTGAGGGCTTCTGAGGAGGGTGGCTGTGGTCCCTCGGCCCCGAGTTGGTTGTGGACAATATCCCAGCGGGTGACCTGACAGAAATGGTCGGGTGTTAAAGTGGCGAGGTGACCTGTTTGGGTGGCAGTGATCAGAAAACCGCCGTCGCAACGACAACTCACGTTACCAAAACCGATGCCGCCGTAACGGGCGGGATCAGCACCAATCAGGCCGTGGGCATGTAGTACATCGCGCCAACGGCTGAGCAGGCACCGGTCTGGACAGTCAATGACAGGACCCGCCTGCCAGTCCAGGTGAAATTTGCTGACGCCCTCCTGAGCCATGTTTATCCTTAGCGTTTAACGAAAATACGTTGCAGCAGACGATACCAGCCGGGTGCCGATTCCAGCATCTGTGCCTTTGAAGCCGGTGCACTGCGGGGTGGTAAGGGAACGCCCGGCGGATAAATATCGACCAGGGTTGCACCCCAACCGCTGCGGTCATTGGCCAGACGAAAATTCCGGACCATGGGCTCGCGGCGGAGCAGCGTGTGGACGGTTTCGCGGAGTATGCCCTTGCCTTTACCGTGGATGATACGAATTTCCGTGACGTGAGCAGCGCGACAGCTGCGGAGGTATTCGCGGATCAGGTCGGGCACTTCTTTGGGGCGGAACGCGTGCAGGTCGAGAATACCATCGATCGCGGTCAGTACGGGTGCTGCCTTAATGTTGGGCGAAGGGTTCGGGGCCATCAGAGTAAAACCCGCTCAATACCCCCCTGGTGGGTGGCATCAATGAAACTCTGCTGCCATTGCGCTCCAAGTATCGTACGCGCCAGTTCGACGACGATGTAGTCGGTGTCGAGACCCGTGTCTTCGCGATAACGTTCCAGGCCCTGCTGGCAGGCCGGGCAACTCGTGAGTAGTTTGACGTTGCCGTTCTCCGCGCGCTCTTTACCGGTGAGTTGGAGGATGCCCTCCTTGAGTACCTCCTCCTTGCGGAAGCGCAACTGGGTCGCGACGTCCGGGCGGCTGCTGGCCAAGGTGCCGGCTTCGCCGCAGCAGCGGGCGGAGTCCAGCACCTGTTGCCCGAGCAACTGTGACGCCACGGCCTGGGGTTTGTACGTCTTCATGGGGCTGTGGCAGGGATCATGATAGAGATACTGCACGCCCTTTACACCGTCCAGCGCGACACCCCGTTCCATCAGATATTCATGGATATCCAGCAGGCGGCAGCCGGGAAAAATCTGCTGGAACTGGTATTGCAGCAGTTGGTCCATGCAGGTGCCGCAGGACAGGATGACCGTTTTGATATCCAGATAATTCAGGGTATTGGCGACCCGGTGAAAGAGCACCTGGTTGCGTATCGAAATTTCCTGACCTTTGTCTTCCTGCCCGCCCGCCGTCTGCGGATAGCCGCAGCAGAGATAGCCGGGCGGCAGCACGGTCTGCGCGCCAACATGATGCAACATGGCCAGCGTCGCCAAGCCGATCTCGCTGAAGAGCCGCTCACTGCCGCAACCGGGGAAATAGAACACCGCATCGCTGCCGTCCGTGACCTTGGCGCTGTCGCGGATGATAGGGACCGTCTTGTCGTCGACAATGGCGAGGAGTTGACGCATGGTCTGCGCACCCATCTTGGTGGGCAGAGGTTTGCGCAGGAAGTGGATGACTTCGGCGCGTATCGGCGCTTTACCGGTGGTGGCCGGTGGTGGCCCCTTGGGCAACAGCGGTCTGGCGATTTTGTGGGCCAGGGCTTGTGCCTTGTACGCGGTTTGCAGGACGACCCGCCGCAGAAAGTGGACTTTGCCGGGTTCGGCGGCATTGAGATAGCTCATGGCCAGCCGGGTGCCGAGGTTGAAGGACTTTTCACCGCGTGCCCGGAGAATGTTACGCATGTGAATGGAGACCTTGCCGAAGTCAATATCCACCGGGCAGGGTGTCTCGCACTTGTGGCAGGTGGTGCAATGGTCGGCCACATCGTTGAGGGCGGCAAAATGTTGCTGAGAAACGCCGCGCCGGGTCTGCTCCTCATAGAGAAAGGCCTCGATGAGCAGGCCGGTGGCAAGGATCTTGTCGCGCGGTGAGTAGAGCAGATTGGCGCGGGGGATATGGGTCATGCAGACCGGCTTGCATTTGCCGCAGCGCAGACAGTCCTTGATCTCACGATTGAGGGCACCCAGCTCGCTGGCTTCCAGCAACAGCGCTTCCTGTTCCACCAGTTGTAAAGAGGGCGTATAGGCAGTTTCCAGCCCGGAGCCCGCCAGCAGCTTGCCCGGATTGAAGAGGCCGTCCGGATCCACTTTGGCCTTATAAGCCGCGAAAGCGGCAATCTTTTCCGGTTCCAGCCAGCGCATCTTGGTGATGCCGATGCCGTGTTCGCCTGAGATGACGCCGCCCAGTTTCTGGGCGATGGCCATAATCCGGTCCACCACCCGGTCGGCCTCGTGGAGCATGGCGTAGTCGCTGGAGAACACCGGGATGTTGGTGTGAATGTTGCCATCGCCGGCGTGCATGTGCAGGGCAACAAAAAGACGGGCACGGCGTACTTCTGCGTGGATTTCGCGGATACGCGACCGCACGGCAGCAAATGCATCGCCGGCGAACAGCGCCTCCAGCGGCTTGCCGACGTGCTCCCGGTAACTGACGCGCAGGGCACCGCGCAGCAGGAGACCGGCCAGGGTATCATCGGGATGCACGGCGGACAGCATGTGCGCATCCAGTAGTTCCGGATGCTCCATGGCCAGCATGTCCAGCTTCTCCAGCAGCGATCGCCAGCGCTGACGCGTATCGCTGATCAGTGCCTTGGCGGCGGACTTTTTGGCGTCGACGATGGCCTGATCTTCACTGCTTTCTTCATAATCCTTGGCTTTGCGGATTTCTGCGAGATCACCGGAGACATATTCCTCCAGTGCGCTGAGGCTGGCCAGTTTACTGCTGATGGACTGCTCGATATTGATACGCTCGACCGCGCGGCTATACTCCGCCAGCCTCTCCAGAGGAATGACCACATCTTCATTGATTTTGAACGCATTGGTATGGGCGGAAATGGCGGCGGTGCGGCTGCGGTCGGCCCAGAATCGGCGTCTTGACTCGGGCGTAGTGGC
>NZ_JAAZTY010000065.1 GCF_018854775.1 Acidithiobacillus ferriphilus | reverse complement strand
GGATATCTTCAGGAAAGTGCGATGACGGCTTTTTCGCAATCATCTCTGCAACCCGGCAAGCTCGTCACCTTACGCGGGCGCGACTGGATCGTGCTGCCCTCGGAAGATCGCGATCTCCTGGTCGTCAAGCCGCTCGGCGGGTCGGACGACGAGATCGCCGGCATCTATCTGCCACTCGCCATTGAAAGCGATCGGCCCGCCGATGCGCGCTTTGTAGAGCCCGCCGCCGATGACCTCGGTGATATCAGCTCTGCCCGCCTGCTCTACGACTCTGCGCGACTCGCTTTTCGCAATGGCGCGGGGCCGTTCCGTGCGCTGGCCAAGCTTTCCTTCCGGCCTCGCTCCTACCAGATGGTGCCGCTCATCATGGCTCTGCGTCAGGAGTTCGTACGCCTGCTGATTGCCGATGATGTCGGTGTCGGCAAAACGGTTGAAGCACTGCTGATCGTCAAGGAATTGTTGGAGCGCCGCAAAATCAAGCGCTTCGCCGTCATCTGTCTGCCGCATTTGTGCGAGCAATGGCAGGCAGAGATTCGCGCCAAGGTGGACATAGAAGCCGTCATCATCCGCTCCAATACCCAGGCGCGGCTGGATCGCCAGATTCAGGGGGATACCAGCGTCTACGACTACTACCCGTATCAGGTCATCAGCATCGACTTCATTAAATCAGATACCCGGCGCGACGTGTTTATCGAACAATGCCCGGAACTGGTGATCGTCGATGAAGCGCATACCAACGCTCGTCCGGCGGGGGCCTCAGCGAGTCAGCAGCAGCGCTACCATTTGATCAGCCGCATCGCGGAAAAGCCTGGGCAGCAACTTATCCTCCTCACGGCCACCCCGCACAGCGGAAAGCCAGAGGAATTTCAGTCGCTACTTGGATTGTTACGCAAAGACTTTGCGGGACTGGACATTCCGGAATCAACTCAACAGCAACGGCGCGAACTCGCAAAATACTTTGTGCAACGCAAGCGCGGCGATGTCGAAAAATGGTTGGGCGAAGACACGCCGTTTCCCAAGCGGGATGCCTTTGAGTGGCCCTGTGAGCTTTCGCCCGCTTACCAGCGTTTTTTCGAAGAGATTATCGGCTTTGCCCGCCGCCTGATTGCGCCTGATCCAGCGCGTGGCGAGACCAAGCGCGTGCATTACTGGACTGCACTTGCTCTGTTGCGGGGCGTCATGTCCAGCCCTGCCGCGGGCATCGAGATGCTCAATACCCGGCTGACAGGTCTAACCTCCGTAGCATCTGATGATGCCGAGACTTCAATGACCATGGAGTCAGAGACTGAAGACAACCCTGTTCGCGACGCCGAGTTTGGCTTTGAAGGCGATAACACCCCCACCCAGATTCTCGAACGCAACGCCTGGACCCAGCGTCAGCGTCAGGAACTGCGCGAGTTTGCCAGGCAGCTCGAACAGCTTGGCAACATCAAGCAGGACCACAAATTGGCTTCAGCCGAATTGATCCTCGACGACTGGCTGAATAGCGGCTTCAAACCTGTCGTTTTCTGCCGTTACATCGCCACTGCGAAATACATCGGCGAACAACTTGCGCCCGTGCTCAAGAAAAAATTCCCCAAGCTCGACCTGCAAGTCATCACCAGCGAACTGCCGGACGAGTTGCGCAAGCAGCGGATTGAAGAAATGGGCAGGTCGCCGCTGCGGGTACTGGTGGCCACCGACTGTCTCTCCGAAGGCATCAACCTGCAAGAGCACTTCACCGGCGTGCTGCACTACGATCTGCCATGGAACCCGAATCGGCTGGAACAACGCGAGGGCCGTGTCGACCGCTTCGGCCAGATGGCTCCCACCGTCAAAGCCTGTCTGCTTTACGGTGCCGACAATCCCATCGATGGCGTCGTCCTCGATGTGCTCCTGCGCAAGGTACGCGAGATCAAGCGCGCCACCGGCATCAACGTCCCGTTTCCCGAAGATTCGCAGAGCATCATCGATACTATCACCCAGGCGCTGCTCCTCAACCCCAACCGCCACATCGAGAAGAAGCGCGTCGGCAATAACCAGATCGAATTCGACCTCGGCCAGTTCGACGAAGCGGCGGCCGCCCGCGCCAACGTCACCCGCAAGATCGATGAAGCCGCCGAACGCGAAAAAGCGTCGCGCAGCATCTTTGCCCAGAACGCCATCAAGGCGCAGGAAATCGAGGCCGATCTGCGCGATGTAGACGAGGCCATAGGTGCCCCATGTGCGGTCGAAAATTTCGTCACCTCTGCGCTGAACAACCTGCTTGGTGTCCAAGTTGACAAGGATGCCAAAGGCTACCGTGTCGTCCTGGGTAACCTGCCCCCGCAACTGCGCGAGTTGCTGCCCGATCTTAGCCACAGCACCCAGCGCGATGCAATCAAGGTCAGCTTTCACTCTCCAACACCGGAGGGCTATCACTATTTGGGGCGCAACCATCGTTTCGTCGAACAGCTATGCCAACTCGTTATGGCCAACACCCTAGCCAGGGTAGACAAGCGCGCCGTCCGTGCCGCTGTCGTGCGTTCCCGGCAAGTCAGCATCAAGACTACGCTGCTGCTCTTCCGCTGCCGTAACGTCATCGAGCAAGCCAAGCTCAATCACCAGATTGTCGCAGAGGAAATGTTGCTTTGGGGCTGGCGCGGCACACCACAGCAGAAAGAGTTTCTCGATCACGCCGAAGCCAAAGCGGTACTGACAGAGGCGCGTGCCTCATCCGATCTCTCGCCCCAGGCTCGCGCCAGCTTTCTGGAGAACGAACTCAAGCTTCTCGATAATCTCGACGATGAATTTCGCGTAATTGCCGAGCAGCAGTCCAAGCGTCTCGTCGAAGCCCACGAACGCTTCAGCGCCCTCATGGACAAGCAGCGCTTTCAGGTTGTCTATCCCGTGTTGCCGATGGATCTTCTCGGCATCTACATCCTGTTGCCGGAGTAACCATGGCGCTGCCGATCAATATCAATGACCTTTTGCGCGGCAAGCCCGTCGAGTGGGAACGCCTCGAATTCAAGGCGGGCTGGAACCCGGAAGCTGTCCTGCACACGCTCTGTGCTTTCGCCAACGACATTCACAACCTGGGGGGCGGCTATATCCTGATCGGCATTCAGGAAGAAAATGGTCGCCCCGTGCTGCCTCCCGTCGGTATTGATGTCGCGCAGATTGACGCGATCCAGAAGGAACTTCTTCATCTCGGCTTCAACGCCATCGCCCCCTATTACCACCCCATTGCCGTTCCCGTAGAAATCGAAGGGCGGCATGTTCTGGTACTCTGGGCTTTGGGTGGCCCGACGCGCCCTTACAAGGCGAAAGTCAGCTTGGGCAAAGACAGCAGGGACTACGCCTATTACATCCGCAAAGGCTCCAGCACCATACGTGCCAAGGGGGCGGATGAAACCGAGTTGATGTCGCTGGCGGCCACCATTCCCCACGATGACCGCGTCAACCAGCAGGCCAAGGTGGAAAATCTCTCCCGCGAATTGATGCAGGAATATCTGCAACAGGTGGGCAGCGATCTGGCCGGGCAGGCACCCAATCTTTCATTGGTCGAACTTGGTCGTCAGATGGGCGTTGTGGGCGGGCCAGAAGAAGCGCCGTTCCCCCTCAACGTCGGCCTGATGATGTTCAACCCCGAGCCGTGGCGTTTCTTCCCGGCCATGCAGATTGACGTGGTCTGGTTTCCCAAGGAAGGGCCGGGCGGAAATAAATTCTCGGAAAAAATATTCAAAGGCCCGATCCCGCGCATGACCCGCGACGCGCTCGATTACATCAAGCGCAACCTGATTACCGAAACCGTCATTAAACATCACGGTCGAGCCGAGTCAACCCGCGTCGAAAACTTCCCTTACGATGCCATCGAAGAAGCCGTCGTCAATGCGGTTTACCACCGTGGCTACGACACGCGCGAACCCATTGAGGTACGCATTGAGTACAGCGAGTTGATGGTCATCAGCTATCCGGGGCCGGATCGTTCGGTGCGGCTGGAGCAACTGCGCGCGGGCCGCGCCCAACCACGGCGTTATCGCAATCGCCGCATCGGCGAATTCCTGAAGGAACTGGAATTCACCGAGGGGCGCTCCACCGGCATCCCAAAAATCATGGAAGCCATGGAAAAGAATGGCTCCCCGCCCGCCGAATTCGAGTTCGACGAAGACCACAGCTATTTCATGGTGCGGCTGCCTATCCATCCGGCGGCGCTGGAGGTGGCGGAATCGCAGGCGAGGGTAGAGTCGACCCAGTCGAGGCCAGAGTCGAGGCCAGAGTCGAGGCCAGAGTCGAGGCCAGAGTCAGAGGGTGAATGGCGCTCTCGGCCAGAGTGGCGGGCAGAGTGGGGGCTAGAGTCGATTCATCAAAGAATAATGGTGGCGACCGCTCGCTTCCCATTGGGCCGTTCGGAAATTGCGCAAGCATTGGGTCATAAATCTGTTTCCGGCGCAGCCAAGCAAGCAATCGCCGATCTCATGGAAGCTGGCCTGATCGAGTACACCCTGCCCGAAAAACCCAACAGCCGCCTGCAAAAATATCGCAGGACTCAGAACAGAACGGGCGGGCAATGAATTACCCCAGCATCCGCATCGAAGGCGCCATCCTCTCGCCGGACATCCTCGACCGTCTCGACGATGCCGCCGGACAGCGCCCCGCCGATTTTGGCCTGGAGACCAGCACCAAGGTCAAGGACGAAATCGCCCGCGCCTGGGCCGACGCGCAAGATTACTGGCGCATCTTCCAGCGCAAGCTGGAAACGCTCCGGCCAGATTCCCCCGCGACCACCGAAACCCGCCAGCAATGGATCACGCCGCTGCTCGGCCTGCTCGGCTACCAACTCGAATACCAGGCGAAAGGGGTCGAACTCAACGGCAAGACCTACGCCATCTCCCACCGCGTCACCAATCGCGGCCAAACTCCTATCCACATCATCGGTGCAAGCGAAGTAGCGGAGTTGGATCGGAAGCCAGAGCGCACCCACATCGGCGCGCCGCGCATGTCCGCCCACGCCCTGGTGCAGGAATATCTCAACCTGCACGATGAGCTCTACGGTCTGGTCACTAATGGCCGCGTGTTACGCCTGCTGCGCGATAGCTCCCGCCTCATCAAACTCAGCTACCTGGAATTCGACCTCGACCGCATCTTCAGCGATGGGCTGTTCGCTGACTTCGCCATCCTCTACCGCCTGCTGCACGTCTCACGACTGCCACAGACCATAGAAGCTTCATCTACCTGCTGGCTGGAGCGTTATCATCAGGACAGCATCGAGCAGGGCACGCGCATCCGCGAAGGGCTGCGCGTCGCCGTTACTGAGGCGCTGGAAATCCTCGGCACCGGATTTCTGGCGCATCCCGATAACCAGACATTCCGCCAGCAGATCGCTGACGGACAGGTCAAGGCCGACGCTTATTTCAACCACCTGTTGCGCATTGTCTATCGGCTGCTGTTCCTGATGGTGATCGAGGAGCGTGGGCTGGTCTTTCCCAAAGGCACACCTTCCCGCAACCTCAACCTTTACTACCAGCACTACAGCGTGCAACGCTTGCGTCGCCTGGCGATCACGCGCGGTCTGAAGGTCGAGCGTTTTCACGATGCCTGGCTGGCATTGCTTGCCACGTTCCAAATATTTGAACACCCAGAACAGGCCGCCGCGTTCGGCGCCACCGTACTGGGCGGCCAGCTTTTTCACCCGGAAAGCCTCGGACCTTTGGCCGCTTGCCGCCTGAGCAACGCCGCCCTTTTTAGCGCTTTGGATCGGCTCTGTTATTTCGATGATCCCAAAACCGGCCAGCGCACCCCAGTCAACTTCGGTGCGCTGGCCACCGAGGAATTCGGCTCCGTTTATGAAAGCCTGCTAGAACTTCACCCCATCGCCGAAACCACACCCACACTGCACTTCGGTTTCAAACAGGCTGCCGGTAACGAACGCAAGACCTCCGGCAGTTACTACACCCCGGCCAGTCTGGTGGATTGCCTGCTCGATAGCGCCCTCAATCCGGTGCTCGACGAGCGTATCCGCAACTTCGCCAATCTTGGTTACAAGTCTGCCGATGATGCCGTTCTCGCTCTCAAGGTTTGCGATCCCGCTTGTGGCAGCGGCCACTTTATCATCGCCGCTGCCCAGCGCATTGCGCGGCGGCTTGCTATCCTGCGTGCGGGCGACGAAGAACCCGCACCAGATTTGCTGCGCCATACCCTGCGTGAAGTCATCAGCCACTGTATCCACGGCGTGGACATCAATCCCATGTCGGTCGAACTGTGCAAGCTCGGACTCTGGCTGGAAGCAGTGGAACCGGGCAAACCGCTCACCTTTCTCGACCACCACATCAAATGCGGCAACAGCCTTTTGGGCGCTACGCCCAAAGCGATCAAAGACGGTATCCCAGATGATGCCTACAAGCCCATCGCCGGAGATACGAAAGAGGCTGCCGCCTGGATGAAGAAGCTCAACCAGGCCGCCCGCGCCGGGCAAGGCGGCTTCGACTTCAGCCATGCCGAACCCTGGGATCGCCTCGGCAATCTCCCCGCCGCCATCGTTCAACTGGAAAACTTGGACGACGATACTTTGGATGCGCTGGAGAAAAAGGAAAAGCTATACCGCGACATCGTCCAGGGTAGTGGTTACGACAACGCGAAGTTGCTGCATGATGCTTGGTGCGCCGCCTTCGTCTGGCCCAAGCACAGCACCGACTCTGGTACAGAGTTCACCACCGAACATCTACGCAACATCGAGCGCAACCCGTACAGCGTAGCCCCTCGGCTGAAAGAACAGGTGCGCGCTCTGGCCACTCAATACCGTTTTTTCCATTGGCATCTGGAGTTTCCCGCCGTGTTCGGCGCGGAGGGAGAAGGTGGATTTGATTGCATACTTGGCAATCCCCCTTGGGAAATGATGACTGCCGGTCATGGAGAAGCAGCTGAAGAAGAATTTGCCCGTCTTCAACATTGCTTCAAGTCAAACCAATATGCAGTTCTTAATGGTCGCCGTGACCTATACAAACTGTTTCTTGTTGTAGCGCCGGGGTTGTTGGTTGAGAACGGTTTTGGCTCGTTTCTTACGCCTTTGGGTGTTTTTGTTGAGGATGACTCTAGCGCTTTTAGGCATCAATTATTTGAACATTACAACGTGACCGAATTGAAGCACTTTCAGAATGGGGGTAAGTCATTCTTTCCTCATGTGCATGCCAGCTACAGATTTTGCGGCATCACGTTTGCTCGGGAGAAAGCCAAACCCCACAGGTTTACAACCGTCGTTCATGCACCTGATGAATTGCGCAATCAAGCGGCTGTTATTGTTCCGCATGATTCTCTTCGTGCTGTTTTGGGTGAGGATTTCGCCGCGACAATTTACGACGATTCCCAGTATGCAAAAGTACACCAAGCTATTGGGGAGAAATTACGCGCTCATCAGCCCCTTAAATTCAGAATTGTTGCTGAGTTCCACACTTCGTCCGACAAGGCATTAATCTCCGAACAGCCAAGGAACGAAAACGACTGGGTAGTACTGAAAAATAGAAATATTCATCAATTCAACGTTAATTTTTCTCAACCGGAGGCGTGGGTTTTAGAAAAAGACGTTGCAGAGAGGCTCCAGCGTAAAGGGCTAGGGCCATCGCTTTGGATAAGTAAATACCCTCGTTTGGTTTTTCGAGATATAGCCCGGAACGATGATGAAAGAACGCTAATTGCATGTCTTGCACCACCTGGATTTGTTTCAACCTATGACACTCCCATGGTTGTACCAACTATGGAGGAAAATGCCCTTTCTATTCCTCTTGCTTTCCATGCAGCGGCATTTAATGCTTTTCTGTTCGATTTTTATCTTCGTCCATTCGTGGATAAGCATATCAAGGGTTACACCCTCAGTAGAGTCCCTTGGCCAAGTATTGATTCGAGCAAAAACCTCGTAACACCTACGTCTTGGATTGTTCAGCGAGTGCTAGAACTTAGCTACACCGCTTTGGATATGGAGTCTTTCGCTAGCGACTGCGGCTTCGACGGCCCGCCCTTCCGCTGGGACGAAGCTCGCCGCTTCCAGCTCCGCTGCGAACTCGACGCCGTCTTCTTCCATCTCTATGGCATCGCTCGCGATGATGTGGACTACATCATGGACACTTTTCCCATCGTCAAGCGCAAGGATGAAGCGCAGTACGGCAGTTACCGCACCAAGGACACTATCCTCACACTCTACGATGCTCTCGCCGAAGCACAACGTACTGGACAGCCCTTCGTCAGCTCTTTAGTGCCACCGCCTGCCGATCCGAGTTGCTGCTATCTACCTCATGCAGTTGTTCTCAAATCGTTGAGTCTGTCTGATCTGGCGAGCCTGCCCGATGCCGAATGGGAGAGGCCGGAAACGGATCAGGCCAACGAGGAAACCGTGGTGCTGGCGGCGATTCTCAAAGCCATTGGCGGCCCCATGCCCATACGCGATATCCGGCTGGCCGCCTTGCTCGCCATGCGGCCCAGACTGCTGACGCCATCGCTGTCTGCCGATGAGGCCGCGCAATGGCGGCGCTTGATTGGTGCCGAAGCTGAGCCGCTGGCTGCGGGTGTTACACCGCTGCAGATTCCAGCAGATCATGCCTGGGGCAATGCCGTTCGCGGCCTTCTTGGACGGGGACGATTGGTCGAGGATTTCGCTGCGCAAACCTGGGCAAGGGGGCAGGGACTGGATTCCATTATTACGGATGGCTGGCCTGAAGGGCGGGTCGGTATGGTGTTGCGCGTTTTGAGCGAGCGAGGCACGGATAAGGTCGCCGAGTCCGTGCCGGAAGCATTGCGGGAGTGGGTAAATGTCCGGGCAGCTTGATCTGTTGCCGCGCTCCGGGGTGGAAATCAAACCCGAGCCGGGCCGCACAGAGCCGCGATTCTGGGTTCGCCGTCTGGTGATATGGGAAAAGCCGGGGACGTTGCTTCGTGAAATTGTGCTGCGTCCAGGACTCAACATCATCTGGTCGCCCGACCCAGCCGACCTGGGCATGACACCAGAATCCGAAAGCGATTTGGGGCATGGCAGCGGCAAAACCCTGTTCTGTCGCTTGCTGCGTTATGTGCTGGGCGAAGATAGTTTCTCCCCTGACGATCAGCGCTTTCGCATCGGACTAGCGTTTCCTGAGGGCATGGTTGGCGCAGAGGTGATGATCGATGGCACTCAATGGGCGGTGTTGCGGCCTATCGGTAGCCATCGCCTGCACTATGCAGTGCCCGACACAGGACTGGAGCAGGTGCTCGCGGGTAATTATTCCGCCACTGGAATCGAGCCTTTTCTGAAAACGGTAGAGAGCCAAATTCTCTCTGCCGATGTGGTGGCGCTGATCCCCGTTGAACATCCGTTGCAAGCTTGGCAGGTCGCGCTGGCCTGGCTATCGCGGGATCAAGAATGCCGTTTCGACAAGGTGCTGGATTGGCGCTCTTCAGACTCTGATTCCGGTTCCCCCGCGCGCGGGTTATCGACGACCAAACTCCTGGATGCGCTACGAGCATTGATTGGCGCTATCGTCCCAGAGGAATACAAGCTGCGTGCCGAAATCGGCGCGTTGGAGAGTAGCCAGAAGGAAACCGAGCAAGAAGCGGTTCGACATGCAAGTGATGCGGATCGGGTTCGTGCGCGGCTGATTGCCGAACTCGGCCTGAATCCGAACGAACTACTACCTGGCCGCTTGGCGGTGGAGCCGCTACGACAAGCTGCCAAGGCAAGGCTGGCACGATTGGCGACCGTTTCACCGGACGTGGATGTCTCAGATCTGGATGCTCTTCGCTCTCAAGCCGACGAAGCGAGGGAGCAGGCAGAATGCCTGAAACGAACATTGGCAGAAGTTGAGGCACGCATCCCGGAAATCGAAGGATTGATGCGGCGCATCAGGGGGGAGCGACCTGGTATTTCGGCAGAGATAGATCAACACGAAACCCCGCTCTGCCCGGTCTGCGACGTGCCGATCAGCCGGGCGCTTGCCGAGGGCTGCAAGCTATCGCAC
Source organism: Acidithiobacillus ferriphilus (assembly GCF_018854775.1). Lineage (GTDB taxonomy): Bacteria > Pseudomonadota > Gammaproteobacteria > Acidithiobacillales > Acidithiobacillaceae > Acidithiobacillus > Acidithiobacillus ferriphilus. Next base: position 12,453 of record NZ_JAAZTY010000065.1, on the reverse strand, counting down.
AAGCTGCCGGACTTGGATGCGACAAAGAAACGCCTGGAACAGCTCACTCGCGATCTGGAGGAGGAAGGCTCCCGCCTCCAAGCTAATCAAGCACAGAAAGTTCAGATCACGCGGGAGCTGAAACCTGCACAATCCTACGCAGAAGGATTGCGCCAGCGAGTGCGTGAAGTAGAACGCAGTCGTGACGCGCGCTCCGATGCTTGGGGCAAGACCAAACAATTGATAACCGATGCAGGCAGCTTGGAAGAATATCTGCTAGCCCAGGAGAAAAAGCACGCCAGCGCCGAGGTGCTGGTTGGTGAAATCGAAAAGAAACGCGCACTGACCACCGCCTTTCGCGATGCGCAGGCCGACGTATTCAGCCGCTTATCCCGCTCCTTCGACGCCATCATTCGCGAGATGGTCGGCCCCAATGCAGGAGGCAAGGTCACTCTCGACGGCAACGGGCTAAAACTATCGGTCGAATTGGGGGGCGAACGCTCCACGGCCGCCATTGACTCGCTGAAAGTCATTGCCTTCGACCTGGCTGTGATGTGCATGAGCATCGAGGGCGGCATCCGCCTGCCTGCCTTCCTGATCCATGACAGCCCGCGAGAGGCTGACCTTGGACTCAGCGTCTACCATCGGCTGTTCCATTTAGTGCGCAATCTCGAACAGGGGGATGGTCAGCCACTATTCCAATATATTGTGACCACCACTACACGTCCGCCGGATGAGTTGTCGGATATGCCGTGGTTACGGGATAGGTTGGGAGGAGCGCCTACGGAAGCGCGCCTTCTGGGGCGGGATCTATGAAAACTAGCCACCCTATGTTCTCGCCAATGATCCTGGTCGACAAAGTTATGCACGGCGAAGCGCATGGAGATTTTTTTGCATGACGGCGGCGAATCGACTATTGGAGCCAGAACGGTTGCCGAAAACGCTGTGGGATAGCGAGAAGAAGATTCTGAGGTTGCCAGACGCACTGGCACAGGCCTATGAAACGCTAATTGATCGCTATAGCCTACGTGAACTGGCCCAGTCCCGGACGGTTGGGGATTCGCCGGTCGGAGGCTTGGACAAAGCAGCAACTGACAAGCATTTTGCCCAACAATTTGATAATTCGGCAGCCCGTGCGCAGTTGGCAGTAACCAACTCCACGAAGGAAGTCGCCCGGATATCGAACGCGATTCTCCAGACATTAAGCGGGAACATGGTATGCATCACCGATGCGCCTTGTGGAGCGGGTGCTGCCGCCTTTTCGCTGCTGAGTACGATCGCTGAGCTACGCGCCCATGACGTATTGCCCAGGATGCCCCTGCATATTCGTCTCATCGGCGCGGAGATTTCAGACTTCGCGCGCCAATATGCGAAAGAAATGCTCGCAGAACTGACCCCTTTTCTCGAATCCCAAGCCATTTTCGTACAGGCAGAACTCCTTCCATGGGACGTAACAGACAATCTTAGTAATACCGATCTGATTCAGAACATGGTTCGCGCAAAAACCAGTATTAGCAAGAATCTACTGGTGGTCGCCAATTTCAGTGGTTTTCTAACAACGTCAGGCAAGCAAAAAGATGCTCAACCCCAGTTGGCCGAGCTATTCCGTCATACCTCTGGTGATGAAAGCGTGGCGATCTGGATTGAACCGCAAATGAATTCGGCGGTTTCGGGCAGTGGATTGTTTTCAACAGTTGGGCGCTGGGTAAAGGAATGGCATCGATTTGTTCGCGTCAATACGGATGGCGCGGTCAACGATAGCTTCCTTACCTCTGAGGTTCAGTTCTGGTCGGCTTTGACACCAGACCGGCTTCGGCCTGTCCGATTGGCGGTCATGCGTCTTGATTTGGTTCGAACCCCATGAAGCGTGAGCGTCCAGGAATCCTTGCTGTGCGGGCGGTAAATCAATACCGCCGCCGCGATGTACTGGCTTATCTAGCACTTCGGTACTATTTACATAATGAAGCCGCACGTACCGACCTGTGGGCACAGCAGGTCGCGACCGATCTGGTACTGACGCGCACTGATCTTCCTTACCTGCACGTCCACCATTTCAAGGAGTTGTCTGGCGGAGCAACGATTGATCATCGCGCCATATTTCTTCCGAGTGCCAATGAAGCCTTGGTAGAGGCCGCACTTCTGGACGAGTGTTCGAGGCACCAGGGGTTTTCGAATCCCGCTTGCGTTTTCAGTTATTCACTGAGTGCCGGCAAGGATAGATCCGGCATTTTTTCCCACTACAGCGCAGGACTGCACGATAGGCACAACGCCATAGCCCAAGCATGTGATGACCTCCCTGATGGGGTAGTTCGTTACATGGATATCAAGAAGTTCTATCCTTCGATTCGCCCAGAACTTGCGTTGTCAGCGTGGAAAACACGGGCTCAAGCAACAGGCCTGGAAAATCGCTGGCGCATGTTGGGTGAAAAACTGATCGATAATCACAGCAAATTAGCGACTGATTCGAATCCAAGCATCCTGACCGGACCGATGTTCAGCCATTTGATCGGAAATCTCGTATTGCGCCAACTAGACGAGTTGGCTGGAAGTCTCCCGGCCCGGTACTTCAGGTATGTTGACGACATCACTTTGGTCGGCTCAAAGAAGGCTGTCGCGGACTCACTAAATATCATTCGTGCTCGCCTGGGCGATCTTGGCTTAAACATGCACGAAAATGGGTCACCCAAGAGCCTTGAGTTGCCTGTAGAAGAATGGATCAGTGGACGCAACGATTTTCGGCAAAGCCGCCGTGAAATTTCGTGGATGACACTTATAGGCGACCTGAAGAGATTTCTACTGGCCAATCCAAAGAGTCATCAGCAGTTACAACAAGTATTTCGAGGCGAGGGATTCAGGATTCCGGTTCTGGATTATTCTTCTGCCATCTATGAACGCAGCTATCTTGAGAACATAAAACGCTGGACCTCCACACGCTGGTTCCGTCAAAAGTTACATAGGGTATCCATCGATACCCTGCTCCATCAAGCTCGATGGCTACGCGGTTCGTATGAGCTCGAGTTCAAAGAGCTTCTCAATGGATTTGACGAGGCCTCGGCATACGAGCGAAAGCGGAGGATTCCCAAGCTTCGCTATCGTGCGGGACGCCTTAGCTATTTGGCCACCGATGAAGCATTGGCATCTATCGCCGTAATGGCAGAAACAGTACCGGACCTTCATTTGCAGTCCTTGTCCATGCAAGCTATGGCATCGGGAAATATTGATCGACTCTTGGGACTTGGAACCAATGCAGCACAAGCTACCGCACAGCCCATGAGGGCAGGTGGAAAGACGGCGATCCTGAGTTTGACCACTCTAACCGAGGCCGCACAGCAGGCACTGGCTGTTTTTAGGCTTAATGGCGTCGAGGTAAAGGCCCAGAAGAAAAACAAGGCTGCCGAATCGGATCTGTTGGAATTTGCAGAATCTGGTTCAAACGCAAAGCTAATGACCTCAGGCAATGCGTTCATTCGTGAAGTTACCTGCCTGCATGGAATCGGTAACGGTCCGCGCCATCCGGAAATGTTGGAAAGCGTCTTTGATGAGGATGAAGACTTGGCAGTTGACGCGGTAGATCAACTGCAACAGTCGTTATCATTATGACCCTTCAGTCCGTCACTCTCGTCCGGCTTCGCATCGCCCTAGCCAACCCCACCGTCAACTTCCGCGATGGTCAGTGTGAAGCCATCGACCAACTGGTGAACCAGCGCGGGCGGGTGCTCGGACGAACACCCTTCGCATCGGGTGCTGGTGGCTGTCTAAATCGCACTTTTTACGGAGAACGCGTAATCTACAGCCCAATTAAAGCACCACCTTGCAAAAAGCGGGCATGGAAGAGGGCATGATTCGCGAGTGTTTTATAGTAGAATACATACAAATCAATAGGATAATTTTATTATGCTACTCATGATTGATAACTACGACAGCTTCACCTACAACCTGGTGCAATACTTCGGCGAACTGGGGGCGGAAGTGCGGGTCGAGCGCAATGATGCCATCGACGTGGCAGCTATCGAAAAACTGGCTCCCAGCCGCATCTGCATCTCCCCCGGACCCTGCACGCCCAACGAAGCGGGCATCTCGCTGGACGTCATCCATCATTTCGCCGGGAAAATCCCTTTGCTGGGGGTCTGTCTCGGGCATCAGGCCATCGGCCAGGCCTTCGGCGGCAAGGTCGTCCGCGCGGCGCAGGTGATGCACGGCAAAACCTCGCCCATTTTTCACCAGGGCCAGGGGATATTCCGGGATTTGCCGGACCCCTTCGCCGCCACCCGTTATCACTCCCTGATCGTCGAGCGCGACTCACTGCCCGCGGCGCTGGAGGTGACGGCCTGGACCGCGGAAGGAGAAATCATGGGCTTGCGCCACCGCAGCCTGGATGTGGAGGGTGTACAGTTTCACCCCGAATCCATTCTCAGCGAGCACGGCAAGACCTTGCTGCAACACTTTCTGCAAGGAGGCGCGCGATGATCGTCCGGGACATACTGGAGCAAATCGTGGCGGGGCAGGACTTGTCGCGCACAGAGGCGGAAACGGTCTTCGCCGGCATCATGGCCGGGGACTGGACGCCCGCACAAATCGGCGCCCTGCTCATGGGCCTGCGCATGAAAGGGCAGCGAGTCGAGGAACTGGTCGGTGCCACCCAGGCCCTGCGCGCCTGCATGACGCGCGTACAGGTCTCCACCGATCACTTGCTGGACACCTGTGGCACCGGCGGCGATGCCCTGAGCACCTTCAACATATCGACGGTGTCTGCCGTGGTGGCGGCGGCCGGCGGGGCACGGGTGGCCAAGCACGGCAACCGTTCCATGCTCAGCCGCAGCGGCAGCGCCGATGTGCTGGAAGCGGCCGGTCTGCCCATGGACATGAGCCCCGAAGATGTCGCCAAAAGCATTGAGCGCATCGGCATCGGCTTCCTTTTCGCGCCGGCGCACCATGGCGCCATGCGCCACGCCGTCGGCCCGCGCAAGGAACTCGCCATCCGCACCCTGTTCAACCTCATGGGACCACTGAGCAATCCGGCGGGGGCACCGCATCAGGTGCTCGGCGTTTATGCCGAGCGCTGGCTGATCCCTCTGGCGGAAGCCTCGCGTGAGCTGGGATCGCGCCATGTGCTGGTCGTCCATGGTCACGATGGCCTGGATGAAATCAGCCTTTCGGAACCCACGGATATCGCCGAGTTAAAAGACGGCGTGATCAGCCGCAAACGGATTCAGCCGGAGGATTTTGGCATATCGCGGGCACCGTTGGCTGCTTTACAGATCGACAGCGTGGCGGCGGCGCTGGCGGCGGCCGAGGAGGTGCTACGGAATCAGCCGGGACCCCGTCGCGACGTGGTTCTGCTGAACGCTGGAGCTGCCCTGTATGCAGCAGACGTAGTTCCCGACATGGCCGTTGGTGTGGTTTTGGCACGGGACGTGCTGGAATCCGGCGCCGCCTGGGACAAGTGGCAGGCCTTACTGGGTAAAACTCCACAGGGATAGACGATGGCCGACATACTCAAAGAAATTATTGCCCGCAAACGCGAAGAGTTGGCTGGGCGCCAAGCCCGCCTGGGCCTCACGGAGCTGCAATCGGCAGTGGCCATGACGGCTCCGCCCCGTGACTTCATCGGCGCCATTCAGGCCAAAATAACCCAAGGACAAGCCGCCGTGATCGCCGAAATCAAGAAGGCGTCGCCGTCGGCGGGAGTTATTCGCGAGGACTTCAACCCGGTGACCATTGCCCGGGATTACGCGACCCATGGGGCGGCCTGCCTGTCGGTCCTGACCGATGCGCACTATTTCCAGGGTGCCGACCTCTATCTGACTGCCGCCCGCGAGGCCTGCACACTGCCGGTATTGCGCAAGGATTTCTGTATTGATCCCTATCAGGTCTGGGAGGCACGCGCCATCGGGGCCGATGCCATCCTGCTCATCGTCGCGGCCCTGAGCGATGCCGAGCTACAGGGACTGGAAGCCACCGCGCAGAGCCTCGATCTGGCGGTACTGGTGGAGGTGCATGATGTGGCCGAGTTACAGCGGGCATTGAAGTTGCGCACGCCCCTGATCGGCATCAATAATCGGGACCTGCGGCGCTTTGTCACCACGATTGAAACCACGCTGCAACTGCTGTCGGAGATCCCCGAAGGACGGATAGTGGTCACCGAAAGCGGCATTCACTGCCGTGAAGATGTGGCGGCGTTGCGCGCAGCGGGGGTGGGTGCTTTTCTCGTCGGCGAAGCGTTTATGCGCGCCGCACAGCCGGGAGAGGCGCTGGAACGTCTGTTTTTTTGATTAAACGCGGTTTACACGGCTAGTTGATTGTCATTAAATGGGAATCTGTGATTTCCGGGAATAGGGAGTGGTTCGTGAAAGCACGCGTACAGTGGATGGGTCCTGAGCAGATGAGCTTTGTCGCTGAAGCCGATAGTGGTCACGCCCTGGTCATGGACGGCTCCGTTGAGATTGGCGGGCGCAATCTCGGGCCGCGCCCCATGGAACTCCTGTTGATGGGTCTGGGCGGCTGCTCCAGTATTGATGTGGTCATGATTCTCCAGAAATCCCGGCAAGATATCCGCGACTGTGTCGTGGAAATAAGTGCCCGGCGCGCGGATCAAGACCCTAAAGTATTCACCGAGATCCATCTGCATTTTGTGATATCCGGCAAGGCGCTCGACCCCAAGCGGGTAGCCCACGCCATCGGCCTGTCTGCGGAAAAATATTGCTCGGCCAGCATCATGCTGGGCAAAACCGCGGTGATCACCCATGACTATGAAGTTCGAGAAGAAGGCTGAGGATGCCGTTATGCTACTAAGTAAAACCAGCGAATATGCCTTGCAGGCACTGATTTATCTGGCCGCCCAACCGCCCGGAGAATCGGTACTGAGCCGGGACATCTCCGATTATCTGCACGTTCCCGCCCAATATCTGGCGAAAATTCTGCAAGATCTCGCCAAACGCGGGGTGCTGGACTCCTTCAAGGGGCGCGGCGGCGGTTTTGTTATGCGTTCCGGCGCAGAGCAACTGAATATCCTGGAAGTGGTGGAAATTGTCGAAGGACAGCCTTTTGGTCAAGGCTGCGTGCTCGGCCTCAAGGCTTGCGCCGATGAAACGGCCTGCCCCGTGCACACGCAATGGAAACCACTCAAGGCCGAGGTGGTCGGTCTGCTCAGCAAGCAAACCATTGGCAGCATGGCCGAGGCCGTACGTGCCGGACACTACCGCATTTACCTGCCGGGTACGGAGTTGAACATGCGCCCAGTCCGGACACCCAGCAAAGACCTCTCCTAAACCGTCAAATCCAGAGCGCCCCCCGCGTCAGGACCTTGGAAAAAACCCCCATAGCCATACGTACCGGCATGGGGAGTTTTCCGGCGCCCAGCGCCTCCGCTTTTTCGGCGTGCCCGACTTCGTCGTCCCGCATCTGCGCCACAATGGCGCGGCTGCGCTCATCATCGGCGGGGAGTTCATCCAAATGGCTGTTGAGATGCTCTTCCACCTGATTTTCCACCGCGACGACCAAGCCGAGATTGCTGGCGCGCCCGCGACGGGCAGCCAGAAAGCCCATGCTCCAGCCCGCGCTGTACCAGAGCGGGGCGAGCAGGCTTGGACGACTGTTGAGTTCCCGCAGACGCGCTTCACACCAGCGCAGGTGATCTTCCTCCTCCATACGGGCCTGCTGTAACTGCTCACGCAGGGCAGGGTCATTCGTACCCGTCGCCTGACCCGTATAAAGTGCCTGTGCCATGATCTCACCCGCATGGTTGACCCGCATCATGCGTCCGGCCCGCTGTCGCTCCCAGGGACGCAGGAGTGCGTCGGGAACGTCCCTGGCCGGATACGGCCGATCACTGCCGATCTGCTGTCCGGTCAGGGTACGCAAGGCATTATCGATATTGGCGATGACTTGATCGCTGAACATGGCATCTCCACACGCTGTCCGTAAAGGCTAATTTTGCTATAATGTCCTTGAATGAAGAGGGGGTCAACGCTTATGGAAGGTGCTTTTTATCAACGGCATATGTTTCTTTGCCTAAATCAGCGCGACAATGGCGAGCAGGCCTGCAATAACAGTGGCCTCGCCGAAGAGATGTTTCACATGGCCAAGAAGCACGCCAAAGCCCTCGGTATCCATGGCGGAAACCAGGTTCGCGTGAACCGTTGCGGCTGTCTGGGGCGGTGTAGCGAGGGGCCGGTTGCCGTCGTTTACCCCGATGCCGTCTGGTACACTTATGTAGACGCCGACGATGTGCGCGAAATCGTCGACTCCCATCTGCGCGACGGCGTACCTGTCGAAAGGCTGCGAATCTGATGCTGCCCATTGATCGCAGGCACCTCTACGATGGCGGCGAACTCGCAGGCCTGGAATGTGTAGACCAACACGTCGTCATTCCGGGCCCGGCGGGTGTGCTGGAGGGTATCACTGCGTGCCCTGATAAAGAGACGCGCGGCGTGGTGGCGATCATCCTTCATCCGCATCCGCTTTATGGCGGCACCTTGAACAACAAGGTTGTGCATTGTCTGAGTAAAACCTGCAATCAACTGGGCATCCCCTCGCTGCGTTTCAATTTTCGCGGAGTGGGAGAGAGTACCGGCGTCTATGATGATGGTCGCGGCGAAACCGAAGATTGTCTGGCGGTGCTCGACTGGGTGCAAGAGCGCCGCCCCGGCTTCGATATCTGGCTGGCCGGATTCTCCTTCGGAGCCTATGTGGCCTATCGCAGCGTGCACAGTCATCCCCGTATCAGCCATCTTCTGACCGTTGCCCCGCCCGTTAATCTCTTTGATTTCGGTTCATTACCGACACCGACCTGTTCGTGGACCCTGATTCAAGGCGAACAGGACGAACTGGTCCCCGCCGCCAGAGTAGCAAACTGGGTCGATACCCTGCCCGTTCAGCCCCGGAAGATTTTGCTTCCCGCAGACCACTTCTTTCATGGTCAGTTCAACGCCATGCAAGCGGCGCTGTTACAATCCCTCAATAACGAAGTAACCGAGATAGGAGTCGGTGACCCCTGTCGTGAATCCGGCCTTTCTTGAACTACGGGCGCTGCATAAGCGTTATGGCGGACGCGAGGTGCTGCGCGGGGTAGACTTCGCCGTTGCCGCCGGAGAGTGTTTTGCCTTGGTCGGTCCCAATGGGGCGGGCAAGAGCACCACGGTGCGGGCGATCCAGGGACTGACACCCACCGATGGCGGAGAAATTCGCCTCGGTGGTCGGGTGCTCGCAGAAATGGGGCGTGCGGCGCGGGCAGACATGGGGGTGGTGCCGCAAACGGATAACCTGGATCCCGATTTTACCGTGCAGGAAAACCTCTGGACCTACGGTCGCTACTTCGGCCTGCCGAAAGCGCTGATCCGCCAGCGCAGCACCGAATTGCTGGAGTTTATGGCCCTCAGCGGCTATGCCGCGCAACCGATCCACTCGCTGTCCGGCGGAATGCAACGCCGCCTGACCATCGCCCGCGCCCTGATTAACGCCCCCAAATTGCTGCTGCTGGACGAACCCACCACCGGCCTCGACCCCCAGGCCCGTCATCTCATCTGGCAGCGTCTGCGCGAGCTACGGCGGCAGGGCACCACCCTGCTGCTGACCACACACTATATGGACGAAGCGGAGCGTCTGGCAGACCGGGTCGGAATCATCGACCATGGCCGGATTCTGGCGGAAGACAGTCCGCGCGGCCTGATCACCACCAATATCCCGGCGGGCGTCGTCGAGTTGCGCCGGGTGGACGGTGCGCTGCCGGACCCGCAGGATCTGCATCGCCAGTGGGTGAGCCTCAGTGAGCGCGTAGGCGATACCCTGATCTGCTATGGGACGGATCTGAGCCCGCTACTGGCGCACTTCGTGGAGGATCCGGCCTATCGCTGGTTGCAGCGTCCCGCCAGCCTGGAGGATGTATTTCTGCACCTGACGGGACGCGATTTGCGAGAGGAAACCGAATGATGCCGATACGCGACGCCTTGCCGGGAGCCGGGGCACTGGCCGTCTTGCAGCGCAACTTCGGTGTCTGGCGCAAACTGCTGGCGCCAAGCCTGCTCGGCAACTTTGGCGACCCGCTGCTTTACCTGCTGGCGCTGGGGTATGGTCTGGGGCACTTCGTCGGGCGTATGGACGGGATGCCCTACATTACCTTTATCGCCTCCGGCATTGTCGCCAGCAGCGTGATGAATACGGCCAGCTTCGAAGGGCTTTACTCCGCTTTTACCCGGATGAACGCTCAACGCACTTACGCGGCCATGCTGGCCACGCCCTTGCGGGTCAGCGACATTCTCGCTGGCGAAGTGCTTTGGTGCGCCGTGAAAGGCTTGATCAGTGCCGTGGCCATCGTCATCGTCGCCAGCTTTTTTGGCGCCATACAAGGCCCCTGGGTGTTACTGGCGTTGCCGGTCATTCTGCTGGCGGGACTGAGCTTTGGCGGGCTGGCGCTGGTCATGACGGCACTGGCGCGCAGTTATGATTTCTTCATGTATTATTTCACCCTGGCGGTGACGCCCATGTTTCTCTTTTGTGGCGTTTTCTATCCCCTCCATTCGCTGCCGCCCCTTGCCCAGCAACTCGCACAGGTGCTGCCCCTGACCCATGCGGTGGCCCTGCTGCGACCACTGCTGACCGGGCATCTGCCCCACGAAGCGCTGTACCATGCTGGCGTTTTGCTGTTGTACACCCTGGTGGCCTATGGATTTGCATGGCGCCTGCTCAGCCGTCGGCTGCTGCGCTGACGATGAATGGGCGACAAGTCGCACCGCTACCCTTGACAGCGACGCAGGTTAACGCTTTAATTTGCGCCTCACGGCGCTTTAGCTCAGCTGGTTAGAGCAGCGGAATCATAATCCGCGTGTCCGGGGTTCGAGTCCCTGAAGCGCCACCAAATAAAACGATCCAACTCTTGAAGCACAACCGGCTGCTGTTTTAAGAGCAACCATGTCATGCCAGGCTCAAGGCCATAACCCAAAGCCCGACGCCGCTCAGAGCACTGAGAATAGCCATTCCAAAAAGCCAAATCCTTCCGGTCAGCGCCGTGATGGAAGCCAGTGAAATGGCGATTTGTAAAAAAATCATCGCAATGGCCATGTCGTTATGCGGCCTGTTCAATCGTTCCGAGCGACCGTTGGCCGCGCTGGAAAGTTGCTCCAGATGTTGGGCTTCGGCCTGAACACTCTTTTTTTGGGCCTTATACTTGAGGATTTTCTTCTGGTAAGGCGCTGCCTGTTTCGCCGGTGTCAGATCCACAGCCAGCTGCATCAGATGTTCTTTGGTGCTAATGGCCTGGTAGTAATTCCACTGGTCCGTTGCCTTAGCTTTCTCCAACACGGCTTCATTCTTGGCCAGCAGCACCTCGTTCATCAGATGCGTCCCCTGATAACCGACAACGGCGCCAAGCGTAGCAAGCAGCGCTGTAAAAATAGCCACCCACTGACCCAGAGTGGGCTTGTGGGTGGCTGGTTCTGCGGCCTCATGAATAGCCTCTTCGTGCGGGGCGTGCGTGTGCAAAGATTCGCTCATGGATTTCGTCCTTTTTAAGGGTGATATTTCGCTTGACCTGACCGACCATGCCGACATACAAAAGTGCCGCTTATTTTGTACCAACGGCAACCGCCTGGACAGTCACGTCGTGGCATTAGGGACGACTCAGGGCACCGGATGCGGGGCGGCCTGGTTGTGACTGTTTTTACATGTTATTCAGGAGGGAGCTGATGTCGACCACACCCGAACTGCACGCCAGACCCAGCGAAGCGGATGTGTTGCAGCGATTACCCGAGGAGGTGCGGGAGCGCATCCAGGATCGCTGGCGGATTTATCAGCTCCGCCATCATCCCTCCTGGTGGCGGCGACTACTGCTGTTTCTGAGTCTGATCGGGCCAGGTATCCTGGTGATGATCGCAGACAACGATGCCGGCGGCGTCATCACCTATGCCCAGACGGGGGCGATGTACGGCATCGGTTTTTTTATCCCCTTCCTATTGCTCATGATCCCGGTGGCCTATGTGGTGCAGGAGATGACCGTGCGTCTTGGCGCGGTGACGCATCGCGGTCACGCCGAGATGATCTGGGGGCGTTATGGCGCTTTTTGGGGAGTGTTTTCTCTGCTGGATCTGACGGTGGCGAACATTCTGACGCTGGTAACGGAGTTTATCGGTATCCGTGTGGGCATGAGCGTGTTCTCCGTGCCGCCGGCCCTTTCGGTCATGCTGGCCTGGATATTTGTCGCCGCGACCATGATTTTTTTGCATTACCATACCTGGGAGCGGCTGGCGTTGTGGATCGCCGCAGGCAATATCGTTTTTGTGCCCCTGGCCATCGCCGCGCACCCCGACTGGGGCCAGGTTATCGCGGCGGTGGGCAACTGGCACATTCCGGTGGGGACGGCGGTCGGCGCCTTTACCTATGTCATACTCGCCAATCTCGGAACGACGATCGCTCCGTGGATGCTTTTTTTTCAACAATCCTCGGTTGTTGATAAGGGGCTGACGGTCAATGACATCCCCAGCG
>NZ_JAAZTY010000064.1 GCF_018854775.1 Acidithiobacillus ferriphilus | reverse complement strand
GGAAGGGAAGGATACTAAAGGGACCACTGACCCCCCCCCCCGAAATGCAATAACAGCAGCACCAGCAAGGTATCCGTCGATACCTGAATCCAGGCGTGGCGACGCGGTTGCACCGGCCGCCGTAACAACAGTGCCAGCAGATAACCGAGACTGACCGTGGCGGCCACCAGGGCAAGGACACGCAACAATCTTGCGTGTCCTCCCAGATCAATAATGGTCTCGCTGGCTGGCAAGTGTAACAGAACGGCAATAACCGCTGCGATGAGCAGCCGGTAGGCGGAAATCCCCCAAAGGCGCCGCCAGTCACCCACCATCTCCGGCATATTATGCGCCCCGCCACTGAGTTCTGCTGAACGTTACGACACCATAATTCATCGCACCACTACCGCCCACGACCATATTAGCGACGTTCTGCACAAAATATCTGCGTATATACGGGGAGACAAGATCAAAGATTGGTCACCCGCAGGACCTCTTCAAGACTAGTGACACCCTCCCTGATCCGCCTCAATCCGTTTTGCCGCATGGTCAGCACTCCCTCTTGTGTCGCCTGCCGCGCCAGATCGATGGAAGTACCACCGCGCATAATGATTTCACGCATAGCATCGCTCACCGGCATCACCTGATAGAGTCCCATCCGGCCTTTATATCCGGTGTTGTTGCACTGATCACAGCCCACCGCGCCCAGAGGACGCCAACCCTGCAGATCCTCGTGCGTAAATCCCGCCTCAATCAGGGCCTGTTCGGGAATGCGCAACGGCTTTTTACAATGCGGACAGAGTTTGCGTGCGAGTCGCTGCGCCATCACCAAGTGCACACCGCCTGCTATGTTATAGGTAGGGATGCCCATATTTTCCAGACGGGTGAGACTCTGTGGTGCATCATTGGTATGCAGGGTGGCCAACACCAGATGACCCGTCTGGGCGGCTTTGATGGCCGTTTCCGCGGTTTCCAGATCACGCACCTCACCGACCATAATGATGTCAGGGTCCTGACGCAGAAAGGAACGCAAGGCGGTGGCAAAGTTGAGACCGATACGCTCGTTGATATTCACCTGATTAATCCCGTACACCGGGATTTCCACAGGATCCTCTGCGGTACTGATATTGCAGTCGCCGGTATTGAGAATATTCAGCGCGGTGTAAAGAGTCGTCGTTTTACCCGAACCCGTGGGGCCGGTGACCAGGATCATACCGTAGGGCCGGTGGATGGCCTCTTCAAAAGCTTTGCGCTGGTCCGGCAAAAAGCCCAATTGTTCTATGGGCACCTTGGAACTGGCCGGATCCAGCAAGCGCAGCACAATGGTTTCGCCAAAACTGGTGGGCAAAAAAGAAACCCGGAAATCAATAACCCGCGCCGGCGGCACCCTGACCCGCAAACGGCCATCCTGGGGTAAACGCCGCTCAGAAATATCCAGACGACAGAGAATCTTCAGGCGCGAAGTGACACCGTCACGCAACGCCACCGGCGGATGCAACACATCCTGCAATACGCCATCGAGTCGGTAACGCACCCGAAAGTCCTTTTCGTACGGTTCCAGATGAATGTCGGAAACCCCGCGTTGAATGGCATCCAAGAGCAATTGCCGGGCAAAACGCACCACGGGTGCATCCTCGACACTGCCATCACTCTCCTGGGCAAGATCGAATTCTTCCTGCTCTTCTTCGCCGCGCGGTTTATCCATGAAAACATCGTCAATCCCGCCTTGCATACTGTTGGCTGCGGCATTCACCGCCTTTACCAGCTTATTGGCCTCGACCAGTATTGGCAACACCTGCAGACCCGTGTTGAACTTCACATCCTCCACCGCCTTAAAATCCGTAGGGTCCGCCATGGCGAGGTAGAGGGTGTCCCCATGCTTCGACAAGGGCAGCACCAGATAGCGGGTCATCAGTCCTTTGTCGAGCTTCCGAATAAGCAACTCATTAATCATGACCGCATCCAGATCAAGCATGGGCATGTTATAGCGCGCAGAAAGGTGCGCCATAAGCACAGAGGCAGGAACGGCACCCCTTTCAACCGCATAAAACAGCAGCGGCATCTTGCCACGCGCCGGATCGGCGGCAAGGCGTTGCAACTGCGCCTCATCGCTTAACCCGTTGCTGACCAACGCCCGCAATACGGGCGTCAACGTGATGTGTGCTGGATTTGTAGCCATCGGCGTAAGGTCTCCTCCACGGCGGCGGTCTGCGGCAAAGTTCCCGTCCATATTCGAAAGCTCTCCGCGCCTTGTTCTACCAACATGCCCAGCCCATCCATCGCGCCCAGCCCGGCCTGCCGGGCGGCGCGTAGTAAGGGCGTTTCCAATGGGTTATAGACGATATCGTATACACTGCCGTTTCTGGGCATGCGCGCCAGATCCAACTCCGGATGCCCCTCTCCGTGCAGCCCGCGCGCGCTGGTATTGACCAGTAACGCACTGTGGGGCAATACCGCAGACAATGCCGCCGCATCCAACGGAATGGGGTGCACCGGGAGATCGGAAAACTGTGCAGCCAGAGATTCGGCACGCGACAGGTGACGATTCGCCAAATAAATAGCCGGACATCCGGCATGACCGAGGGTGTAGACAATGGCCCGGGCCGCCCCTCCAGCGCCAATCACGGTCGCCGGACATTGTCGCCAGCCAATCCCCGCGGCACGCTCCAGCGCCCGCTGAAAACCGAGTGCATCCGTATTGTGTCCCTCCATACCCGAGGGCGTAAAGCACACGGTGTTCACCGCACCGATGGCACGCGCCTCGGCGCTCAGTTGCTGCATCCGCGGCAACACGGCCTCTTTATGGGGGACTGTAACATTCACGCCACGCACGCCAAGCGCCGGCAGTCCGGCCAACGCCGCGGCGATCGCCGCTTCATGCACCGGGAAAGGCACATAAACCAGGTCTCGATCCTGCTGTGCGGCAAAGAGGCGATGCATCCATGGCGAGAGGCTATGAGTGACCGGATGACCGAGAATGCCATAAACGGCCGTGCCGCCACCGGGATGCCAACAATTGCTGGTGTCAGGTTGTGGGAAGAGCGCCATACGATCTTTCCTTTGCGATGATTTCCGTCCTTTTGGAGAGATGGACAAGCAGATCTGGCCAGTTATCTCCGGGCAAAATATTACCCAGAGTCATGGGACGCTGCGCCCCGGTAACGTGCGCCCAGGGCAGGCGTTGCCCCAGCAAACACTGACCGCCCAGCCAGGCAAAGGCCAACGCCTCCAACGCCTGACTGGGAATGCCGCTGTACTGCCCACCGTGCAAAATTCGGGTCTCTGCCAGAGTCCCCTGCAGGACGCGCATCAGAGTCGGGTTTTCGGCGCCCCCACCGAACACCAGCATTTCCGCAGCACCCGGAGTCCAGGTCCTTATCGCCTGTGCCACAGAAACCGCGGTCAATGCCGTCAGTGTGGCCAGAAAATCCGCCGCAGTGCCCCGCCAGGATGACCACCATTGCGTCACCAGGGGCAATCCGAAAACTTCCCGCCCGGTGCTTTTGGGAGGTGGTTGCCGGAAAAACCTGTGGGTCAGCCGGTCCGCTAACCATACAGCATCGCAAAGTCCGTCGGCGGCCATTTGCCCATCCACATCACAGGTCGATCGCCCATCGCTGCACAAATACACGGCGGCATCCATCAGCACATTGCCTGGCCCGCAGTCGAAAGCCAGTAATGGACGGGGATCGTCCATGCCCGGCAACCAGGTCACGTTGGCCATACCACCGAGATTGAGTACCAGACGGGGTTGTTTTCCCTGAAAGCAGAATTGATGGAAAGGCGGCACCAGCGGCGCCCCTTCTCCCCCGGCCGCCACATCGGCACGCCGGAAATCGTGGACCACGGTCAGACCAGTGGCCACGGCAATATCCGCCGCCGCACCAATTTGCAGCGTAAAGCCGGGCGTCACATGCGGTTGATGACGAATGGTTTGCCCGTGCAAGGCGATAAAGTCTACCGGACCGAGATGGGCAATGGCAGCACTCGCCAATTGGGCGTAACAGGCACCCAGACGCCGGTCAAGCCGCGCCATCGCCTCAACGCTCAGTGGCCCATTGGCAGCCAGCACCTCCGCACGCAACGCCGGATCAAAAGCGCACCCAAAGACACCCTGGTAACCCGCACAGCCCGCGACGTCAAAATCCAGCACCGCGGCATCCACACCGTCGGCGCTGGTCCCAGACATCAGACCCAGACCACGCAAGTCGACCTACCTAGCCAACAAGCGCGTCAACCGGTACAGCATCAACGCATCAGTGATCCCCGTCATGTGCTCCGTGCCCATGCACATGACCATGGGCCAGCTCTTCGGTGGTGGCATCCCGCACTTCCAGCACCGTCACATCGAAGTTCAGAGTCATCCCAGCCAGCGGGTGATTGAGATCGACGGTAATTTCGTTGCCTTCGATATCGATTACCGTGGCAAGGCGTGTGCCGTCTTCAGTCATGGTCTCAAACTGGGTGCCGATCTCCAGCTCTTCCGGATCGTCAAAATCCTCAACACCCACCACTTCCACCAGATCTTCGTCCCAATCGCCATAGCCTTCTTCGGGAGGGATGGAGACCTCTAGCTTATCGCCGACACGACGCCCCGCCAGAGCCTGCTCCAGGCCGGGGATGATGCCGTGGTGGCCATGGAGATAGACGAGGGGCTCTTCACCCACGGAGCTATCAATCAGTTCCCCCTCTTCATCGGTCAGGGAATAGTCGATAGTGACGACTTTGTCTTTGCTGATCATCATGGCGCGAGTCCTATGGGTTAAGGGCCTGAAAAGATACTGCTATGGTAGTTTCTAGCCGATTTTAGCCTGACTGCGCGGAAACGGCAAAATTTCCCGGCTATCCCAATGACGCCAATGGGGTTCAAGAATCTGACTGAACGCCGTCACCCAGAGGGGGTTGTCGTTGAGCGCAGGAATATAGCGTAGTTCCTGGCCACCCGCCTGGAGGAAGGTTTCTTTGCCTTCCAAGGCGATTTCCTGCAGCGTTTCCACGCAGTCCGCACTAAAACCGGGGCAGACGATATCAATGCGGGACACCCCGGAATGCGCCAACTCGACGAGTGTTTTATCCGTATAGGGCTGCAGCCATTTGGCGGCGCCGAAGCGACTTTGGAAAGTCTGTATCCATTGGTCATCGGACAAAGCGAGTTCCTTTACCAGCAATGCGGTGGTCTTCTCGCATTGGCTGCGGTAGGGATCACCCTTGGCAACAGCGCTTTCCGGCAAGCCGTGAAAGGAAATCAGCAATCGCTCCGCCTGTCCGTGCTCACGCCACCAGGCACGGATACTGTCCGCCAGGGCGTGAATATAGGCAGGGTGTTCATACCAGTCCCGAATCATGCGAATTTCCGGAATCTCCCGCCATTGTCGTAATTCTTTGCCCACGGCATCAAAAATGGAGGCGGTGGTA
>NZ_JAAZTY010000063.1 GCF_018854775.1 Acidithiobacillus ferriphilus | reverse complement strand
GCTACTGACCACCGTTCTGGTCTTCTTCGTCGCCCGCCACAGTTGGCAGTGGCCGCTGTGGAAAGCTGGCCTTTTCTGCGGCTTCTTTATCCTGCTGGACGGGATATTTTTCGGCGCAAATTTATTGAAACTCGTGGCAGGAGGATGGTTCCCACTGATGATCGGCCTGGTAGTTTTCACGACCATGTCGACATGGCGATGGGGACGGGAGATACTCGCCCGCAAACTGTATCCGGATGCCATCTCGGTGGAGGCCTTTCTGAGCGGCGTCACCCCTATCGAGCCTATCCGTGTCCCGGGCACGGCGGTATACCTGACAGTACGCGAGCACGGCGTTCCGCATGCCATGCTGCATAACCTGAAACACAACCGAGTGCTTCATGAACGGGTCATCATCCTCACCGTCAAATTTGAAGATGAGCCACGCACCCTTTCCACGGCCCGCTTGGCGGTTCTGGATTATGGACAAGGCGTCTATCGTTTCACTGCCCGTTATGGATTCATGGAGCAACCCGATATTCCAGAGACGCTGAAGTCCGCGGAGAGTCCGAACTTCCGATGGAACCCATCGGATACCACCTATTTTGCCTCCCGCCAACGGGTGATTCCGACCGCCGACGCTGGCCTGGCCTTATGGCGAGAACAACTTTTCGCCATCCTGCTCCGTTTTTCTACCAACGCCACCGACTTTTTCCGGCTCCCGCCCAACCAGGTGATGGAACTGGGGGATGTTGTCGAGCTTGCGCATAGGGTGTCCGACGCACCTAAGCGGGGTTAGGGGGTTAGGGAACAGGCCTACAAAATCAGGAAAACCAACGCAGGAATGCTGCGGCAGTGAGGGCGGTGACACCCAAGCCGAAATCAGAACCCAGGATCCAACGCTGCACTGCCCCCGACCATCCACGCTCAAAATACAGGTAGACCATCCCGAGGATGATACCCAGAACTGCGCAAGCCATTTTGAGAAACAGGGCCGTCAGAGCGATCCCGTGAATGTCGGGCAAACGGCCATCATAGTAATAGCTAGTAGCCCCAAAAAGGATACCGGTCACCCCTTGGTTTACCCATCCCAAAGTGATTACCCACACCAGCGTCCTCTGCATGCCAGGAGAACGGCGCGCCAGCAAAAGCGCCGCGGCGCCTCCGCCCACGATGGCCACCGCCCCCAAGTTGTGCAACGCCTGAATGCAGGCATAGAGCAAAAGCTGGGCGCTGAAGAAAAAGCCCGGCATTTTTACTTAACCGTAACCACAATGCACCGGTTGACCCCAATGAGAACATGGGCCGCTGTAGCCTCTTTGATGCAAATAGTGTGTGTGCCGGGCGCCAACTTGCCTACAGAAAAGTTACCTTTCAATTCATGGCTCAAGCCAGCCATGTGGTTATCAACATAGACATGGATATGATTGCCGTTGGGGGCCAGAGTGACATCATAGGACAGGACCACGGAGGTACCGGCACTGAGTTGTGCACCATTGACAGGAGAAAGAATCTTGATATATTTTTTTCCGGACTCCGTGGTACCGCTTCCTCCGGTCGCTTTGTCCATATTGCCCACGGCAGGCTGCGATGGATGTCCAACTGCAGCCTCGGACGGAACCATCGTCGAGCTTAATGCCGCGGCGGCAAGCACCCATAGGATGCGGGAAATATTTGGGTTCATAAGGCACCTCCAGTGCGCGCCAGTCTAGTGGTAAGGCAGGATTTATCCCCACACCTCAAGTTTTCAGTATAGGAGATTGGTGGCGCAATGGAACACCCCTCGCACCGAGTAAATCATGATCGCGAAATAGGGGATTTACTTCAGCAGTCGCGTAGTTTTTTGAAGCCGTTCGTTGCTGCGATTCCAGGCGCGGTTTGAAGCGCTGCCACTGCGACCAGACGATTCGAATCAATTCAAAGCGAACGCCGATGGTCACATATTCCTCCCGCTCACCCTCGAAAAACCATCCGCCCCGCCACCAATGTATATCGTACCTGCCCGCGCAATTCCCATTGTCCATAAGGAAGATTCCGCCCGCGGCTCCACTGACGCCCTGTCTCTACCGTGAAGTAGGAGTCCGGATCGAAGATACAGAAGTCAGCGGTGGCACCGACCGCCAGGGATGGCACTGGCAAACCAAGGGCTTGGGCCGGGCCGACGCTCAGCAAGTGCAGCACCGTCATTAAATCCAACACCCCTTCATCCACCAGACGCAGCGCCAGGGGCAGGAGCCATTCCACGGCAGCAATGCCGAATGGCGCCTGGGTGAAAGTCATGCCTTCCCGGTCCACCCCCCAGGGGTTGTGATCACTACTGATGGCCGTTATAGCACCCATGGCAATGGCGTGCCGCAGTGCGTCGCGCTCTGCGACGGCGCGTAAAGGCGGCAAGATCTTGGCGTGGAGATTGAAGAAACCGATATCCTGCTCGGTGAGCAGCAGGTGATGGATACTCACCCCACAAGTCACCGGCTCACCACGCTGCCGGGCCGCCACAACCTCGGCCACCGCCGCAGCGATACTCAAGTGCGGAAAATGGATGGGGCAACCGCTGAGCGCGGCAATGGCGATATCCCGCTGCACGCCGATCTGCTCCGCCGCGGCCGGGCGTCCGCTCAGGCCTAAACGGATGCTCAGACGGCCTTCGTGCATCACCCCGTTGGCAGCCAACTCCGGCTCTTCACCATGGAGTAATACGGGCAAGCCCAAATCCGCTGCGTAACTCAGCGCCAGCCGCAACAAGGCCGCGCTGAGCACGGGCTCCTTGGCCTGACTGAAGGCGATAGCACCGGCCGCTGCCAAACCCGCCATCTCCGTCAGCGCCGTGCCCTGAAGCTGCGTAGTAAGGGCACCGGACAGATGCACATTGGCCAAGGCCAGACGATCCGCCAGAATGCGCTGTTCCTGCAAAACGGCCGGGATGTCGGCCATCGGCAGAGTGTCCGGGCGCAGTAGAACCTGCGTCACGCCACCGGCTACCGCCGCACGCAACTCACTGGCGAGGTCACCATCCCGACCGTGACCTGGGGTATGCGCCTGAAAAGACGTTTCAATGAATCCTGGGCAGGCAATCAAGCCCGTGCCATCCAGCACTTCTCCTGCCGTAAAGTCAGGGGGCAGCATACCTCGTGCGACAATCCGACCGCCCGCCACGGCCAGATCAGTAACCGCATCAAAGCCGTCACTGGGATCCATGACCCGAATATTACGGATGATTCTGTGCATGGATTTCACTCCCCGCCCGCCGCGCCAGCGAGGATGGTGAGCACCGCCATCCGCATCGCCAGGCCATGGGCTACCTGTTGGAGAATCACCGACTGAGCACCATCGGCCACCTCCGAGGCGATCTCCACCCCGCGATTCATAGGACCGGGATGCAGCACCAGCGCGCCTTGAGCTGCCCACTGCAAGCGCTCCGGTGTCAGCCCGAAACGGTGATAAAATTCATTCAGACTGGGCAGACGGTGCGACACCATGCGCTCCCGTTGCAGGCGCAGGGCGCAAATCACATCCACCCCGCGCAGACCGGCCTGCAGATCGTGGTAAACATGCACGCCCAGCGCCGAAAGCTCTTCGGGCACCAAGGTGCGCGGGCCGATGACGCGAATTTCCGGGCAACCGAGAATGGACAAGGCATGAATCTGCGAGCGTGCCACCCGCGAATGGAGCACATCGCCGACGATGGCCACCACTCGGTTTTCAATCGGCCCCGCCAGGCGACGGATGGTGAACACATCCAGTAAGGCCTGGGTGGGATGGGCATGCTGACCATCACCGGCATTCACCACCAGTGCCGAGTCGCCGAGATGGCAAGCGATCAGATGGGCTGCTCCCGCTTCGGGATGACGGAGGACGAAACCATCCACCTGCATGGCCATCAAATTATCGACGGTATCAATGAGGGATTCACCCTTGCTGGCACTACTCGTGCTGACCGCAATATTCAGCACATCCGCCGAGAGGCGCTTGGCGGCCAGCTCGAAGGTGCTGCGGGTCCGCGTGCTGTTCTCAAAAAAGAGATTGACGATGGTGCGGCCACGCAGGGTGGGGGTCTTTTTGACACTGCGATGGGCAATACTGAGGAAAGATTCCGCCGTATCGAGAATCTGCAGTAACTCGCGCTCCCGAAGCCCTTCGGTACTGAGCAGATGACGCAAACGGCCCTGGGCGTCGTATTGCGGGTTTCCTTCACCAAAACGAAAGGTGGCGGCGCTCATGGCTGCAGCCTCCGCTGCTCCAGTTCCAGACGCAAGGGCTCGGGGCCGCGCAGCTTGATGTGCGCGCCCGCTGTGGCATTCAGGCGTAACGCCGCCACATCAGCGGCCACTGGCAGTTCGTGCCCGCCGCGATCCACCAGCACCGCCAGGCGGATGCGGGCCGGTCGCCCATAGTCGAAGATTTCATTCATAGCGGCGCGCACGGTGCGACCGGTGTAGAGGACATCGTCCACCAGAATGATATCGCGGCCATCGACATCAAAGGGGATATCCGAGGCGCGCACCTGCGGGTGCAGACCGATCTGGCTGAAGTCGTCGCGATAAAAAGAGATATCCACCTGCCCCAGGGGCTGCTGCAAACCGAGTGCGGCGTGCAGGGTGCGCGCCAGCCAGACACCGCCGGTAAAAATGCCGATCATCGCCGCCTGCTCCGGATCAATGAGGGGACGCAGATCACGCGCCATACCCGCTAACAGTGCAGTCACATCCCAGTCGGTCGTCATGCGTCGCCTCGGGCATTATGAAAGGTCCACAAAATCTCGCAGGCCGCGGCTTGATCCAGCAAACGGCCGCGTTTCTTTTGAGAAAAGTCGCGATCTTTCAGGATCAGCTCGGCGGCGTGGCTGCTCAGGCGCTCATCCACCCAATGGATAGGCAAGGAGAAGCGGCGCTGCAAACTTTCCGCGAATTTGCGCACCCGGCCCACCATGAAGCCCTCGCTGCCATCCATGTGCAGAGGCAGGCCCAGAACCAGCGCACGCGGCTGCCACTCCTTAAGAATACGGGCGAAGCCATCCCAGTCCGGGCCAGTTTCGCCATTGCGCAGGGTGGCAACCCCTTGCGGCGCCAAGCCCGACTCCCCCAGAACCGCAATCCCGATCCGACGTTCACCGAAGTCTATCCCGAGCAGCGGCCCGTTGTGTTCAAGCATGACCCGCCGCACCACTGAGCAGACGCATATCCACTCCCAGCAAGCGCGCCGCGGCCTGCCAGCGCTCACTGGCGGGCAG
>NZ_JAAZTY010000062.1 GCF_018854775.1 Acidithiobacillus ferriphilus | reverse complement strand
GCCAGTGCCATCGAATGGGCTGCCATCGGCGTGCTCGCCGTAACCATCCCCGTTGTAGCGGTGCCAGACCGGGCCGCTTGGGGTATCGGTCTTGAGCACGCCGTCCATGACTTTGACCGACGCCACGATATGTGGATCATCGGCGCTGCGCAGTCCGTAGCGCACCAGTTGCAGGAAGTCATTGGCCACCTGTTCACTCACACCGCCGTCGAATTACCGATTAGGGTGGTGCTTCAGTCTTGGCCGCTGCGTTTTCCCGCATAGTCTTCACCGCCTGCCCCAGGCCTTCCTGAAAGCGGTGGCTGTGCCCGTGCAACTGACCGAGCAGGCGATGGAGTTCCTCGCGCATTCCGCTTTGTCGTACCTGAAGGATTTTCCGACCCAGGGCATGCACCGCTTCGTGCTCGACCAGCAAGGCCTCCACCTCGGGCAGTTCTGCTGTGTGGGCGTGCAACCAGGTCGTGAGTGGACAGGCGGCCAGCTCCGTATTCTCGTAACTCGCGTGATATATCGCGGACTCCTCTGCCGTATGCATCCATCCCAGATGCTGGTACAGGGCCAGCAGCGGCGTGTCCGTATCCCCCGTACCGAGGACGAAGGTGCGCACAAAATCAGCGACCGCCCCCACCTCCAGCGGTTTGGCAATGGCGTACCCCTGGAGATAGTCGATCTCCATCTCGCGCAGGAGGGCGATGTGTGCTTCGGTTTCCACGCCTTCCACGGTGATGATGACGTTCATGCCCAAACCCAGATTGATGAGACTTTCGACGAAAATCAGATCCTGGGGTTTGTTCGACAGTTCGCGGATGAAACCCTGATCGATTTTGATCTCGTCAATGGGCAGATTTTTGAGTCGCAGGAGGGAGGCGTATGCACTCCCCACGTCATCCAGGGCGATTTTGACGCCCGCACCGCGCAGCCGCTGCAGATGCTCCAGGGCGACCTCCTGTTCGAGGATTTCCCCGATCTCCAGCACCTCCAGCACCAGGGATTCCGGGGGGATGCCCGGATAAGCGGCCAGGATGCCAAAGACCGAATCGGCAAATTCGGGACTGTCGAGCTCTTCGGGAGTGACGTTGACGCTGAGGAAGAGATCCAGGCCCATCTCCCGCCATTGCGCAAGTTGCCGCAGCCCCGTCTGCAACACGAAGCGCCCCAATGCCTGGCGTTCCAGCACGCCCAGGGAAGGAAGGAAGCGCTCGGGGGAGGCCTCCTGATCCTCCCGGTTCCATCGGGTCAGGGCCTCGAGGCCCGCCACCAGGCCTGTCGTCAGGGCCACCAGGGGCTGATAGTGTAGGATCACCGCTCCGCTGGCCAAGGCGCGCAGAAAATCCTGGCGCAACGTTTCATCGCCTATGGTGAGGGTGCCGAGATCCGGGTGATAGAGCTGCACCCAACCCTCCTTGGTCCGACCGGGGCGCGTCTTGGCGGCGTACATAGCCTGATCTGCGTGGCGCAGGAGCAGGTCGGCGTCCCCGTCGTCGAAGGGATAGAGCGTCAACCCCAGACTCGCCTGAATACTGACCATCTTCCCTTTGATGTTGAAGGGCCGCTCAATCGCGGCCTGGAGGCGGGCCAGGACCTGATCCAGTTCATCCATACCGCGCAAGCCTTCCAGCAGCAGCACAAACTCATCGCCGCCCAGGCGCGCGACGGTATCCGTCCGCCGCATCGCGTCCTGCAGGCGGCGGGCCATTTCTTTCAGCAGGTCGTCTCCGGCATCATGGCCGTAGGTGTCATTGATCGGCTTGAAGGCATCCAGATCGAGAAACCCCACCGCCAGGAGCCGCTCCTGCCGTTCCGTGCGGGCTAAGGCCTGATCAAACACCAGCCGCAGACCATCGCGGTTGGGCAGGCCGGTCAGGACATCGTGGGTAGCCTGCGTGGTCAGAGTCTGCTCGAAGGCCTGGCGTTGCAGCTCCCATCGGCGATCCAGGAAGAGGATGCGGCGATAGGCGGCCAGGCCGAATCCCAAAGCGATGAGCAGAAAGACCAGAGGATATTGAATGTGTCGTCGCCACCAGGCGGCCAGCCATTGAGCCCTGGGGACGGAAACGAAAGCGGTCAACGGATAACGGCTCAAACGTGTAAAGGCCCCAAAGCGATAGGCCGGCTCCCCCACCGTGACGACGCCCGCATACGTTCCATGACGTGCATGAGGGTCACGCTGCAAGGCTTGCCGCAAGGCTCCTTCTGCGGATACGGGATGGGCAAGCATCTTGGAGAGATTCCCCTGGGGTATGGGCCAGCGCCCTTCAATATAAAAATCACTCCGGAGCAGACCGACCGCCGTTCCCGTGCGCAAGGGCAGATGGCTCAGGAAGTCTTCAATACCATTGAAGCGCAGCGGCGTGGCCACCACAAACAAGGGTTGTCCCGCCGGGGAAAACACCGTGCGACTCAGGCGGATGACCCAATGATCGCCCACCAGCGGACCACGCAGCGGGTAATAGACCCGCATGCCATGTGCCTGCAAGACTTTCTGAAAACCCCGCCAGATGGCCGGATTGTTGCGAAAATCCGGGAGCGGCTTCCCCGCCGGTACGGCCGTGGAGGCGATGACCTGGCCACTCGGGGCGATGAGATTCGCGCTGGCGATATCCGAGGTGGCCTTCTGATAATCGAGCAGGAGCGTCCGGGCGCGGCGCGGATGATGGAGCGCGTTTGCGCGCTGTAACTGCACTCCCAAAAACCGGAGTCCGGAGGCGTGACCGTCCAGCAGCTTCTGCGTGACCGCTGCGACCATGTCGGATTCCAGCGTCAAACGATACTGACTGTTCTGCTCATAGCGATGCCAGGAGAGCCAGGTATACCATCCGGAAAAAGCCAATATCCCCACGAATGTCCCGTAAAAAAACAGAAATATGGTCCGCCGATAGGGAGGTATAGTGATGGGACGGGTGAAAAACGCGGAAATTTTCTGGATGGTTTTCAAATTCAATCGTCCCCGCCACCCAGGGAGTTAGCCGTCATGATGGCACCGACATGCGCTCGGGATTCCGGTAGCGAACGTGAAAACCGCAAATTGCCTCGGTCAGACACGTTCACCATGATCGCTCTACCTTGATGTAGATGCAGAAGTTTAACAGGCTACCAGTAGCGGCTTTGGGAGACAACCGCTTTGGGTGCGGGATACCTCCGGCCATGGTGGCACCTTAGAAAAGGTTCTTGATAGTGTTCAAGAGCTTGTCGCCGAGGTCCATTCCTGTGCCACTTTCCGTAGAAGCCGTAGGCGCAGCAATGGGTGGGTAGCCCGCCAGATAATCACTGACGCCAATAACATTGCTGCCGCCACTGATGGTAGGTCCGGTCACGGAAGGCGGTCGGAAGAAACCGGTAGCGGGGCTGCCTGCCATGGCGGTCCGCATGAAATGAATCCAGATGGGTAATGCCTCACGGGCCCCGGCCGCCCAGCGGCCCATGCTGCGGTTGTCATCATAACCCACCCAGACACTGGTGGTGATATGCGGACTAAATCCATTAAACCAGGCATTATTTTCGTGGTTGGTCGTGCCAGTTTTGCCCGCAATGTCGTTGCGCCCCAAGCTCTGGGCCGCGACGCCGGTCCCGATCTTGATAACCTGCTGCATCATCTCGGTCAACAAATAAGCCACCCCCGGCGGGATGGCGGTCTCTTGCACGGGCGGCGTATAACCCATGGGACAATTGAGCAGGGAGATTTGTGTGCCGCGGTTATTCACAATTTTGGTGATGAGGTAGGGATTAGGCAGAAAACCGCCGCTGGAGAAGACCGCATAGGCGCGGGCCAACTGTAAGGGGCTGTAATCTCCCGCGCCGAGCACCATGGAGGGTACTTGCGGTACCTGCTTGGCCGGAAAGCCGAAGCGTTGCACATACTGCGCTGCGTAGGGGATGCCGATGTCCATGAGGATGCGAACACTGGGTACGTTATGGGAGTAAGCCAGGTTTGACCATACCGGGATCGGAGTATTGGAGAACTTATTGCTATAATTGGTCGGCGTATAGACCTGTCCTGTCGGCAAGGCAATGGACAGGGGAGTGTCTGGAATCGGCGTTTGTGGCGTCATATAGCTGCTTTTTCCTGAAGCAAGCAACGCCGGCGCATCCATAGCCGCGGCATAGACAAAGGGCTTGAAGCCGGAGCCCGGTTGCCGATAGGCGAAAACGGCGCGATCGAAATGGCTGAGCTCATAACTGAAGCCGCCGACCAGGGCGTGGATTGCTCCGGTGTGGCTGTCCAGGCTCACCAGAGCACCTTGTACCCGAGGAATCTGTGAGAGTTGCCAACCGCTATCCCTGCCAGCGGAGGACCAGACATTAACCCCCCATTCCTGGCCTGCCCCTGCCGTAACGGAATGTACATAAGGGCGCAGCCAGACCAGATCACCGCTGTGCAGCACCGCATTGACGAGGCGTGGTTTGGGCGCGCCAGGGTGGGGG
Source organism: Acidithiobacillus ferriphilus (assembly GCF_018854775.1). Lineage (GTDB taxonomy): Bacteria > Pseudomonadota > Gammaproteobacteria > Acidithiobacillales > Acidithiobacillaceae > Acidithiobacillus > Acidithiobacillus ferriphilus. Next base: position 2,427 of record NZ_JAAZTY010000062.1, on the reverse strand, counting down.
CGTGCCCAGCTCACATCACGCAAGGTCAGTGTGATATTTTTCTTGCCTTCCAGAGCAACAGTAGCGCTTTTGGCATCGGCACCGACCACGACGCCCCATTTGAGATTGGCCGGGTTGTGGGGGGGTAATACATCAGGCCGCTTACCGGCGAGCGCTGTCTGCAAGGCGTTCCCGCTGAGGCGCGCGATGGGGCCGCGATAGCTTTTGAGGTCCATACTGGATAAGCCCATATCGTAATTTTCCAGTCCTATGGCAACGGCTTTGTTCGCTGCTTCCTGATCCTTTGGCAGGATGGTGGTATACACCTTGAGCCCGGAACGGTAGGTGAAATCGCTGCCAAATTGCTGAGTAAGCCAGTTGGCGATCCAGTCGGTGACGTAGGGGGCAACATTGCTGGCCGCCGCATGATAACGCGACAATATAGGTTCGGCATTGGCCTTTGCCTCTTCATCCTTGGAAATATAACCACGGTTTTCCAGGCGCTTGAGCACATAAGCCCGGCGTTTTGTGGCGAGGTCAGGGTTGGCCACGGGGTTCAACACGGAGGGTGCCGGGGGGAGCCCTGCGATGGTGGCCATCTCTCCCAGAGTCAGATGGCTGACGCTTTTCCCGAAGTAGGTCCGCGCGGCCGCCTGCACACCGTAGGCACCCTGTCCGAGGTAAATCTTATTTAGATAAAGCTCAAGAATCTGCTGATGGGTAAAGTGGTGGGCGAGCTTGTACGCCAGAAGGATTTCCGCGATTTTACGGGAGATGGTTTTTTGCGGGGTCAGGTAAAAGTTGCGGGCCACCTGCTCGGGGATGGTGCTGGCACCCTGCACCGGCGCCATATGAATAAGATCCACTAACGCGGCACGGAGAATCCCCGGATAGCTGACCGGATAATACAACGGGTTGTTGCTGAAGAAACGCGCGTTTTCTGCGGAGATGAAAGCCTCCTGCAATTTGGTCGGAATCTGATCAAGGGGCAGGGCGTAGCGCATTTGTGGACCCACCTCTTGCAGCAGCGCGCCATTGGCGGCGTAAATCCGCAGGGGTTCGTCGGGATGCCATTCACTGAGTTCGTGAACGGGGGGCAGGGTTTGCCAGATGCGGTAGATGTAAATGCCGATGCCGATCCCGATATTAATCAGGATCAACAGGGTGATCAGTACAATCCAGCGACCATAGTGGTGGCGCTTAGGCTGCTTGGCGCGCGCACCCGGGGTCTTCGCTTGAGCCATGCCGTTTCTTCCCGTGTGGTTGAGTACTTAGCAAAGTCCATGCTGGCCTGTCTGCACTTTGCGAAATAGCCTGCCCACGTTTTTACATTGCGACGCAGCCGATGGCGCAATACTATACCACCATGAATCTCAAGAGTCGCTTCGCGCCCAGCCCCACCGGTTACCTCCACCTCGGTAATGCCCGCACCGCCCTTTTTGCCTGGCTGGCGGCGCGTAGCATGAATGGTACATTTATTTTGCGCCTGGAAGATACGGATCAGCAGCGTTCCCCCGATATCTATGAAAAGGCCTTGCTGGAAGATTTGCAGTGGTTCGGCATCGACTGGGACGAAGGCCCGGACCGTGGTGGCGATCACGGCCCCTACCGGCAGATGGAACGTCTGGCCCTCTATGATGCGTACTATGCCCAGTTGCAGACGGCCGGACAGGCTTACCCCTGCTATTGCAGTGCCGATGATCTGGCCGCCGAGCGCGCCGTGCAGCGCTCGGCGGGGAAAGCACCACGTTATGGAGGACGCTGTCGGTATCTCAGCGCCGAGGCGCGGGCCGCGCGGGAGGCGGCGGGTATGCGACCCACGCTGCGCTTCCATATTCCCGACCAAGGCACCCTCAGCGTGCCCGATCTGGTTTGGGGCGAGCGTCATTATGCATTGGCTGATCTGGGGGACTTTGTCATCCGCCGCAGTGACGGCAGCCCGGCATTTTTCTTTGCCAACGCGATCGACGATGCGTTGATGGGGGTGAATCTGGTCTTGCGCGGTGAGGACCACCTCACCAATACTCCCCGGCAAATTCTGATCTTGCAGGCGCTGGGGTTACCGGTTCCCGGTTATGGCCATCTGCCTTTGTTACTCGGTGCCGACGGTCAGCCTCTGTCCAAGCGATACGGGGCGGTCAGCTTGCGCGGCCTGCGCGAGGCTGGCTATCTGGCCCCGGCGGTGCTTAACTACCTCGCCCGTCTGGGGCATCACTACAGCGCGACAGGCTTTCTGGATAGCGTCGCCCTGGCGCAGGGCTTTGCGCTGACCCAGATCAGTCGGGCGCCCAGCCATTTTGATATGGTGCAGTTGCAGCATTGGCAGCACGAAGCGGTACAGTCGCTGGACGATGCCGCCGTCTGGAACTGGTTGGCGCCCCATCTGCAGGACAAAGTGCCGACGGGGCGGGAAATGTCTTTTGTCGCCGCGGCGCGCGCCAATATTGT
>NZ_JAAZTY010000061.1 GCF_018854775.1 Acidithiobacillus ferriphilus | reverse complement strand
TCTATTGGGGAGCGTCGCCAGGGGCCGCGGGGTCGAGCCCCCGCCCGCCGCTACGTAGCGGCTAAAACCCGCGCGCCAGGGCGGCGCGCGAGGAGGAGGGGGGTGATTAGGAATTTATCTGGTTGAATTAATTCAATTTGTTCCGCTAAGGTGAACCGGTCAGAGGCCTGTTTTTCCTTTTTTCTCCCCCTATTTTTCTTTATATCGCTAATTTCGTTAAATATTTTTTTTAATGGGACGGACAGAAGGCAGGCCGCAACAGCCAGGAGGGCCAGATCCTCTCGCAGGCCTGTAAAAGACAGGCCAAGCCTATCCCGGATCCAAACAAAAGCCAAAACCGCTGGAAAAACAAGGCCGAGCAAAATCGAAATTTGGACCCCTGCGGCGACGGGCGACGTCGCCAAAGCTATCCACAGCCCGAAGAATACCCCCAGCACGATGACTGACGCCGAATCAACCCACTTTCGGCCGGGCATCGGGCTGATGTAGTTTCTCAGTTTGTCCTTGGTCGTCATTTTTTGATGATTTCTGACTTTCCCGCAGTTGTCAACTCATATCGCCGTTCCTTCCTGCTGCCCTGTGGCGGATTCTTTGCGTGGGTGTCAACCGTGATGTAAACTCATCGTGAAGCAAATCAGGAGGCGAACCGTGAGCGAGAGGATGTCCAATGCGCCTGTGTACTATGCACTGGCCCAGGCGCGATTCAACCCCATTGCCGCGATGTCCAAGTATATCGAACAGGTACAGGATCGGCTGCGCCAAGAGGGGTATCCACTGTTCGAACGGCAGCAGGTCATGCGTCTTCGCGTCCCAGGGGGGGGGCAGGACCAGGGCGATCCGCCGCAAATCGACCAAGCGGAATCGTGGCTGATCACCCGTAATGACCGCGCTGCGGGCTTCATCTTGGGAACATCGGGTATCACGTTTCACACGACCCATTATGAGACGCACGAAACTTTTATCCCCGCGCTGTTGCGAGGCCTTCAGATCGTTCATGAGGCCGTGGTGCTTGATCACGTCACTCGCTTGGGGCTGCGTTACCTGGATGCCGTGCTGCCACAGGATGGAGAAACGGTGGAGAGGTATCTTGTCGATGGGCTGCATGGTATCCGCTTTGGGGCACATCAAAGGTACTCTTTAAGCGAGTCGGTTTTCGATACTGATTTGGTGCCGGATCTCCCAAAAGGAACGCTCGTGGCTCGGGTGTATCACGCGACCTCGCTGCTTGGCTTTCCACCGGACATGATGCCAAACGGCTTGGTGTTGATGCCGAAGTTTCAAATCAAAGAACCTCAGCAGCATGCCGTTATCGATACTGATCACTATGTAGAAGCGCATATGCCGCTTGATTACGATAAGATCGGTGAATATTTGTCGATGCTGCACGCGACTACAAAAGGCGTTTTCAAGGCCATTGCGACCGACCACGCGCGAGCCGTGTGGTCGTAAACTGGTAGGAGATAACCATGTTGTGCACGCCTATGCCGTACAATTACCAGGCCGAGAAGCCTGCAATCGCGTCCCGTCCATGGCCAATCATCGACGGCTCAGGCAGTGAATATGATCCCAGGCAGGCTGGGCAATGGGAGATTTTTTTTCAAGGGCGCAGACCAATACGCATTGATGTAGGCCAACACGAAGACCCGAGTGGGCAAGGGGCTATTTTTGCTGTCAAACGGTCAGATGTGCGCACGGCGCAACAACACCTCGCTAATATCCGGCAGGTCCTGAACCCAGCCATCACGGATCTGGCCATCGTCTTTGATGTCTCGCGCCAGGCAATTTATAAGTGGATCAGCGGCGACTCCACCCCGGAGCCAGACAAGCTCGCACGGATCGTTGAACTTAGCGGCGTGGCCGACGCCTTCCATGACGCTGGAGTATCCCGCGCGGCGGCGATTCTGAAAATGAAGGCATTCGATGGTCGGTCATTGCTGGATCTGATAGCGGTTGGTGAGGGTCATCCCCAGCATGTCCAAGCCTTGATTGCGGAGGCCAAGGCGATGGATGCGGCGTATGTACGTTCGGGACTCGCAAGGTCAAAAGCCAAGCCCACCAGCGATTGGCAATCCTCCATTTCCATTCCCGGCTTTCTTGAGTAATTCAGAGAGGGAGGCAATATGCTCGGGCGCGACACCCACTGGCGACAGGGTGATCTTATTACCGCAGATTCGGTCCGAGCGCTTGATTTAGTTGGCCCCGACGACACAACAGATCATAGGGCCATTGTTATTTCGCACGATTGCGATCTGCCCCACGAAGCCGAGCCCTATGTGGAGGTGATCGTCGGGGATGTGATTGAAAAGAGCGATCCCGCACTTTCCCACGCCAAAAACCCGCGTCGGCTGCACGTGGCTTTCGAGAACGGCGATCGCCCGGCAATCATCATTGAGCTTCGGCATACAAACCGAAAGGAGGTGCCGAAGACCGAATTCATGGAGAAAGCGGTAAAGGACGACTCCACTCTTCTTGGCGATGGCGAAAAGCGGACTCTGAAGCAATGGCTTGCGGCTCGCTATGGCAGGCCTGCTTTTCCCAATGCCTTTGAAGCTCGGCTACGAAAGCTCGTCGGCAAACAGACGGTTGATCGACACATTGCCAAGGTAGTGGGACCCACTGCTTTCCATCTGGTGGCGCTGTTTTTCGACCTCGGCGAACAAAAGGGCGTAGAACTTGCCGACGGGGAGCCTTACGCCATTTCGATCTCAGTGGTCTATGACGCGACGGAGGGTGGCCCTAACGCCAGGCAAGCTGCGGAAGATACGGCGGGGAAATTACGCGGGATATTCGAGGCAGCCTACGGCAAAGCGGAAAACGCTACGGAGATCGCCATTGAGGAGTGCGAAGCCGTGGCCGACACACTTATGACATTGGCTGATCTGCGCAAGGTGGATCAATGGCGCCTGGAGTACATCAGCTTGAGCGACTGCGATGCGGGGGAGTTCCTCCCAGTCGGAGAAATTCCGGTTTGAACAGGACGAAAACATGGTGAGGGCTGATCGCCCACGAGGGCATCTAGCCGCCATTTACCAGCCGCAGCGCATCAAAGTGGAAATGCCCAATCCTGCGACGCACTATAGCCCATAAACGAATAGGGGGCAGTAACATGAGAGAGAACATCAGCATTATTGTCGCGCTATCGGCTACGGCGTTTCTGAGCGGGTGTTCCGTTCATCAGGCGGAAATGAATGTCGGACCCATGGCGACGCTAGGCAACATGCCGATGCGCTCGTCAGGGATGCAGCTCGTAATGAAAAAAAGCAACGCGACATCGAGCGATATTCTTACCGGGAACTGTCCGCTCAATGGGACAAACAAGTGCGGTCCTTATTATAATTGGACCTATACGGGTCCAGGCGCGATCTATGCCTATGCCGCTTACGCTGGCCATGGGCCGCAGGATCCAAAAACCATCCAGTACCTCAACAACGGCGCGGTGATCGCCGAGAGCGCCGGCATTGGCCTGGCCAGCGCCGTTCCTTTCTGGTCCGGCGTTGGCATCGTCGGAAGTATCTTTCAGATAGGGGCCGCGCCGCAGCAGAGCGGGAAGACCAGTCTGGCCGCTTATAACGAACAAGTACGGGCGTTCAACGCGGGCAAGGTTCTCTGGATCGCCAAATACTACCCAGGCCGCCAGTGGCGGGCAGGGCTTAATGGGACGGCTCATCTGGCGATAGACCTTTCCGATGGGGTGCGGTCGGCGGGATGGTCGAGCGGGATGGTCGGCGGATCTCTCTACAAAATCAGCAGCGGATTCTGGGAGGCCTCCCAGGACGGTCTATTCCAGTGGCATTGGGTGACAGGGAAGCCTGAACAAAGGCCCGACATCCTGCCCGTGCAGATGACATGGATTGTCCAGCCGTGGAAAAAAGCAGACGAGCCTTTCTACCTGGTTAATAAAAAAGATCCGCGCTATCCCTTCATGGATCTGGCCACCGTGGAATATCGCATCCATAAAGGATTCGACGTTTCGGGCTGGATACAGGCCCACGAATCCGCGCTGGAGGGATGGATGGTGGTTTATCACGCGGGGCGGAATGCGGTGGTTTGGAGGGATGGGAAGTCCACCAGCTATCCAGTTCCGAAGCTGATCAACAAAGGTTAAGCCAGACATCAAACGTCACGGCGCCGTTGGCACGATTTCGTCACAAGGTTTGGTGGATAACGGCCTGTGAGGCGTCAGTGGGAGACATACCGTGAGCTCGATGCCAGCATAACTTCCCCAGCCTCTTCTTGGTTCAGCGTCCATCGCGGTTTTGGCGTGGCCTCGACCGGCTTACTCGGACTCCCCAAGCGTCACTTCGGGCCGCCCCGGCCCTAGTTCCTTTGATTTCTTCTTTTTCCTGCACACTCCGTAACGCTTCCGCTTTTTGGGGCTGTAGCCTTCGTTTGCGACCATCGCTGCGCCCCGCTTGGCCAAGACCTTCGCAGCGTTCAGGTCAGCGTTAGATTCGTAGCTGCAAACCTGGCACTGGAACGTGTCTTGCGAAACACGGTTCTCGGTCTGAACGTGCCCGCATTTGGAGCACTCCTGGGAACTATACCTCGGCTGTGCCTTGACGCAAAGCATCCCCTTCGCCAGTGCTTTTTGCCGCGTGTATTTGTCGATCCTGCCCCAAGAGGAATCAAGGATACCGCGTGTGAGTCCTTTCTTCTGGCTGGCCCCGTTGGGTAGCCACCTACCGTTCGTGCCTGGCGCGGGTGCCGGGCGTTTCACCATGTTCGGGATCCGCAGATCCTCGAAGACGATGAGCGGCTTGCCGGCGTTAACGATGCTCCGGCTCGCCTTGTGGGCGAAGTCATTTCGGACGTTCTTCGCGTGGCTCGCCGTCTTTGCGACCTGATCGCAGGCCTTTCTCCAGTTCGCGGACCCAGGTTTTCTTCTTCGAATTCTACGCTTCCAGCGTTTCATTTTTGCCTCATCCCGTTTCATGGACTCCTTTTGATCTGGGGGAATCTCCAGGAATGCCCCTTCGCTGGTGACAACCGGTGTCACCACGCCCCGGTCCACGCCAATGGCCTTTTGCAGAAGCTCATCTTCGCCGAATCCTGCCAGCCACTCGACGGTTTCTGCTTCATCGGGTATCTGGAGCCCGTCGTCGAAGGCGAACGTCAAGTACCACTTCCCCGCTTCCCTGACCAGATGAACGCTTTTTGGGATCTGGTAGTCCAGATGGGCGCGGAACGGGATATGCCCGACGACGTGTTCCGGGTTTCTGGGGCGCCCCACCCAAATAGTATGGAAAGAGCCGTTTTTCGCCTCTCCGGCTTCAAACCGGAACAGTCTGGACGATATCCAGACGCTTCCATTGCCCTTGTCCTTGTGTCGCCTGGGTCTCGCTGATAAGCCGGTTTGAAATCGGCGGTATGCGTACATCCAGTTGGTGGCTGCGAAAACCCGGATATCGCTTGGGCACTTCCGCAGCCACTCGGCCCCATCTCCCATGAAGTGTGAATATTTCTGATCGATGGGCACGGCGACCCCGGTTAGAGGCAAGGCGAATTTGGAGAATTTGAGAAAGTAGTCGAGCTCTTCCACCTTGGAGTTGTAGATGAATCTCTGGCACCTGATCCAGAGCCGCAGTTTGTCCTGTTGCGCCGGCGTCGGGTAACACCTGAACCGTCTCCCAATCATCATAGTTTCAACTCCTCGCGTCTGGCTGTCATCCCTATTCCCCCGCAAAGCGAAAAATTTCGCCTCCTGGGGGAATATGGGTGAGGAGGCAATTCGGCTTTCTCGACATGGACAAGGAGTCGGCGATGAAAGATGAAATGGGAACGGTCGAGTGGTTGTGGTTTGAATTCCGGCGGAGCCCGGCGGGGCACATCCTGCTCTCCGTGCTGGCGTCGCCCTGGACTTGGGTGGCGGTCGCGGGCGTATGGGCTGGTTCCAAGGTTGGGGGATGGCTGTGAAGATCACCCCCCCGTCCATTTTTTTGTTGCTGGTCACGGGCCTGCTGGCCGTTTGGCTCTTCATCCAGATCAACAAGGAGAACCAGGCGCAGCAAACCGCCATGGAGGCCGCGCAGCGGTGCTCCGGGGCGCGGTTCGACGCGACCTACGACCGCAGCCTGGGGAATGAAAGCGCCCAGCAAAAGGCCATGGACGCGGCGCGGATCGCCCGCGTCTGCGGCGAGGCCCAGAAACAGCGCCGTAACCTGCAGTCGGTTCAGCAAAGCACCGGGGCCGCCCAGGCCAAGGTGGCGTCATCCATTTTGCATTAAATCACTTTATTTCAAGGAGACATCATGAAACACGTTATGTTGTTGGCAGCTATTTCGGCGACTCTCTTCTCTTGCTCCTCCGTCGCCTCGACGAGCGGATTCGATCGGAACACGGGGGCCCTCGGAGTCATGGCGGAAAATTTTCCGGCGAAGCCCGCCGCCGGAACTCCATACTACGCGGAAGTTCCCATCGGGCGATGGAAGGGAAAGTGCTCGGCGATGAGCGGAAATCGCCAATATTGCGCCGGGACCGGCGACGTCGTCATCAAATATCCCCGGCTCACGTTCAAGGCCGGAGAAAGAGATCTGCGCAGGATGGGGAATTTCGTCGCGTTGGAGACGGATTGCCATGTTGATTCCGACGCGGTGGGGACCATCGCCTGTTCGGAGACGGGGGGATTTGCTTTCCCGCTCCGCGACGCGCCCAGGAAAATACGGGCACTGGCCGAACATGACGGGAGTTACACCAGGAACATGGTGACGCCGACTCTCGTCGGGCAGATGACGCCCTACCGCTTCTACCCGACGGGCAAGTGGACCGCTCGGGCGACGCATTTGGCTGGCCTGGCGCTTAGCAGCGCTAGTGGGCAAGGGGAAATCCGAATCCCGCTGTCCGCGCCGTGGTCAAGCATGGACTTGCTCGCCGGCGCTGGGGGCGTGTCCGATATGGTTCAGACCAGATACTGCCGGATGTCGAAGCGGTTTCACGGTCTGAAATGCCGGGTAATGGCCAGCTACGTCAGATGAGAGCGGGAGGAGACATGAAAAAACGGTCATTATTCCTGGTGGCCGCCGCCCTTGCGGCGGCCTTGTCGGGGTGCAGCAAGAGCACGGTTGGCAGCGGCTCGGAGAAGACGAACGGAACCGAGCAGTCGTCCGGCGTCGAGAAGAAGATGGACGTGAATACCCATCGGCAGGCGGCTCTGGAGATCAAGGAGCCGGCGGTGCCGATTCTGGTCTCCGCCCTGCGGCGGAGCGTTGATGCCGGGAAACCGCGCGGCGCCGTGCTGAACCCCGATCTGGGTTGGACCATCGTGGACGGCACTGCCGCCGTGAAAATGGGGCTCGCCCCGTTGAAGAAAAGCACCGTGCTGGTCGGGTATCCCTACGCCTTTTCCGCCACCCCGTGCCTCAACGAAAAATTAGCCGTCGCGAAGTTGGAGAAGGGGGCCGCCGGAGGCGGGGCGGACGCGGGGATCGCGAAGGTCGAGTTGGCGGCGTACCGGCGCAATCCCCAATCCCTGTGTGTCCACTATGCCGCCGACGTGGCCACGATCTTCGGGTCGGCCATGCCGATCATGGGGTGGAGGGATGGCTTCAATGAACGCAAGGACGACAATTTCGCGCAAGGACTCGCCGAGACGGCGCAGTTCTCCAATCTCCTCCTGACCAGGCTGTATTACTCCCTGCCCAAAACCGCCTTGGCGGGACAGCGAGAGGCGCGGATCCAGATCGTGAAGGCCTTTTATGGAATCCCATCCTACGATCTGGCCCGAATGTGGAATCGGGCGAAGGCGGTGGTCGCCGACCAGGGCGTGACCATCAATGGATCTGGATCGATTCCCGACGGTGGCGCGATGGGTTTCAGGATCGGCGGCGCGACCTACGTCGGCGGCCAGTCCGGTCTGAGCGTCACTCAGGACGGCGTGAAGTGGCTGGGCGACGGCAGGATCTCGGGGAGGGAGGTCAGTCTGTCCTTCTCGCGGAACGTCAGCCGTTCCCTGGGCGAGAGCCGGAGTCTGGGGCGGAGCGAGCGCGAAGGTGTCAGCGGCAAGACGCATGAAGAGGCCAACGTGGCCGGGCAAGGAGGCTGAAAATGGCGGGGAATGACGTCAAAAAGCTGGAAAAGATGAAGGACGACCTGGAGGCCAAGGCCATAGAGAGGCGGCGGGCGCGGATCTGCCGCGCCATGGAGGGGGCCGTTGTTTGCGTGTCTGCCGACGGCTTCCGGCGGTCGGCCCCGCCCTCAACAATCAAGCAAACTGTCAAAAATTATGGGGCCAGCGTCATCCGTGCCTCACTTTAAAGGAGAAGTGAAATGGACAAGTTCTGGAAAGTATCAGCACAGAAGTATCTGGCGGACGTTTTTTTTCGTCGTGAAATCGACGATAAGGCGAATAATGGCGACGCTTTTGCGGCGGCGGTAATCGCAACGGCAGGATGCATGAAGAGGCCAACGTGGCCGGGCAAGGAGGCTGAAAATGGCGGGGAATGACGTCAAAAAGCTGGAAAAGATGAAGGCCGACCTGGAGGCCAAGATCGCGGCGGCCAAGGCCATGGAGAAGCGGCGGGCGCGGATCTGCCGCGCCATGGAGGGGGCCGGGGTGTTCTCCCTCGACGACGACGTCCTGGAGGTCGAGATCCAGGACATCGCCAAGCGCCATGGGCTGGTCAAGGATCGGCGGGAATCCCGCGACGCGAAGGGGGGCGGCGATGCGACCGAAACCGCTCTCTGAGCCGGATCGGGTCGCCGTTTGGCTCATCACCCGCGAGATGGCCGACAAGGCGATGGGCAAAGCCCCCGACGAAGCCAGATATGTCACCGGATACCGGCGCAGGATGGCCATGCGGTACCTTCTAAAAGATGGGGTTTGGCCCAAAGACTCCTGATGACTGGGCTTTCACGATGGCCATGGCCGGCGGAATCCGCCGGCTCTTTTTTGACGCCCATGGTTCATCCAGTTGTGGCCAAAGAAGGCCGCTGGCGGGGCTACAGTCTGGGCCGGGTGCTGCCCATTCACAACCCGACCTGGTACAACGCGGTAATTATCGGATTCCAACCCCCTGCTGCTGATTCCGCTTGCCTGCTTGGCGATCAGGTACGGAACGCCCGGCGCCGGTCGATCCCTGGAACGCCTGGAGGATCCCCGTGGCCGCGTATTCGCTGCGGAGCGCCTGCTGGAGTGCATCCCGTCCGCGATGGGAGTGCGGATCGCGGCGCGACAACTCATTCAGGCACAGGTGGTCCTGGGGACTAATCAATGAGCAACGAAAGCAGATAGCTCTTGTCCTCAAGGACTCTCCAAGTCTCGACAGCTTTATGCGCTACTCATTTTATCTGTATCGGCGTTCCCGTACTTGCGCGCCCAATAAAAGCATCCGGGTGGTCTGATCCGGCTGCGGCGGCCACGCCATTGTTGCGCTTTTTGCGGAACGCGCCAAAAATGCGATAAACGTATCGCATACGGAGAAACGCCATGCCCATATCCATCAGATTGCCGGAAGAGATTGAACGCAGGCTCAACGAGCTGGCCGTTAAAACTGGCCGCAGCAAAACTTTCTATGCCACTGAGGCCATACTGGAGCATCTGGAAGACATCGAGGATTTGTACCTGGCCGAGCAGGAGTTAATCGAAATTCGCGCTGGCCGCAGCCAGACATACTCTTTGGAAGAGGTGGAGCGCAGTCTTGGCCTGGCGGATTAGGTTCAGCGAGGCTTCCAGCAAGCATCTTGCGAAGCTGGATAAGCCGCTCGCCAAGCGCATCACGGCGTTTTTGCGCGAGTGTGTAGCCGTACTGGACGATTCCCGTACCATCGGCGATGCCCTGAAAGGCCCTCGCCTGGGCGAATTTTGGAAATATCGCGTAGGCTATTACCGAATCATCTGCACCATTGAGGACGCGGCCCTATGCATCCTCGTGGTGCGGGTTGGCAATCGGCGTGAGTCTATAAACAGTGCTGACCAAACGTGCTGATGTCCGTCCGAGATCAACCGGTTCCAGGACAGGTCCCGCGCTGCTCCGCAAGCGCAGAAAACCGCTTGGCGGCCCGTTGGATGTCCTCTCGGGTGCCCGATTGATGCCCATCGCCGCACGGGTACGTCGCCAGTCTTCCATGGAAGGCTCTTCTCTCCCAGCCTCGATTAGATCAATCCAGAGACGGTTCACGGCCATGATCACCAATTCCGGCTCGGTATGGTGAGGATGCATGGTCTGGATTTCGTCAGCTTCGTCTTGACCCGGCGGGCTTCATCTTCAGTCAACCCAAACATGATTTTCTCCAGAAACTTCAATTTGCATACTTCACCTCCTGATTAGATATGTTCAGCAGCCCGCAATACCCGCTGTACTTGTAGAACAGGATAGGACATTTCTGAAGTTGGCGCTGCCCGCCCCGCTGCCCGCCCCGCTTGTCAGCGGCGATCCGAGGCGCTAAGGTGGTTCCACCTCTTCATGAGACTCCTTTTCCTGGCTGCACCGCCCTTTCCGGGCGGGGAGACCGCCTGTTGTTTGAAAAAGGAGCATCCATGCGTTTTCATCGAGAGAAGATCATCCAGGAGGAGTGTGTCCGCTGCGACCGCTGCGGGCGGGAGATGCTGCCCGAGGATTCCAGCTGCGAATATCCCGAAAGGATCGCCATCCGTTTCCGCGCCGGCTATGGCAGCGTCTTTGGGGACGGTAATCTGGTGGAGGGAGATTTTTGCCAGCATTGCCTGAACGAGGTCTTCGGCAAGTATCTGCGGATCATCGAAAACGATCCCTTCCGGCCCAGACCGCAGTCGCAGGATCCGGCCCGCAAGGCCTATCAGGGCCACCAGCTCGACGCCGTGCTCCAGGCCGAAACATTCTGGCATGAACTGCGCCTGGCGCAGGGCTCGCCGCGATCACTTCCTGGTTATCAGGAACAGGCCGATGGACGCCACAATGAATCCAAAAATGATAATGGTCCAGTCGAAACTCATTGACAGCCTTTTGCCGTCGATGCTGGATCAGCGGCTTTGTCGTTCCGCCGATCCAATTTGGTTTCCATGTGGTCCATCCTGGATTCCATTCTCGCCACGGCCTCCGCCGTCGCTTGCCTATCCGCTTCGAGGCGGCGGGACAGATCGAGGATGTGCGCCGCGTGATCGCTCAAAGGTTCGTTCATTTGCGTCTGAGAGCCAATAATCTCTGCGTTTTGCGTTTTGATGGCGTCCCTCGTGGGGGACGTATCCGCATGGGGAGAGGCCGGCACTGGCTCCCCACGTTGCCGGAAGCTCTCCCTGACTCCTGCCCATGCGGTGGCCAGTTCGCGCAGCGCGGCGGCTGGGGTCTTCCCAAAGGCGGACACGGTTGGCATATCCTCGATGGCCACCATCCAGTCACTGTCCTCGTTCAGCCAGAGGCGGACGGTGTGCCCGTCGAATTGGCTTTTATTCTCCCGTTCGTACCACCAATGGGAGAAGCGGATGCCACCCGCCAGAATGGCGGCCACGGATACCAGAAGCACCGCGAATAGCGTCATTGGATCCATGCATTCACTCCATATTATGGTCAATACCGTGGAAAAAGATTCCGGCCTCTCCTGCCAGCGCCGCGCGTCAGGTGCTTTGTGTGGTTTGAAGCGGCATCACGTTTGGCTGTTCGCGCTGCTCGGCGCGGCTCAACTCATAGTTGGTCTGAAGGGTCATCCAGAAGCGCGCGGTGCTGACGCCCGCGCGTTCCAGCCGGATGGCCAAATCCGGGCTGATACCCGCGTGCCCATGGATGACGCGCGACAACGAGGTGCGCGACATGCCCAACCGGCGGGCCGCCTCGGTGACTTCGATGTCCAGCGGCACCTACGTCTTCGCGCAGTAACTCGCCAGGGTGAGGATGGTTGTGCATCATGGTACGTTCCCTCAGTGATAATCCTGGTAATCGACCAGTTCGACATCGGCCCCGACAAACCGGAAGGTGACGCGCCAGTTGCCGTTCACCCAGATGGATCAGTCCCAGCGAGGTCGCTCTTCAATGGATGGAGCCTGTAGCCGGGATGGTTCAACTCGACTGGCGACGCGGCGGCGTCGAGCGCCGCAAGGATACGCGACAGCCTGGAGGCGTGCGCCGCTTGAACACCGCGTGGCGAACCAGCGCGGTAGAGGGCTTCGTGCCTTATGCCGGAAGCTGATGATCATAGATCAAATGTAGCGTGTGGGGATACGAACATCAAACGATACACGTCAAAAGCATCGTACTGGTGGCTGGTCATCCAGACCTCATCTACAAGATATTGTGAATAGCCAAGCTTCGTAGCCCGTCCACAAAATCCACACGGCCCGAAGCCCGCGCGACGAAGGCCCCGACAAGGGCCGGCGGTGGCGCGGGTTGTGGGCGGCAAGCCGGGGCGTGGCCCGGCTGGTGGCCGTCGGCCAGCCGTCCACGAGGCGGTGGAGTTTGTGGGCGGGCGGGTTGGAGATGCCCCATGGTCACCCACAGGGCTACTTGAATACGCCCATAAGATGCCCTCTGGTCGCCCTGTGGACGCCTTCATGGTGACCACGGGACACCTTGTGGGCCACCTCTGGCCTCCTCGTGGACGTCTGGCGGTCAGGTTTTCGTAAAGCCGGTTGATGGTGATCGAGACCGCCTTTTCGTGGAATACGCCGAGATGCTCGGCCGCCTGCTCAAGGGCGACCTTGGTGACCCGAGTTTTCGTTTCGGTTCCATGTCTTACCATCCCGTGGGGGTGGTTTGTGGGGGAAGCGTAACAGACGCGAGGGGCACCGCCATCGTTGCGACGGGCGGCATCCATGGGGCAGGGCGGCAATCCATGCGGTCGGCTCTCCGGCCCAGCAAGTCGCGCCTTCCTGCGTCAGTCACGCCTCGCTTCTTGGGCCTCCGAGCCGGGATTTTTCTCCCTTCCACCGCGACACCCCCGTTCCGTAGCGCTGATCGTCCTGCTCCCGCTTTCGCCTCCCCCTTTGGGTGAGGGAGGCGAAAGCGGGAGCAGGACGGCGCCAAACCCGGAAACGGGGGAGGCCCAATCCGCGTTTCCAGTCTCTTTGATGCGCTCATCGCCGCGCGGGCTAGAGGGGGCTCCCCAAGAGCAGGCTTTTGGCCGAACTCTACCCCAAACTCAGGAGATCCAACATGAACACGACGACGAACAAACCCATCTTTGGAATGCGCAAGGCCAGCCAGGACATGCGGACCATTCGCGGCTTCCTCGGGGACCGCCAGGCCCAGGCCATCGCGGATGGTTGCCGGGGCGAAGAGCGGCAATTCTTCTATGAGAAGTTGGACGAACTCGCCCGCATCGTGAAAGCCATGCCAAAAAATTACGAGACGGACGGACAGGGCGACGACGCCATCGCGCACCTGCACTACTTCACCACCGAGTGGGATTGGTACATCACCGAGAAAGACGGCGACCCGGACGGCCAGGGTCAGATCCAGGCATACGGCATGGTGGACGGCTGGGAGCGCGAGAGGGGGTACGTCTCCATCAAAGAGATCACCCGCGCGGGCGCGGAGGTGGACTTGCATTGGGAGCCCCGCAGCTTGCGGCAGGTCATCGAAGGAAATCGCGGCGCCGCCTAACCAATAATCGGGGCGGTCACCGCGCCGCCCCATCGACAAAAAGGAGCACCAACATGAAGGCAAAAAAAGCGTCAGCCATTCAGGCGCCGGACATTCCCGCCATCGGGGAGCGTGTCCATACCGTGGACGGATTCGGCGATTACCGTCACGAGCCATCCATGCGCGGCATGGTGACGGGAGTGATCACCGACCGATGGGGTACCCATGCCCAAGTGATGATGGACGATGGCACGTTCAGGACCTGCCATGGGATCAATCATGGGCCGGGCATCGGCTGGCATCGATTGTAAAGCGAACCAGGGTGGCCATGGCGCCGCCAGTTCAACGCAAGAGAGAAAGGAGAACACGATGAACGAGAGACCGTCCCCGGTGGAGTTCCTGTTGTCATTGATTGGAGTGGACGCCGAAACGACGGCGCCCGCCATTGTGAAATTGTCCGCCGTGGCGTTGGCGTTTTTGGAGGCCTACCGCCTCGGCGGATGGCTCTTCCATTGATCGGCATGGTCGCCGCCTTCGCTGCGGTCGCGCGTCGCTGGGGATTCCGCCCCGCGCTTTGCACTCCATGCCTCTGATTCGCCCCCCGCGAATCGCGCATTTTAGATCGCCGCCCGCCCACAAACTCCACCGCCTCGTGGACGGCTGACCTACGGTCACCAGCCCGGACACGTCCGGGCTTGCCGCCCACAACCCGCGCCACCGCCGGCCTTTGTCGGGGCCTTCGTCGCACGGGCTTCGGGCCGTGGATTTTGTGGACGGGCGGTGAATCTTCGAGGAAAGATTTTGCATTTTTCCGCAAGCGGAAAAGCGGTTCGGCGAGCCGTCCATTTCATGGACTAGGGGCACACATTACGCAGCTCCGCTGCACCGCTGGAATCGGCTCTTTATCCCTGCATTTTCATGTGGTTGGGTGTGTGCTACGCGAGGCGAAAAAAATGAGCTACGGCGGCGCGTAAAGCGGGGTGCGCGTGCTACGTCTTTGTGCTACGCCTCAACCCTTGTTCCCACTATGCAAGGGTCCAAGAACGGGCGCGGTTTTGTGCTACGTGCCCGCAAATTTCGTTTTTTTTGCCATTTTTTGAAAATTTCGTCTCGCGGGGGAATAGGGGGAGATGCCACAACACAGAGGATGCTCCAAATGAGAAATCCGTTATCGGTTAGGTTCACAGAGGAAGAGATGGCGCGAATCTCGGCCATGGCGGGAGAGCGAAATCTTCCAGTTAGGACGATGGTCAAGGTGCTGGTTAGCGTCGGCATGGACCAGCTCATGACGATGGAGATGGTGGAGCGGTTCGAGGAGCGGAACGAGGCGATTCTCAGAGAGATCCTCGCCCGCGCGATGTCTCTCTCGGTCCAGGCTGGGATAGACAAGGAGAAACTGGAGAAGGGCAAGGAGATGGCCGGGGTGGTGATCGAGACCATCCGCAACGAGCGCGAGGAGAACGTCCAATGATGCCCCGAGCCAAGGTCTCCGTCTGGGCGTCGGGCATGGGGACGCTGTTCCATCGCGTCCATCTTTTCATCTCCAACCTCGGTCGATTCGCCATGGTCTTCGTCGGCGCGTGGGGCTCGGTGTGGGACTTGTCGCTCGCCGTGTTCGATCCCCGCGCGGCGGATTATCTCTGGGGCGTGGCGGCGGGATTGTTCTTCTCGTTCCTTCTCGACGCGGGGGCGCCCATGACCATCGAGGTCCACGGGCGTGACGTGACCGCGCCCGCCTGGCAGGTGCGCGACTACGCGGCGGCGCATTTCCCCTGGTTCGGTTTTCTGTTCTGGGGGATCGTGTCCCTCGCGTTGTGCTTGGGACTCGGCGTGATCGCCACGCGGCTTCTCGTGCGCCGGGGCGTCGTGGATCTCGCGGACCGGTTCGTGCGCGGTCAGCGCGTGGTCGCCCCGAAGGACGTGACCGCGTTGATTCCGACCGACGATCGCAGTCCCTTCACCATCGGCGGCGTGCCCATCCCATCGTCCAAGCTCGCGCGCAACGTGCTCTGCGTCGGCTCCATGGGCTCCGGCAAATCGCAGGAGATTCTCCACCTGATGGACGCGGCGCGGGCGAGCGGAAAGAAGGCGGTGATCTATGACTTGTCCGGCGAGTTCGTCGAGCGGTACTTCCGGGAAGGGGACGTGTTGCTCAATCCCCTCGACGCCCGCTGCGCCCCGTGGACCATCTTCAACGACATCCGCAAGCGCATGGACCCGGCGGCCCTGGCAGAGTTCTTCGTCCCTCAGCAGAGCAACAAGCAGGCGTCGAGCGATCCCATGTGGGAGAACGCCGCGCGAATGCTTCTGGAGGACATCATCCGCATCGTCGGCGGGAGGCCGCAAGGCCAGCGGTCCATGGCCGACATTCTGAAAATTCTGTCTATGCCTCTGGCCGATTTGTTCGAGTTGCTCGGCAAGAAGAACGCCGTGAGCGCGGGGCTGATCAACGACAAGAATCCCAAGAGTGCGGAGTCGGTAAGGATGACCTTGTTGGCTCAGCCCGCAATCCGTTTCTTCTCGCTGTTCGACCAGGCGGGGACGTTCAGCATCCGCGACTGGGTGAGAAACCAGGACGACAAGGGATGGCTGTTCATCTCCTCCCGCACCGACCAGCACGCGACGATCAAGCCTTTTGTCTCGGCCTGGCTGGAGATCGCGATGATGGCGATCATGGAGCAGAGGCCGACGCCGGATCTGCGGATGATGCTGGTCCTCGACGAGTTGGCGTCGCTGCAAAAGATGCGGGCCCTGGAGACGGCTTTGACCTTCGGGCGCAAGTACGGCCTGTTCACCGTCGTCGGCATCCAGAACGCCGCGCAAGTGGACGAGATCTACGGCGAGGACGTGAGCAAGGTGCTCATCGCCAATCTTCAGACCAAGCTGGTCCTGCGGACGGAGGAGGAAACCAGCGCCCGCCGCCTGGCGGACATCCTCGGCAAGGAGGACGTCGAGGAGGTGCAGGAAAACATCAACCTGGGCGGCGAGGACGAGCAGCACACCAGCGCCCTGGTGCGCAACCGCAAGGAGCGGTACTGCGTCCTGCCGTCGGAGATACAGATCCTCCCTGACCTGGAGGGATTCTTGAAGATCGCCGGGGACCTGCCGGTCTGCAAGGTCCGCATCGAGTACAAGGCCCGGCCCGTCATAGCCCTGGAGTACGTCGAGCGGGAGGGGCTGGACTTCCTGGCCGGCGGCGACGCGGAAGAGGACCCCGACCTGGATCCGTTCGGGGTGGATGAAACGGTGGACGAGCCGTGGCCGGCGGAGGAACCGCCGCATGAGGACGACGCCGGCCATGGAGAAGGAAGCGAAAGCGGAGGAGTGTGGCTATGATCAGCGTGGGACAGATAACGAACGCGGGCGGGGCCGCGAGTTATTACACGGAAGAGCAGGATCGGCTGGAATACTACCAGGGGGAAAAATCGCCCTCGGAGTGGAAGGGCGCGGGCGCCAAAATCTCCGGCATCGAGGGCGAAGAGGTCACGCGGGAGGGCATGGAGGCCATGCTCTCGGGCAAGGTCCGGGAAATCGGGGAAAGCGGTTTCATCGAGGAGCGGCAACTGGGCAGGACCAGGGTGGACCAGGAGACCGGCGAGAAGAAACTGGAGCACCGGGCGGGTTGGGATTTCACGTTCAGCGCCCCCAAGAGCGTCAGTATCGAAGCGGAGGTGTTCGGGCGGAGCGACGTGCTGAACGCTCACCGGGAGGCGGTTGACAAGGCCATGGGCTACCTGGAGCGGCACGCCCAGGCGCGGATCGACGGCAAGACCGAAAACACCGGCAACCTGACCTACGCGCAGTTTGAGCACGCCACCACCCGCGCCGGCGATCCCCAGGCCCATACCCACGTCGTCGTCACCAACCTTACTTACGACGAGAACGGAAAGGCCTACTCCCTGGAAAGCAAGGGCATGTACGAGGCCCGGCACGCGGCGGACAACGTCTACAAGAACGAGTTGGCCCGGAGCCTCCAGGAGAAGGGCTACCAGGTCGAATGGAACAACACGGGCGACTTCGAGATCAAGGGGTACGCTCGGGAGCAGATCGAGGCCTTCAGCAAGCGTAGCGAGGAGATCAAGGAGGAGCTGGCCGAGCGGGGCGTCACCAAGGCGGAGGCCTCGGCGCAGGAGCGGCAGATCGCGGCCCTGGATTCCAGGCAGGCCAAGAACCACCCCGAAAGCCGGGAGGCGCACCAGGAGCGGTGGTTGAAGGAGGCTGATGAAATCGGCATCAAGCCGGCGGAACGCGCCCAGGAGGGAGGGGAAAAGGCGAACGGCAAGGAGGCCGCCCGCGAGGCCGTGGGCAAAGCCATGTCCCATATCACCGAACGCGAGGCCGCGTTCAAAGAATCCGAACTGTACAAGGAGGCCGCCCGCTTCTCCCAGGGCAGGGCGAGCCTGGAGGAGCTCGACCGCGCCGTCCGGGACGCGAAGGCGTCCGGCGGGCTGATGGATCGCGGGGACGGCAAGTTCACCACCAGGGAGATGACCACCCTGGAGGATGGCGTCGGCAAGCGCATCGAGGAGGGCAAGGGCGCCCACCAGCGGGTCATGGACAAGGCGGAGTTTGAGCGGGCCCTCAAGGACTTCGAAGCGCGGAAAAGCAAGGAGACCGGCCAGAGCTTCAAGCTCTCGGAGGAGCAGCGCGGCGCGGCGGGAATGATCCTGACCGGCAACGATCGCTTCCAAGGGGTGCAGGGCCTCGCCGGCACCGGCAAGACCACCATGCTGGAGTTCGTTCGGGAGGCGGCGAAGAAGAAGGGCTGGGAGGTCAAAGGGTTTTCCAACGGAGCGGCCCAGGCGCAAAAGCTGCAAGAGGAGAGCGGCATCGGGAGCCAGACCACCCGGTCCTTCCTGAATGAGCGGCGGAGCGGCGCGCAGGCGGCGCGAAAGGACGCGGAATTGGCGCGAGGGGCGTTGGCGACCTACGAGGGGCGCAAGGTCTCAGCCCGCAAGCTGGAGAAGATCGCGGCGGATCCGGCCACGAAAAAGGAGTGGGACTCCAAGGGGCGGGTGTATCTTAGGGCCAAGGACGGGCGCGTCTACCAGCCCGCCCTGCATTCCGGCAAGCGATCCATTGAAAGCCGCAACCTCAATCACGCCGGCCTCACCAAAACCCGCTACGTCATTGGCGAGAAAGGCGTGTTCAAGCAAGGCGGCACCCTCAAGTCGGAGTTGGCGGGCAAGATAAACGACCGCATCCAGGCGGGGATCCTGCGCGATTACCACAAGGGCCTGGATCGGATACGCGCCGACGTCGCCAAATCCGGCGGAAGGGCGGGGGTCGGGGCGCAGTTGCGGGCCATCGGTCACGGCTTCCAGCGGGCGCTGCGGTCGGACCTGCCCCGGTCCGCCCTGCGCAAGCACGAGAACTGGCGCAAGGCCGGCGCCATCGAGTCCGTCGCCGTGCGGGCCACGGCCTGGATTCAGCAGACGCGGGAGCGGGCGGAACTGGTCAAGGACCTCAAGGGCCAGGCCGGGCTCATGGACAAGGCGGATGGGGCGCGCAAGGTGCTCCACATCCATGACGAGGCGAGCCAGTCGGGCTTGAAGGAGTTCACGGACGTCATGTCGAAAACGGAACGGGAAGGCGCCCGTACCGTGTTTCTTGGCGATCGCAACCAGCATCAGGCGGTTGATGCGGGCAAAGCTTTTGAACAGGCGCAAAGGCATCTGCCTATGAACGAACTGACCGACATCCGCCGCCAGAAGACGGAAGAAGCCAGGGGAATCGTCAAGGACGTGCTGGAGGGACGCCACGGGGAGGCCATGGCGCGCCCGGCGATCGAGGTCCGCGGCGAGCAGGACAAGGTGCGCGAAAAATGGGAGGGCAGGGAGCTTTCGGAAAAGGATCGGCAAACGATGCGGGCGGAGATGCGCGGCGCCGCGCGAGCCGACAATCAGCGCGTCGTGGAGAGGATCGCCAAGGACTACGCGGCGCTGCCCCAAAGAGAGCGAGGCAAGACCGCCATACTTACCTCCACCAACGTCGACCGGCGGGCCGTCAATGACGCCGTTCGGGAGCAGTTGAAGGCCAAGGGTGAACTGGGGCGGGG
>NZ_JAAZTY010000060.1 GCF_018854775.1 Acidithiobacillus ferriphilus | reverse complement strand
CCCGCCTATTCACCGTCTTCCACTGCCAGCGCCAACCTGATGGCTGTAGTGGATGACACTTTTTCCAACGGCCCGAAACACGCCGCATCTGCCGGCGTCCAGAAAGTCCCCCCTGCTCCTATTCCACCACGCCGGGAAGCCGCCACCCACATCTTAAGGCAGTGGCGGCAAGCACCACGGTCCGAGCAAGTATATCTGGAAACGGCAAGCCCCATGCAACTGCAGACTGCTATCCGCGAGCGCAGCAAACTGCAAGATTTCGGGATCAGCACCGCGCATATGGTACCAGTATCCTCTACAACTGCGGGCGGGCTATATAAAATCAAAATCGGGCCGATGGCCCCTACCACCGCCCCGCAAGACTATGCGGCCAGCTTGCAACGCCTGCGCCTTGGCACCTTTGTCGTCAGCGCACAGGCGGGTTAAAAACATCCGCGCTCAATTTGCGTAAGGGCGGCGCCCGGCGCTCGCCGAGAATGGCCCAGACAATCAGGATGATCCAGGCAATGCCCGACCAGCCGAGCACGATGTTCAGCACCAATACCCACAGGAAATGTTCGTGATGCCGTGCGGCGGCAACAATGCTGGGGATGAAATAGATAAACAAACCGAATATGGCACCCAATAACCATACCACCATGTGCAAAAATATCGCCGCAATGCCCAATCCTATCAGGGCCAACACAACAATGCTTAGCGCCATTAAAGTACTCAAGCCTCAGCTCCTTCCGCCTTAGCGGTAAATAGTTTACTGATAATGGTATCTCCCACCAGTTCTTCACCACTGAGCGTCAGCGCCAGCAATGCACCGCCCAACACTTCCGGGGAAATAATAAGGTCCACACCAATTTGTCGGAGACGTTCAAGATTTTTACCGTCCTGAACCGCCGCCACGGTTTTACCGGGAATGGCCAACTCCTTGGCGGCAAGAACGATAAAGGCGTTTTCGCTATCGACAACCCGCAATGCAAGCACACCCAAGGCGCATTCTGCCCCCGCCTTACGCAAAACATCCAGCTCCGTTGCATCACCTATCATCAGGTCTTCCTTAGCCATCCACACATGCTCTGGCGTCACGGGAACCAGCACCAACGCCGGTAAATGCCGGGCACGTAAGGCGCGATAGGTATTTTGTGCCAACGCATTATCACCAATAATCAGATAATGGTTACGGTGAGCACGTTTTTTTTCTCCCATCAGCAGGTGCTGCATCCGGCCATTTACCAACGGTACAACGACCGCAGAAATAGAAGTTGCGAAAACGGTGATACCCAGGATGATGATGGAGATAACAAAAAGTCTGGCATCTTCGCTTTTCGGCACAATATCCCCATACCCCACGGTAGACATGGTAACCACGGCAAAATACAAGGCGCTCACCAGATTCTTGATAGGTGGCGAAAATCCTGCGCCCAACACGTAACTGCCCAGTACCGCATAACTCATCAGGAGCAAAATAGAAATCGCCGCAAAAAGCGTACCCGCCGCCAAGCTCGAACGTGCAAAATGACGTCTGAATAACAGCAACGACACCAGGATGACGGCATTAAAAATGATAACGCCACTCCACACATCACCATAGTGATGCCACAATATGGCCAGCATCGCTGCCGCCAACACCAACGTAATGGCCCAGGCAAAACGGGAGCGAAAGAGCAACCCGAAAGCCATCAGCAGCAGCACAAACCCAGCCACCACTTCGGGTACCGTACCCAAAGCCGACAACAGGGGCACCTGGGTCAGGCTCGTGGAGGGTGCGAGATCAGTCAGCTCAGGGAAGAGTTGTATGAGATGGGGCAATGCATCCAGTATGGCCAGCACACCCAGTAGTCCTACAGCAACAGCCATCGGTATCTGCGGAAACCATACATCCAGATGCAAAACTACCGGCGCCTTAGCCAGGAAGCGAAAAAATCGCTGCCGCAGCGATAGTTTCAGCACATCGGGGATTCTGATCATGAGCAGCCCCTCATTTTTGGAAACCAGACGTTGGTAAATTAGAAATTCGGCGAGATGATAAAACACCTCTCAGCCTGAACCTCATCCACTCAGAACTGTAGCATCCACGGGGCGCTGCAGCGACCCGCTCCACGCAAGACGGGAACACAGCGTAACGGTAAACGTTCCATAACTGCCCATCCACCGGATAAACCGCACAAAAAATCGCTCTTGACATTACACCGAGCTTCAATGTTTATCATGGACATATGGTAAGCTATATGTAGATTGTCAGCAGCCATCCGTAAACGTGGCTTAGCGGACTTTGCCGCGAAGAGATGCATTTCATGAAAGACGAAAAACGTGGGCACCTTGAGATTGGCATAGAGGGGATGACCTGTGCCTCTTGTAGTGCACGAGTGGAACGGGCGCTGGGCAAGCTGCCCGGCGTAACCTCGGCCAGCGTGAACCTGGCGACTGAGCGCGCCGAGGTGCTTTTCGACCCACAACGGCTCGATGCCGCCCGCATCGCCGAGGCGATCCATGCGACGGGCTATGCGCCAGTGACCGATGAGATCGATCTCGCGGTGGAGGGCATGACCTGCGCTTCCTGCGTGGGACGGGTGGAGCGCGCGCTCAGGCAGCAACCCGGAGTGCTGGAGGCGGCGGTGAATTTAGCTACCGAGCGCGCGCAGGTGCGCTATATCCCGGCGATGATCGGCATGGACGAACTGGCCACCGCCGTGAGCGCTGCGGGTTATGCGGCGCATCCCGCACAGGAATATGGGGAGCAGGGCACCGACCAGCGCCGCGCGAGTTTGCGCGCCATGGGCCGCGATGTGGTCGTGGCCGCAGCGCTGGCCATCGTGATTCTGGTGTTGGCCATGGGCACAGCCTTCATCCCGGCCTTGCATCGCGCGCTGGCGGCGGTGAGTCCTTTTGCGCATTTTTGGGAGTGGGTGCAGTTCGTGCTCGCCAGCATTGTCCTGTTCGGGCCGGGTCGGCGCTTTTTCAGACCAGGCCTGATCGCCTACCGCCACCTGTCGCCAGACATGAACTCCCTCGTCGCTACCGGCACCGGCGCAGCCTGGGCTTACAGTGTATTGGTGCTGTTGGCTCCCGTGCTGTTTCCACCGGAGGCGCGGCATGTATATTTCGATTCAGCAGCGGTAGTCATCGCTGCAGTGCTCGCGGGCAAGTACTTGGAGGAACTGGCCAAAGGCCGTACGTCGTCGGCGATCCGCAAGCTGGTCGGGCTGCAGGCCAAGACTGCGCACCTGCTTGCCGAGAACGGTGCCGAGCAAGATGTACCGGTGTCGCGATTACGCATCGGCGAGCGCATCGTAGTCCACCCCGGGGAGCGCATTCCCGTGGACGGACGCGTGGTCGAAGGTCGCGCGCATGTGGACGAAGCGATGTTGACTGGCGAGCCAATACCTTCCGCCAAAGATCTGAATGATGCCGTGGTCGGCGGCACGGTCTGCCAGGATGGGCGATTGGTGGTGGAGGCCACTTCGGTCGGGCGCGATACCGTACTGGCGCAGATCATCCATCTGGTGGAGAGCGCGCAGACCGGCAAGCTACCGATTCAGGGACTGACCGACCGCGCCGTGCGGGTATTCACGCCGGTGGTGCTGGTCATCGCGCTGGCGACCTTCGGCGTCTGGGTGGCATTGACTGGCAATGTCAGTGTGGCGCTGGTCACGGCGGTGGCCGTGCTAGTGGTGGCATGTCCCTGCGCCATGGGGCTGGCGACTCCGGCGGCGATCATGGTGGGCACTGGGCGTGCGGCGGAGCTCGGCGTGCTGTTTCGCAGGGGCGAGGCGCTGGAGACGCTGTCGCATGTCGACACCATACTGTTCGATAAAACCGGTACGCTGACCGAGGGTCATCCCGCGTTGGTCGATCAGGGCGGCGACGCACCCGAAACCGCGTTGCGCCTGGCTGCGGCGTTGGAATCGGCGTCCGAGCACCCGCTGGGGCGAGCGATTGTCGCGGCGGCCGGAGAGCGCGCTATGAACGTACCCGCCGTCAAGGATTTCCGCGCTATCGTCGGCTATGGTGTCGAAGGCGAGGTGGAAGGCCGTATGGTGCGGGTTGGCGCCCGTCGCTTCATGGAGCGCGAAAACGTGGCGCTGGGCGATGACGCCGAGATGACCGCGCGCCTCGAGGGCAGCGGGCGCACGGTGGTATTTGTCGCGGTCGACGCAACGCTGCTCGGCTGGCTGGCCATCGCCGATCGCATTAAACCGGAGGCGCGCGCCGTAGTGCAGGCGTTGCGCGAGCGCGGCCTGCGGGTGGCCATGGTCACCGG
Source organism: Acidithiobacillus ferriphilus (assembly GCF_018854775.1). Lineage (GTDB taxonomy): Bacteria > Pseudomonadota > Gammaproteobacteria > Acidithiobacillales > Acidithiobacillaceae > Acidithiobacillus > Acidithiobacillus ferriphilus. The sequence goes on along the minus strand of NZ_JAAZTY010000060.1, from coordinate 18,326 downwards.
TGATACGCGCGCCACCGCGCAGTCCGTCGCCACGGAACTGCGCATCGAGGAGATGCACGCCGAGGTGCTGCCCAAGGATAAGGCCAAGGTCGTGACCGGTTTGCAGGAACAGGGCCGACAGGTCGCCTTCGTTGGTGATGGCATCAACGACGCTCCGGCGCTGGCGCAGGCCGACGTCGGCATCGCCCTCGCCTCGGGCACTGACATCGCCATCGAGGCAGCGGACGTGACGCTCACGCGTGGCCAGATCGGTGAGGTGGTCACGGCGCTGAATACGGCGCGCAGGACGCTGGGCAACATCCGCGGCAACCTGTTCTGGGCCTTTTTCTACAACATCCTGCTGATCCCGATCGCTGCTGGCGTGGCCGCGCCTATCGGCATCCATCTGAATCCGATGGTGGCTGGCATAGCCATGGGTCTGTCCTCGGTGTTCGTGCTCGGCAACAGCCTGCGGCTCAAGCGGCTCAAGGCTTACATACCCCTGATTACACCGGGCGCGGTAAAACGTACCGCGCTCGCATCCGCTCATTCCTGAGCCATTGTTCAAACAAGGAGAACATTATGAGTCAGTTCGTTTTCAGTGTCCCCGCCAAGGGCGATTTTGATACCACCGTGGCGCAGGTCACCGAAGCCCTCAAAGTTGAAGGCTTCGGCGTGCTCACCACAATCGACGTGGCCGCCACGCTCAAGGCCAAGCTGGGTATCGAGGGGCGGCCCTACGTCATTCTCGGGGCTTGCAACCCGCGCTACGCACATCAGGCGTTGGAGGCCGAGCCGGATATCGGCGCCCTGCTGCCCTGCAACGTGGTGGTGCGCACGGAGGCCGATGGCAGCGTGAGCGTGGTGTTCATGGATCCCGCCGCCGTACTCGGCATGGTCGACAAGCCGCAAATCACCGCGCTCGGCATCGAGGTGCGCGACAAACTCCAGCACGTGGCTGATGCCGTGCGTGCTTGAATAACGCTTATGCGAGCACTTTGAATGATTCCTTTCACTTCATTCCCAACAGGAGAAAAACCATGAGCGATACCAGGCTGAAGATCACTGGTATGACCTGTGCGCACTGCGTGCGTGCCGTAACGAAGGCGCTGGAAGGCGTGCCCGGCGTGGAAAAGGCGGACGTCACGCTGGAGCCAGGAGAAGCCGTAGTGCACGGCAAGGCCGACACTACCGCACTGATCACCGTAGTTGAGGAAGAGGGCTATAAGGCGGAGGTGCGGGGCTGAAGCCCTGCACGCCGATCCGCCATGTCTGATCCTGTGCTGCTTTACACCAGTCCCGGCTGCCCCGACTGCGCCGCCGTGCGCCGTTACCTCGAAGAACACCACGTCGCTTACGAGGAACGCGACGTGACCACCCCCAGCGTGGCTGCGGAAGCCAAATTGCACTACGGCGTGCGGGTCGCGCCGATCACCGTGATCGCTGGCGAGGCGTTGTGGGGGACATTTGCCCATCAAAAGCCACGGCTCGATGAACTTCTGGCCAAGATCTGAAACTTTTATGCATTGGGTTGTCGAGAGCCTATTACGACGAAAATACTGGCCAAGGCCGGCACGATCATTCTCCTCGAAGCGAGGGGGCATTGATGCCCCCGGTCTGCTCATCCCGGCTGGCGGATGCCTTCCACCTCGACTTTAATGTGGATGGTGTTGGACAGGCCTTCCGGCAGATAAGCGGTCATTCCGTAATCACTCCGCTTGATGCTGGTACTGGCTACAAAACCCGAGAGGTAACCGCCCCAGGGCTTAGGCAGATAAGCCACCTTTCCGGCACCTCCGGTACGCACCTGGAAGACCACCGGCTTGGTAACGCCATGTAGTGTCAGGTTGCCGAACAGCTTGCCGGTTTCTTTACCCGTGGGCTGGTATTTCGTGCTCACGAAGGTGACCTCCGGATATTTTTTGACGTCAAAGAACAACTTGCTGCGCAGGTGCTCGTCGCGCAGGGCGAAATCCGTATCGATGCTGGCTGCCGGTATGGTGATATGGACCTGGTCTTTCTGCGGGTCCTTGTTGTCAAAGGTGTAAGTTCCGGAGATTTTGTCGAAGCGGCCGGTAAAAGGTGCAATACCCACATGGCCGAGGATAAACAGGACTTCCGTATGCTGTGGATCGATTTTGTAGGTGCCGTTGGGATTGCCGGTCAACCAGTGATACGAGGGGGATGCAGCGGGAGCGGCTATGGCGACAGTGGCCAGCACACCGGTGCCCAGCACGGCGACCGCCAAAGCGGTTACAGTTTTTAGCGTATTCATGGGATCCTCCTCGGGTATGGCTTCATAAATTTTTGGCAACCTCGACAAAGTAGGTACTAATTAGTAACAGCGAGGGATAGCTCCGGGGCTATGACTTCCCCATCCGTGTCTTCGGCATCCCAGCGCCGCGCCAGCGTATCCAGCGCGTCCAGCACTTCCCGCAACTCCAGTCCACGCCGGGTCAGGCCATAAGTCACTTCCGGAGGAATGCTGGGATAATACTCCCGAAAGATGACCTGGGCCTCCTCCAGGGTACGCAAGCGCTCCGTCAGCATGCGCGAAGAGATGCCACGCACTTCCCGTTTAAGCACCCCAAAACGCAACGGGCCGCGCTGCCTCAGGGTCCACAGGATGTACGTGGTCCATGGCCCCATCAGCAAGCGGAGCAGGGCATCCATGGGGCAGGTGATTTCTTGTTTGGTTTGTCGAGTCATGGTTACTCATCCGTACCTACTTCACAAACCATACTAAATGGTCTTTACTGGGCAGGCAATGTTCACTACCGCGAGGAGTTCATCATGAGCAAAATTCTGGTTCTGTATCACAGCCTCTGGGGTCATATCGAAACCATGGCTCAAGCCATCGCCGAGGGTGCCCGGGAAGTCTCTGGCGTGACAGCGGACATCAAGCGGGTGCCCGAAAGCATACCGGCAGAAACTCTGGCCGCCATGCATGCCAAAACCGGTCAGCCTGCTCCGGAAGCCCACTCCGATGATCTGGCGGATTATGATGCCATTATCTTTGGCACGCCGACCCGCTTCGGCAACATGAGCGGACAGATGCGCAATTTTCTCGACCGTACCGGCAATCTCTGGCAAGAAGGCAAACTGGTGGGCAAAGTCGGGAGCGTTTTTGCCAGCACGGCCACCCAACACGGCGGCCAGGAAACGACCATTACCTCTTTTCACAGTTTCCTTTTTCATCAGGGCATGATCGTAGTAGGCGTCCCTTATAGTTGCCAGGAGCTTATGAACATGGATGAAATCAGCGGCGGCACCCCCTATGGGGCGACAACCATCGCCAAAGGCGACGGCAGCCGTCAGCCCAGTGCCAACGAACTGGCGATCGCCCGCTTCCAGGGACGCCACGTCGCGGGCATTACCCACAAGCTATTCGCTTAGCTTTCCATACCGCAACCCGTAATTGCCACCTTTAGTACCACCCAACTTTCTCAGGAGATCGATTACCATGAAGTTATATTATAGCCCCGGCGCCTGCTCCCTTTCTCCCCATATCATCCTGAACGAAGGCGGGTTCAACTTCGACAAGGAAGCGGTGGATTTAGCCAGCAAAAAAACAGCGACTGGTACCAACTATAACGCCGTGAACATCAACGGCTATGTCCCGGCACTGGTGCTTGACGATGGCACCATACTGACCGAAGGACCCGCTATTATCCAATATCTGGCTGATCGTGTACCGGAAAAAAAGCTCGCACCTCCGGCCGGCACGATAGAACGCTACCAGCTCATGCAATGGCTCAATTTTATTTCCACCGAACTGCACAAGGGCTTTTCACCCTTGTTTAACCCACAGGCACCGGCAGAATGGAAAACGCTGGTCACCGCTCAACTCGGGCGCCGCTTGAAGACCGTCAGCCAACAACTGGAGGGCAGAGATTGGTTGCTGGGCAAGGACTTCACAGTGGCCGATGCCTACCTCTTTACGGTATTGGGCTGGTGCCCGCATGTAGGCATTGAATTGGAGCAGTGGCCCGTACTCAAAGCATACCATAGCCGAGTATCTATGCGGCCAGCAGTACAAGCCAGCCTGAAAGAAGAAGGGCTCATCCAGAGTTCTTAAATACGCTGACAGAAGACATAGGGGACAGACTTAACCGCTATAGTCGTCCCCTTGGCCGTTACTGTTTTGTCGCCCAGGGCAGCCCCTGACCTGCAAAGACACGGACGTGCTCAATAACATGGGCCTCAGAGCCATGATTCCCCCGCATGGAGCAGACGGGTGAACCATCCCGCAGGCTGCACTGCGGTTTTGGCAACCACCGGCACGGTCTGCAGAAGATGGCCATGCCAGCTAACAGACAGGGTGCCAATGGGTGCACCGGCGCGAATGGGCGCCTTAAGACTGGCAGCAGGAATAAACTGCGTATCCAGTCTGGTGCCTTGTTGCTGTTTGGGCTCCGATACGATCACCGCGCTGGTGGTCACTCCCTGCACCGCTGCCGGGCTCCAGTCTCCGTGATGGATGCGCGCCACCACCTGCCCGGCCGTATACAGGGGAACATTCCGCCAACCACTCCAGCCATAATGGAGCAGCGCACTGGCGTCACTACCTGCCGCGCTGCGCGAGGGGGCACCCATGACGACCGCCACCAGAGTGCGACCGTCATGGGTCGCGCTGGCATCCAGATTCCAACTATCTTTCGTCGCCAGACCGACACCCAGGCCGTTGATGTCCGCCCGACCGGCGAGGGGGTTGTAGTTGTACTGGGTGATATGGTTGTAGGTGTACGCGGTTTTTCCAGCCAACTGCAACACCTCAGGATACGCCCGAATCAAGTGCTCCGAGAGCCGCGCAATATCCAGCGCCGTGCTCGTCTGACCGGGCTGGGGCAAGCCATCGGGGTTGGTAAAGTGGGTGTGCCGCAAGCCCATAGCCACAGCATCGCGATTCATCAAATCCACAAAACCACCGACGCTGCCCGCCACCGTCTGGGCGATGGCAATGGCGGCATCATTACCCCCATCAATGAGCAAACCGCTTTCCAGTTGAGCCATGGTCACCGGCATACCGGGCTGAATAAACATCCGCGAACCCTGCACATGCCAAGCTGTGTCCGCAACCCGGATATTGGCTTGCGGCTGAACTATCCCTTGCCTTTCAGACTGATACAGGACGTAGGCGGTCATCAATTTGACCAACCCGGAGGGGTTGAGAGGTTTTTCGGCATGCTCCGCCATGAGCACTTGACCGCTGTTGACATCCAGAAGGATGGCGCCTTGTATACCCGTCAGTTGCGGGACCGGCGTGGGTGGCGGCGGGGGCAGGGTTGGTAATACGGGCAAATTCGGGGTGACCGCATAAGCGCTCCCCCATACAATCAAAACCACAAGGGCCAGAACTTTGGGCGACTTCATCGTTTTCGGCGGCTCTTTAATCCGGCTAATAATACCACATTGGAAATCCGTCAGCAGGGAAAAGTTCCCCGTCCGTGGACATCATCCTTCCCAGCCGCCGGAGAGTGCGGCAGCAAAATACCGTACCAGTACAGCACACAGCACACAGCACACAGCACAGCATGCGCAATCAGAGACCAGCACCTCTACGTTGCAAATAACGCTGCAGTAAAGCCATCGTCGAGGCGTCGTGGGGATGACTGGCCGTACCCCGCATATCCGCCACAATCCGCTGCGCCAACACCTTGCCCAGTTCCACGCCCCATTGATCGAAGGAATCAATGCCCCAGATAATGCCCTGGGTAAAAACGCTGTGCTCATACAGTGCCACCAGAGCCCCCAGAGTGGGCGGCGTGAGCGCATCAGCCAGCAACACAGTGCTCGGTCGATTGCCGGAAAAAACGCGGAAAGGCACCTGCGCTTCGGCGACACCCTCGGCACGCAATTCCTCCGCCGTCTTGCCAAAAGCCAGCGCCTCGGCCTGCGCAATGAGGTTAGCCATCAGCAACTCATGCTGCTTCGCCAGCGGACTGAGCGGTTGACAAAAACCGATAAAGTCACAGGGAATCAGACGTGTCCCCTGATGAATCAATTGATAGAACGAATGCTGCCCATCGGTGCCGGGTTCGCCCCAGATAATAGCGCCCGTATCGACGGCAACAGGGTGACCGTCTTCGTCCACGCTTTTGCCATTGCTTTCCATCTGTAGTTGTTGGAGATAAGCCGGGAAACGCGCCAGATCATGGGCATAGGGCAATATGGCCTGGGTCTGTGCACCCCAGAAGTTATTATACCAAAGCGCCAGCAGACCCATGAGCACCGGCAGATTCTGCTCCAGGGGCGCCGTCTGAAAGTGGGTATCCATGGCATGAAAACCCGCCAGCAGGGCGGTGAAATGCTCAACCCCCACGCCCAGAATGGTAGACAGGCCAATAGCCGAATCCATGGAATACCGGCCCCCAACCCAATCCCAGAAGCCGAACATGTGCTCGGTGTCCATCCCGAAGGCCTTGACCGCTTCAGTGTTGGTAGAGACCGCGACAAAATGCCTGGCCACCGCCGCCTCGCCCAAGGCCGCGGTAATCCAATGGCGTGCTTCCTGAGCGTTGGTCATGGTCTCCAGGGTGGTGAAGGTTTTGGAAGAAATGATGAACAAGGTCTCGGCGGGATCCAGATTCGCCGTAACGTCGGTAAAGGTCGCGCCATCCACGTTGGCGACAAAACGCAGTTCCATACCGGGGTGACGGTAGGCGCGCAGCGCCTTCCAGGCCATCTCCGGCCCCAGATAAGAGCCGCCGATGCCGATATTGATTATCTTGCGAATAGGCTGGCCGGTCGCTCCGCGCCAGGTGCCCTCATGAATGGATCGGGTGAAGGCCGCCATGTGCTCCAGCACCTTATGGACTTCCGGTACCACATCCACCCCCGCCGTACGCATGACACGACCTTTGGGCGCGCGCAGTGCCGCATGGAAAGCCGCCCGTCCCTCCGTGTGGTTGATTTGTTCGCCCGCGAACATCGCCGTGCGGCGCTCTTCCAGGCGCCGCATCCGCGCCAGGGCCATCAGCAAACGCAGTGTTTCCGAGTTAATAAGATGTTTTGAATAATCCAGATAAAGGCCACAAGCCTCGGCGGAGAAGTGCTGGGCGCGCTGCGGGTCGTCATGAAAGAGTTGCCGTAAGGTCACCCCCTCCCAACTTTGCCGATGCTGCTGTAAATCCTGCCAGACAGATGATGATGTGTTCAGGGGTGTGGACACGGAAAAACTCCTTGCAAGAGCGGGGCGGACGCGGAAAGGTACCGCCCCAAGAGTAGGCAAGGCAAGTCTTCGCTGCAAGGGCAAAAGCAGCAGCAAATGATGAAGCACCGGGCAATATGATTTTCACCGTCTTCCGGCCAAACCCGCGGAAACACCTGAATCCCTGCCCCAAGGATGGCAGGGAGGGAGCTCAGCGGCCTGGATTTTCCTCTAAAGCCCACTGCTCATCGAGGCGCTCGCGGCGGCGAATGAGGCCGTGCTGATGGCCGCTGATGAGCACTTCGGGGGGGCGCGGACGGCTATTGTAGTTGCTGCTCATGACGAAGCCGTAGGCCCCGGCGCTCATGACGGCGAGCAAGTCACCAGCCTTGGCCGCCAAGGGACGGTCCTTGGCGAGGAAATCACCGCTTTCACAGACCGGGCCGACGACATCCATGGGCTGCGCCGCTTCTGCTCTTTGGTGCAGCGGCAGGATGTCATGCCAGGCCCCGTACAACGCGGGGCGCAGCAGGTCATTCATGGCCGCATCCACCACGCAGAACTGCTTGCTGCCGTTGTCCTTGAGGTATTCCACCTTGGTCAGCAGTACGCCGGCGTTGCCCACCAGCGCACGGCCCAGTTCCACTACCCGCCGTACCGCCACGCCTTGCAAAGCCTGATCCAGCGTCCAGGCGTAGTCGGCGGGGCTGGGCGGGGTTTCGTCGTGGTAGCGAATACCCACACCGCCGCCCAGATCCAGATGCTGGAGGGCAATCCCATGGGCCGCCAGTTCGTCATATAGCGCGCGTACCCGCACTACCGCCTCACCCAAGGGCGTGAGGTCCAGCAACTGGGAACCGATATGGCAGGCGATACCTTTCAGCTCCAGCGCCGGGTGTTGCGCGGCCTGCAGATAGAGGTGGCGGGCCTGATCCATGGGGATGCCGAACTTGCTCTCTTTCAGTCCCGTGGCGATATAGCGATGGGTACCGGGGTCCACGTCGGGATTGACCCGCAGGGCAACAGGCGCACGCTTGCCCATGTCGGCGGCAATGTCCGCGATACGCCAGAGTTCGGCCGCGGATTCCACATTGAGGCAGAAGATAGCGGCGTTGAGGGCGGCGCGGATTTCGACGCTGGACTTGCCGACGCCGGAAAAAACGATTTTGCCGGCATCGCCGCCCGCACGCAGCACCCGCTCCAGCTCACCGCCAGAGACAATATCGAAGCCCGCGCCCATCTCCGCAAAAATCCGCAGGATGCGGAGATTGCTGTTGGCCTTGACCGCATAACAGACCTGGGTATTGTCACCGAGGGCAGCGCTGAAGGAGTGATAGCGCTCGCGCAGCGCCGCTTCGGAATAGACGTAACAGGGCGTACCGTAATGCTCCGCTATCTCCTGCAAGGGGAGGTCTTCGCCATAAAGGGCGTGATTGCGGTAGTGAAACGTATTCATGGGGCAGCGGGGCTCTGAACAGGTGCCGTGGGCGCGGCAGGTGTAACACTGTGGGCGGGCGGCAGGGTCAGTGCCGTTTTACGGCCGCAACCGCCCAGCGCGAGACCAAGCAGCAGCAGGAGGAGAACGGCGCGGGCGCGGTTCACAGGGCCTCCCGCTGCAAACGCGCACGGGCGCGCAGGATGGCGGCTTGTACCTGCCGGGGTGCCGTACCGCCCAAGTGGTCCCGCGCCGCCAGGGAACCTTCCAGCACCAGCACCTCATAGACCTCCCGGCCAATGAGCGGTGACAAGGCCTGCAAATCCGCCAGTGGCATGGCTTCCAGGCCGATGTTGCGTTCTTGGGCCAGGCGTACCGCCCGTCCCACCACGGCGTGGGCATCACGGAAAGGCAGCCCCTTGCGCACCAGATAATCGGCCAGATCGGTGGCGGTGGCAAAACCGCGTTCCGCCTGCGCGCGCATGACGCCGGGACGGGTTTGCAGGCCCGGCAGCATCCGGCCCATGATCTCCACACTGGCGCGCATCTGGTCGAGGGCGTCGAAAAGGGTTTCCTTGTCTTCCTGATTATCGCGGTTATAGGCGAGGGGCTGGCCCTTCATGAGGACGAGGATGGCGACAAGATCGCCAATCACCCGCCCACTCTTGCCGCGAATGATTTCCGCGACATCCGGGTTCTTCTTTTGCGGCATGATGCTGGATCCGGTACAGAAACCGTCGGGCAAGTCGATGAAGCCGAAGGGGGCCGACATCCACAGGATCAACTCTTCCGCCAGCCGCGAGAGGTGGACGGCGAGGATGGCCAGGTCCGATAACACTTCCATCACAAAGTCGCGGTCGGAGACGGCATCGAGGCTGTTTTCGGCGACGGCCTCAAAGCCGAGCTGACGCGCCACGTCCCAGCGGTCGATGGGAAAGGTAGTCCCCGCCAGCGCCGCCGCGCCCAGGGGCAGCACATTCACCCGCCGCCGCGCATCCAGCAGACGCTGGGTATCGCGGTGGAACATCTCCACGTAGGCCATACAGTGGTGACCGAAGCTTACCGGTTGGGCGACCTGCATGTGCGTCAGGCCGGGGAGGATGGTTTCCACCTCCCGCTCGGCAAGGTCGATGAAGACATATTGCAGGTGTTGCAGCCCCTGGACAAGCTCATCCAGGCAGCCGCGGGTATAAAGGCGCAGGTCGGTAGCCACCTGATCGTTGCGGGAACGGCCGGTGTGGAGCTTCTTGCCGACCTCACCGATGATTTCCGTCAGGCGTGACTCGACGTGCATGTGGATATCTTCCAGGGCATCGACAAAGGGTAGGCGCTCCTCGGCAATTTCCTGGCGTATCTGCGCCAGCCCGGTGACGATGGCTTCCGCCTCCGCCTCCGTCAGCACGCCCACCCGGCCCAGCATGCGCGCGTGCGCCATGGAGCCCCGGATATCTTCCACATACAAACGACTGTCCACCTGAATGGATGCCGTAAACGCCTCGACCAGACTGTCGGTGCCTACCGCGAAGCGCCCACCCCACATTTTTTCACTCATGCCCACACCTCCTGTCCTGCCCGCGACTATAGCGAAAAGGAGGCATTGTTCGCCAGCGCTTCCAGCCACCGCTCTTTGGCATTCCTCACCGGCTCTTGCTACAGTCTAAAAGAGCACTTACACACGGGGGATACAACGGATGGACGAAGCCGAAAAAACGCATAGTCGGCGCTGGCTGATCGTGTTGCTGCTTTTACTGCTTGTGGCGGTGGTACTGTTCTTCTGGTGGCAGAACCAGCAGGCCAAGACACAGGCCAAAGCGCCAACAGAGGCGGCGGCCGCCGTGCAACTGACATCACCCACGGCCTCTACGCAGTCCGTTGCGAACTTTCCCGTTGGCAGGACCATTTCTCAGGAGGGTACCCTGGAGGGCCCCATCAGCGGGCAGTGCGGCAACATCAAGTGGCACAATCTCAGTCCCGCCGAAGTCGCCAATCTGCGTAAGCTTTGCCCGCCCGCGGCCGCTACCCGGTCCTGAAGTCACTCGTTTAACGTGGCTGCGGCAGGATTATGCGCGCCTCCAGGCCGCCACCCGGGGCGTTGACCAGGATGAAGCGCCCGTGATGGTGGGCCACAATCCGTTCGACGATGGCCAGCCCAAGTCCTACCCCGCCGCCCTTTCCGGCTTGTGCGAAAGGCGCACGCACGGTTTCCAGTTCCGTCTCCGCAATGCCCGGCCCGTGATCGCGGATGCGGATCAGTACGCCGTCCGCCGTGGGTTCCGCACTGACGTCTATGGGTGCGGCACCGTGGGACTGCGCATTGTCGATGAGGTTTTGCAGGGCGCGGGCCAGACCCACTTCCTGTATGGGCAGCTTCGGCAGATCCGCCGCGGCGGGGTGCCACACCACGCCAGCCTGTTGGCGCAGAATGAACCTTTTAAGCCAGAGACCCAGGTCAGTCGTTACCAGCGGCTCCTGTTCACCACTGCGGGCGTAGTCCAGAAACTGATGGATAACCTTATCCATCTCCTGAATATTGGCGATCATTTCGCCACGGGCCTCTTCCTCGGCCGGTAGAAATTCGGCGCTCAGGCGCATGCGGGTAAGCGGCGTGCGCAGATCGTGGGAAACCCCGACCAGCACCATCTCCCGCTCTTTCCAGAGACGATGCAAATCGCGCAGGGTTTGGTTGAAGCGTTCGGCCAGGCGCCGCAAATCGGCCGGACCCGCCTCAGGCAGATCCGTCGGCGTATCGCCGCCACGCAGGCGCGCCACCCCCTGCATGAGCCGGGTGAGGGGCCGGGTCACTTGACGTACCGCCAGATACGCCCCCAACCAGGAGAGCAGCAAAATCGCCGCCAGCTTGAACCAGGGCAACGGCAGCCCCGGTGAATGAGGCATGGGCATGGCCAGAACCAGGGTTGCATCGGGCCGGGCTTGCAGCCAGAGCACCCGGCGCCGACCGTCCATGCGTAGTTGTGCCTGCGGCCAGCCCATGCGGTGCAGCAGCTGCAGGGCATTTGTCAGTACCGGCATACCGGGATTGTGGCCGCGCAGCGCACCGGCAGGAACGATGCGGAGCCCTTGGCGCATCAGTTCGGACGCCGTCGCCCGACGCTGGGCCGGGCTAAGCGTTTCACTCAGGGTCAGAATTTGCGCCCAGTCCTGTGCCAGACGCTCGGCCTGCGGGTTGGCCTGATAGATATTGAAAAACCAGTACACCGCAAGCTGACTCAGTAGCAGCAACCCGGCGATGATGAGGAACATACGGGTAAACAGGGTATCCGGCCAGAGGCGCGATTTTTTCATCCGGTTAAAACACCTGCTTCCCTGGGCGTGGCGCCCCCACCGTCGGGTACCAGCACATAGCCCCGCCCCCAAACGGTCTGAATATAGTGTGGATCGCCAGGATCGTCTTCGATGAGGCGTCGCAAGCGCGAGATAAACACATCAATACCCCGTGAACCCGGTGTGGCGTCGTCGTTGCCGTGGGTCATGGCCAGCAGGCGGTCCCGCGAGAGTGGTTGCCAGGGATGACTGGCCAGCGCGTGCAGAATGGAAAACTCACTGTCGGTAAGAGAGATTTTCTCGTCATTCCGCCAGAGACCGCGACTGTCGAGAGCGAGGCGGAAGGGTCCGAAAACAAGTACCCCCGGGGTTGGATCACTACTGCGCAGATCCTGACTGCGCCGCAGGACGGCACGGATACGGGCAACCAGTTCCTGCGGCTCAAAAGGCTTGGGAAGATAGTCGTCGGCACCCACATCAAGGCCCTGCACCCGGTCGCTGAGATCGCCTCGGGCAGTCAGCATGATGATGGGCAGATGCGGTTCCTGCACCCGCAGACGCCGACAGATGCTGAAACCGTCTTCACCGGGCATGAGGACATCCAGCAAGAGCAGGTTATAGCATTCCCGCTCCAATTGGCGATCCATCTGCACGCCGGAGGCGGCGGCGTGGACGACAAAACCCTGCCCTTCCAGGTAACGCACCAGCATAGCGCGCAGCCGGGAATCATCATCGACCAGCAGGATTTTGCCACCCTCCGTCATTTACTTGCCCCAGGGTCCCCGCTTGGTCCCCATTTTTTTATACAACTCGGTAGCTTTCTGCCACTGCACCGGGGTCAGGATCTTGTGGAGATAATTCACCTGCTGGATGCCATGTTCGAGCATTGTGGCATGATCCTTGAGGACCGCTTCCTGCAAGGGGACGATGGCACTGCCCGACTCGCCATTCAGCAACGCATCACGCAATGCGGTGTTGTGGACCAGCATCTCGTGATGCCAGGTCGGCATGGCTTTTTCCATTTTGGTTCGCCAGTCCTTCAGATCTTTTTCCTGCGCGGGGGTCAGCTTGAGGTCCACCGCATGCCGCCAGACAATGGGCATCAGCATGGGCACGGGTGCATTCCGCATCCAACCACCCTTGCGCATGGGGCCATGCCGCCATCCCCCCGCACAATGATGACCTTGCATCATGCCCGGTCCCATGGGGCCACCATTCATGGCAGGCGGGGTCTCTGCACCTGCCGCAAAGGCGGGAATTGCCGCCAGCGCCATCGTTCCGACCATCCATCCGGATACCACGTGCTTAAATTTTAACATCACTATGCTCCTCGTCACTCAAGGGGAAAGGTGCGCCCTTTCCGTAGGAGACAAGTTAGCGCGCCGCCCCGGCGGACGCCAGCGGCAAAGTGTCAAGAATTGTGAATGAGCTATAGCTGACGCCTGAGAGGTATGATCTGGACGTAAAAAGGTGCCAAAAATCAACTTCGACACCTCTCAAATTACGAATCTACTGCAACAACTCAGAAGTGATAGGCGACACCTGCGTCCATACTGAAAAGATTTGTACTGCTGGATGGCTCAAACGCTCCATATTTCAATGGACCACCGGTATAATTGAAGTGTGTATAACGCAGGCCGCCGTAAAAGTGCCACTGACTGAAAACGCGGTAATCTATGTCAGCACCAATTTTTTCCTGACCACTGGTGTCGAAAGAAGCAGAACCGAGAATTCCATTGTAGATATGTGGGGTCATACCACCACCGATCATCGCCAACCCCTCTAAGTTAGCCCCAATTACAAGCCGAGGATTGATCGCATATTGAAACATAACACCAGCGCCAATGAGGCCGGAATGATAGTCTTCAACATATCCATAAGGCCCTTGGAGATCTCGATTCCAGTCCTGATATCCACCGGCTACATATGGTGTAATCATCATATCATTAGACAGCGAGAATCCCTTCCCCAGACGAGCCGTCGCGCGGTTTGTAGTTGCGTCATCCGTACCATCATAGGGAGTACCACCTACCGACCCCTTGTAGGCGATGCTACCGGAACTGAACTGATAGTGTATAGCAAAATACATATTGCTAGGCATACTCCCGAAATAATCACCCATCAGACTGTACTTCACAGCAAAACCCGGCATCCATCCTGACTCGGTGTCTGACGGTCCTGGAGTGATATGCTCCTGATAATTCATCAAAGTACCTGTCGCCGCGATGCCCACTTCATTATTGGCAACAACGATAGGATTCTGATCGACAAAGGGGGCACCATCGGCGAATGCCGACGTCGAGCAAAAAACCAGACCTGCAGCGGCAAGCGTAGCGATTGATATTTTATTGATTTTAATCATGCCATTATCCTCTTGGCTAGCTGAACAAAATGAACAATCACCAAAATGGTATCCATTGAGAACCATCAGATAATTGTTCCAATCATATATAGAACAGGAAGACGCTATCGCAAGGCCAGCCCGTAACATTTCGCAACAATTTCCTCCGGGACCACATCTTCCTTATGACCCCGCTTTCCGGGAGAATGGCGGCTCCACTGCCGAGGAGCCTGAGCGTGCCCCCCAAAGCGCTATTGCTGGCTGTCTGTACCGTTTTCTGTGTGGCTCAAGGCGGGCTGGCGCAAGCCGGCGTCGGTACGTGGCTGGCCGACCCTCTGAACACCGATAGCGGCCTGAGTGCCAGCCCGGCACAGCCTTGGACCACCCAAGCCGCCCTGCCCGATTTACCCAAGCTCCAGGGTCTTTCTGTGGCGAAGCAGGCGCAAATCTGGACGCTGCCGCAACTCACTGCGTATGCCCTCGCCCACAACCCCCAGACCGCCGCCGCCTGGGATGGATTGCGCGCCCAGGCGGCGAGCCTGGGGATGGCGGAAAGCGCCTGGCTGCCGAGCCTGTCCCTCAATACCAATTTGAGCCGTCGGCAAGCAGCCTCCACCGCTGGCTTTACGGTGCCGGCACGCAACAGCGTCAATCCCAACCTGACCTTGAGTTACACCCTGTGGGACTTTGGCCTGCGCGCCGCCAAGATGGATGCTGCCCGCGCCCAGGAATGGGTGGCGGGCTTCACCCAGAATCAGAGCATCCAGACTGTGGCCTTCAGCGTCGCGCAGGCCTATTACCAACTCCTCGGCAATCAATCCCTAGTGCTTGCCGATGAAAAGACCGTTGCGGAAAACCAGAAAAATCTGGAAGCCGCCGAGGTGCTGCATCGTGCCGGGCAAGCCACCATCGGCGCCCTCTATCAGGCCCGGGCCGCCATGGCGCAGGCGCAATCCACCCTCGCCGCGCAACGCCAGACCGTGCGCAGCAGCGAAGGGTTGCTGGCCAGCACCCTGGGCCTCGATCCCCAGACCACGCTGAGGATAGCGCCGCTCAAACTGGGGCAGGAACCGCCCCAACTCCACAGTGCTGCCAAGACACTGATGCATGCCGCCCTCACCGCCAATCCCACCCTGCAGCAGGCGCGGGCGCAGGTAGCGGTGGCCCAAGCCAATGTCCGTAGCGCCGAGGCCAGTGGTCTGCCCAGTCTGGGGGTCAGCAGCTCTTATGGTTATCTCTATCAAGGCGGCTTCCGGCCCGGTGACACCTGGACGGTGGGTTTCACCCTGACCGTGCCCCTCTTCACCGGCTTCAATACGCATTATCAGATACGCCAGACACAGGCACTGAGCGATCAGGCTCAATTCAACCTCGCGGCCAGCCGCAACAGCACCGAAGCCACGGTCTGGCAGGATTTTCACAACTTTCAGGGCGCGATTGCGGCCTACCCCGGCGCACAGAGTGGCCTGGAAAATGCCGGGAAGGCGCTGGAGGTGGTACAGGCCCAGTATCGGGTCGGCCAGGCTACCATTCAGGATGTCCTTCTCGCCGAGTCCACCCTGGCGCAGGCGCGCTACACCCTGATTCAGAATCTGGTTAACAGTTATGTCGCCCTGGCGCAACTCAGTCAGGCCGTCGGCATGCCTTTGGGAGAGAATGCACCGTGACCCGTTCCCCTGTTGTTCTCTTGCTGACGCTGGCATCCCTCTCCCTGCTGTTGAGTGGTTGCCAGACCAAGACCAAGCATGAAATGCCGCCCTTGCGGGTCAGCCTCGTCAGCATCAGTACCCGCCCCATGACCCATTATGAAGGTTTTCTGGGCACGGTGACGCCTCTGCAAACGGCGACACTCGTGCCGCAGACTTCCGGCATCCTGCAGAGCGTGCAGTTTACCGAGGGGAGCATGGTAGAGAAGGGACAAACCCTGTTCACCATCGACCCGGCACAGATGCAGGCATCGCTCGCCCAGGCTCAGGCCAAACTGGTGGCGGATCAGGCCACAGCGCGCTACAACCGCAACATAGTGGAGCAGGACCGACCGCTGGCGGAAAAGGATTTCATCACCCGGCAAAGCTTCGATCAGGCAGTCTCCCAGGCACAGGCGGCGACAGCGCAGGTACAGGCTGATCAGGCCGCGTTAAGACAAGCCCGCCTCAATCTCTCTTACACCCGCATCACCGCCCCCATCAGCGGTCGCATCGGGCTGGCCCAGGTCAAGGCAGGCAACCTGGTCATCGCCAACCAGACACAACTGGCTACCATCAACCAGATCGCGCCCATTACCGTGAATTTCAGTATTCCTCAGGACTTGCTGAGCGCGGCGCGGCGGGCGCAACAGCAGGCAATTCCCCTGTCCATCAACGACGAGAAGGGCGGCACCGTACTCGCTCAGGGCAAGCTCACTTTTATCGACAACAGCGTCAGTGCGGGGACCGCCACCATCCGTCTGCAGGCTACCGTACCCAACACCAACCTCGGCCTCTGGCCGGGACAGTATGTGCAGGTGCAGATGCCGGTACAGCAGGTGGCGCAGGCGACGGTGCTGCCGGTGGGCGCGGTCCAGCAGGGCAGCAGCGGACCCTTTGTCTATGTGGTGCAAGGTGGTAAAGCGGTGGACAAGCCGGTGCAGGTGCTCTGGGAATCGGGCGCGGATGCGGTGGTACAAGGCGTAGACAAGCGTATTCGGGTGATTTTTCCGCTTCCCGCCCGCCTCTATCCGGGGGCGAAGGTGGAACTCACCGGCACCCCTGCGGCCACCGGGTCGCATACGGGTCAGGAGAGGAAATCCGCATGAATTTCTCCGCCCTGTTCATCCGCCGCCCGGTAATGACGGTCGTCCTCATTCTCGGACTAGTGCTGTACGGCATTTTTGCCTTTATGAAACTGCCGGTAGCCTTGCTGCCCGGCGTGGACTTTCCGACGGTCATGGTCGCGGCGAGCCTGCCGGGAGCGAGCCCGCAGACCATGGCCAGCGCCGTGGCTACGCCTTTGGAAAAACAGTTTTCCGCCATTCCCGGCCTGTCCTCCATGAGCTCGGTGAACCATCAGGGCTCGACGCGGGTCATCCTGCAGTTTGACCTCAGCCAAAACATCAATGTCGCCACCCAGAATGTCGAAAACGCGGTCACCCAGGCTTCCCACCTGCTGCCGCCGGGCATGCCCAGCCTGCCCTTTGTCAAACAGCTCAACCCGTCGGCGGCACCCATCGAGTTTATTGCCCTCGCCGCGCCCAATATGCCTATCTACCGGCTCAACCAGTACGCGGTAGACAAGGTGGTTCCCGCCATTTCCGGTATTCCCGGCGTCGCCCAGGTGCTGATCTTCGGCGAGCAGAATTACGCGGTCCGCATCCACGCCAACCCCTTTGCCATGCAGGCGCACGGGATATCGCTGCAGGCCCTTACCCAGGCCATTTCCAGTCATAACGTCAACCTGCCGCAGGGCACAGTGCTGGGTGCGGTGCGCAATTATGCGGTGAATGTGCATGGCCAGCTCCATGATGCCCAGGCTTTCTCCGGCATGCCCATCACCTTCGCCAACGGCGCGGTGGTGCCGCTCGCAAACATCGCCCAGGTCAGCAACGGCGTGGACAATGATCAGATCGCCAGTTGGATGGGGGGGCAGCGCGCCCTGATTCTCGCCGTAGTGCGCCAACCCAATGCCGACACAGTGGCCATCTCCGACGCCATCCAGAAACGTCTGCCGCTGCTGAGCGCCAGCCTGCCCGGCGGCGCCCACATGACGGTGGTGTACGACAAGGCCGACTATATCCGTTCGGCGGTGGAGGAGGTCGAAGTCACCCTGTTGCTCGCCTCCATACTGGTGGCCGGGGTGCTCTGGCTCTTCCTGCGCCGCGGCAGCCCGACCCTGATTGGCGCGCTGGCGATTCCCGCCTCCATTCTCGGCACCTTCGCCATCATTTACGCGCTGGGCTACACCCTGAATACGCTGACGCTCCTGGCGCTGACCCTGGCGGTGGGCTTTGTGGTGGATGATGCCGTGGTCATGCTGGAAAACATCGCCCGCCATGAGGAAAACGGCGAAGAGCCCTATCAGGCGGCGATCGTTGGCAGCCGCGAGATCGGTTTTACCGTGATTTCCATGACCCTGTCGCTGGCGGTGGTCTTCCTGCCTTTTCT
>NZ_JAAZTY010000006.1 GCF_018854775.1 Acidithiobacillus ferriphilus | reverse complement strand
GGGGGGGGGGGGGGCGTCACGTCCGACAGAGGCCACGCCGGTCGGTATAGAGAGGAGAAGACAGGGTGCGCCATTCTGTTAAATGACCTTGATTCGCGCATGCAGAGCGCCGGCGGATTTCATGGCTTGCAGGATAGATGCAAGTTCTGCCGGCGTGGCTCCCACGGTATTCAAGGCACGTACGACATCTTCCAGACTAGCGCTTTTCCTGAGCAGAAAGAGGTGTGCCTTATGCGTTTTAATACCGACTTTAGTATTGCTGGTAGCGACTGTGACCCCCCGACCAAACATATTCGGCTGACTCACCATCGGTGTGGTCTGGATGCTTACCGATAATGATCCAGTAGCCACCGCACAGGACGTAATGCGGATATTCGACCCCATGACCACGGTGCCATCCTGGGCATTGATGACAATAGTCGGTCGAGGTGCTGGGGCGCTAACCGGGATTTGTTGCAGGGCGGAAATAAATCCGACCCGTGCGTTCATATCAATTGGTGCATGGACTTCCACTACCCCTGGTCCCTGTGCCTGTGCGGACCCTGGGAAGATCTGGTTCACCGCTTCTACCATCCGCGCCGCCATGACATAACCCGGCCTGCGTAACAGTAGGGTAATAATGCCTGCCTGCGGCGAGGATGGTGGCAAGGGCACCTCCACGATTCCCCCGTTAACAATCCGTCCCACGTCCGGATTATTGATAACCAAGGATGTACCCCCTCCCGTAGCGGCTGCGCCTGTTACCAGTACTGGCCCTTGTCCCTGAGCATAGACTTGGCCATTGGCACCATGCAGTTGTGTCATCAAGAGAATACCCCCACGCAGACTGCTCGCATTTCCCACGGCGGAAACCGTGAGCGTGAACTTTTGCCCTGGTCGCGCATCGGCTGGAATGCTTCCCGTAATCATTACCGCCGAATCGTTGTTCGGCTGCATGAACGTGTTGGCTGGAAGATTAATGCCCATGTGCCGTAACATATTGGTAATCGTTTGGGTGGTGTACGGCACCTCGGTCGCTTGATCGCCTGTCCCCGGCAAACCCACAACCAATCCATATCCGATGACTCGGTTCGTGCGGTCTCCCCCGATGCGGGAGAGTTGACCTACTGTGCTAGCCATGACAGTCGGTATGCTAGATATCCAGCCACCGGCACCCAGGTAGAAGATCAGGCACAGTACCGCCGCGCGCTTAGTGGTCGCAGGCATCAGAATGGCCACAATGTCAAAAAGAAGCGCGCCAACCAGGGCATTTTAGCTGCCTGATACCCTTGGCCAGTTCCACTGTATTCCACTCGCGCGTTGGCCACGTCCGTGGAAGGAATGGTGTTATTGTTGCCAATATCGCCCTCACGGATGATTCCCGATATGCGAATCCACTCCGCGCCGGTGCCCGCGCCGGAGTTCAGTTTGGTTTGTCCAAGAATTGCCAGATTTCCTCCGGGGAGTATCTGCGTAACGGTGGCAGAGATGGTGCTGATCAGCGTGTTGCTCTGGGTAGATGCGCCAGCACCGCTACTACTGATGCTGGATCCGGCGGTAACATTCGGGGAAATTTTGTTGCCACCGATATTGCCAAAAGAGAGCGGCAGACCAAAAAAACTACTGATGGCATCGCCAATGGAACTTTTGCGACTGGTCGCGTTTTGGATGGCATTGCTGGCCGTGGCATTCTCCAGAATGTCTACCGTGATCAGGTCGCCAACTTGCCATGGCTGATGATCTGAATACCAGTTCTCTGCCGTGGTTGGTTGATAAATCTGACCATTCGCTAATGATGTTTGTGGTGCCGTCATCGGGGGTAATGGCAGAGGTGCAAATGATTTGTTGCGATGAAACGGCATACCGGCGGCACATCCAGAGAGTAATCCAACGGACCCAGCCAATATGACTGCCGCCTGAATGGCAATAAGCAGCTTTTGTGTAAAGGTCGTCAATGTCGCCGGCATCAGATATTCGCCAGATAGCCCAGCATTTGATTGGCCGTGTTGGCCATATCTGTTCCCAACTGATACGCTCGTTGAGCGGTAATCATGCTTACCATGGCATTCACTACGTTGACATTGGAGGATTCGAGGTAGCCCTGCATAACTGCGCCTGTACCGTTGATGGTCGGCTGCTGAATATTGGGTGCACCCGATGCGCCGGTCTGTAGCATGAGATTATCGCCGATCCGTTGGAGCCCCGCCGGATTCTGGAAAGTGGCCAACTGTATTTGTCCAATTTGCGTGGGTGCGGCCTGCCCCGGCAGTTGCGCGGTGACGGTGCCGTCTTGAGCGACTGTAATGGAAGTGGCGTTGGCCGGGACCGTAATAGGTGGCTGCGTCAGATATCCATTGGCGGTAACCATCTGCCCATTCTGGTTGAGCTGAAAAGATCCGTCGCGGGTATAGGCCAATGTGCCGTTGGGCATGAGCACCTGAAAGTAACCGTTCCCATTGACGGCAAGGTCAAGGCTATCGCTGGTCTGCGTGAGGTTACCTTGGGTTTCGATGGGTTGTGTTCCCACAACACGCACACCCGTACCCAATTGCAGACCAATGGGGAGGTTCGTCTGCGTGGAAGATAGTGCGCCAGGCTGACGTACGTTCTGATAGAGTAAATCCTGAAACAAAGCCCTCTGGCGTTTAAATCCCGTCGTGCCCACATTCGCCAGATTGTTGGCGATGACGTCGATTTGCGTTTGCGAGGCCTCCAGGCCGGTACGAATGGTTGACAGTGCGCGAAGCATAAATCGTTCTCCTTTCCTTACAGATTGCTAGGGATGGAATTGGCATCTTTTTGGTCGGTGGAAATGGTCTGCACGGCTTGGGTTTCCCACTGAAATAGACGTGAGGCGCTGATCATGTGAATCATGCTGTTGACCGGATTCACATTGCTGCCTTCCAGCGCACCGGGGACAATTTGTGCCGCAATCCCTTTTATGCTGACTTTCTGTCCAGGGTTGGGCGCAAACAAATTGTTGCCTTGTGGTTGAATGGATGCGGATAGTGGGTTCACGACTAGAATTTGCCCTACGCTCGCGGCTCGCGCGTTTGGAGTGTTCGGGATTGCGGATACTGTTCCATTCGAAGTGACACGCACACTAGCCCCCGACGGCACATAGATGGGCGATCCACCGACTCCCAGTACAGCTTGACCGTTCGCGTTAATGAGCATTCCCTGCGCCGACAGGTTAAGGTTGCCCGCACGTGTATAGGATTTCACGCCACCCTGCGATTGCACCACGAAAAACCCTGGGCCATTCAAGGCGATATCTAGTGGGCGCCCCGTTTGCTGTATGGCTCCCTGCTGGAGGTCCATACCATTCTTTTGCGCGACCACGTCGACCCTATTCGGTTGTCCTTGGTAAAAGAACGGAACGGCGCGAAAAGCCGCGCGTTCGGCCTTATAACCCGTGGTACTGGCGTTGGCGAGATTGTTAGCCGTCACGTCTAGCCGCTTGGATGCGGCCAGTAACCCGGTCATGGCGATATACGCAGATCCCTCCATAATGTGTCGTCCTTACAGTTGCAGCAGCACGGCAGTATCCTGCTGTTGCATTTTGATGGTCTGTGTGTTGGCTTGATATGCCTGCTGTGCGACGAGCATTGCCACTAACTGTGAAGAAAGTCCGACGTTGGAGGACTCCACCGCACCAGACTGAATAGCACCGAGACCCGCCGTACCTGGGGCATTGACCAATGGGTTTCCCGCAGCGGCTGTGGCCTGCCACAGGTTGCCACTCGTTGGGGACAACCCTTGCAAGTTCGCAAAATTTGCCAGAGCCACTTGCCCCACCGCACGGCTTTGCCCATTGGTGAAATTAGCATCCACTGCCCCGTTTTTCTGAATGGAGATGGAAGAGTAGGTGCCGGGCGCATAGCCATTGATCGTCTCCGAAGTCACGGCGAAAGGGGAGTTCGTGAGTGTGGAACCAGAGAGACTGACATTGATGCTGCTGCCTGACGAGCCATTGCCCCACGAGGCCACGTTGATGGTGCCGGAAGCCCCGGAAACCAGCGTTCCACTGTTGTTGAAGGTTAGCGTTGTCAACGATCCTGATGAAACCGGATTGCCATTGCTATTGTTGGCGGCGTAGTAAACATCCCAGTTGTTCGGCTGGTTCGCTCCACCCGTACCGCTGGCATTGACGAAGTATAGGGTGACATTCTGTGCCGTTCCTAGGCTGTCATATACCTGCGTGGTGGTAGAGCTATTGTAACTGTTTGGATTTGAGGTGCTAAAGGGGGTTGTCGTCGTATTGATGGCAGGGTCGGTGGCGTTGAGGTTGGCTATCAACCCCGCCTGCGTGGTCGCTTGGGGGAGCATCGCGGAATTATTGATCTTGAGATTGCCTAACACGGTGGCGAATTTGCCAGGGGTTCCCGGTACCGGCTGATATCCCTGTAAAGGTAGTCCGGCATTGTTTGTTAAATAACCACCGGAGCTGATCTGAAACTGCCCATTGCGGCTGTAATCATTGGTGCCGTTGTTGTTCAGGATGAAGAAACCGCCACCGTTGATGGCCATGTCCAACGGGTTGCCGGTAGTGGTCACATTGCCCTGGGTAAAACTTTGGGAAAGCGAGACCGTTGAAACCCCGATGCCTGGGGTCGTATTATTACCTGCCGCGCCAGCAATAGATGCGGCATATAGGTCGCCAAATTGCGCGTTGGAGCTTTTGAAGCCCACGGTATTCACGTTCGCAATGTTGTTGCCAATAGTGTTGAGATCGGTTTGTGCGGCATTTAGGCCGCTAACTGCCGTGTTGTAACCCATGTCTTGTGCTCCTTAGCAATAGGTTGATCAGGCGACAGTCGTTGCAGTCTGACCGGAAGTGGATGAACCGGAAGTGGTTGTTGCAGCTGTGGTGCCGAGTTGCGAAATCTGGTTGCTGATCTGTTGCAGAATGCCATCGGCCTGCGTCATGCCGTTAGCAGTCGTGAATCCAGCGATCTCCTGCGCCAACTGGTTATTGCTGACCGGCTGCGAAGGGTTCTGGTTCTGCAATTGGGTCACCAATAGTGTGAGGAAGTCCGATTCAGTCATGGTTTGTCCAGAAATATTGCCAGAGGCCATCCCGCTACTGGATGCGGTTGTGCTACCGGCCACCAGGCTGGAGGCTACAGATTGAGAAACTGGTTGTGAGGAAGCGAGAACGGAACTGATGGACATGATTTTCTCCTGATACTTAGAGCGAAAGGGTTTTAATGGCGACGGTTTTCAGAACATTGGCGGCCGTGACGTTGTCTTGATAGGCACGCGAGGCGGAGAGCATGTTCACCATGCTTTCGATAGGATTGACATTCGATGACTGGACATATCCCGCAGGATTAGCGAGTGGATTTCCGGGTTCATAGAGTAAGCGAAGAGGTGTATTGCTCTGCACAACACCTGCGGTGCGCACGGTATCGAGTTGCATACCATTGGAGGACGTCCTCAACGGCTGTGCTGCAAAGATGATTTCACGGGCACGGTAGGGAGTTCCTGTACTAGACGTCACACTGTTTGCATTGGCGAGGTTGCTGACTGTCGTGGCCAACCGCATGGATTGGGCAGACATGCCATCGCCGGCGATGGTGAGGGCGCTGATTAAAGACATGTGAGCTCCTTAGTAAACAGAAGAGGTGTTGATAGCATTGGTCATCGATTGGATGGCTCCCGATGCAAACTGTTCGTCGGCCTCACTTGCTAAAGCTGTCTGTGTGATCTGCATCATCACTTGCTCTGCTGAGACGGAGTTGCCATTCAAGCCAACCGGCGAGCCTCGTTCATATTGCGTATAACGTAGAGTGTTGCCAACACTGTTTCCGGGCTTCTGAAGAGCGGCCGCGAAGGCGGCACGGAAGTTCAGATTCTTCGCCTTGTAATCTGGTGTTGATGCATTAGCAAGATTACTGGTCAGCACTTCCAGTTGTGCATTGCGCAAGGACATGGCCTTACCAAAAAACGTGATATCTGCAAGCATGGCGCCTCCTGAGAGTTTGCCAAAATATGCAATAATCATGCCATATATTAATTTATTGATTACAATAAAATTTACATCCATTTAGATGCTTGTTGCGAGCTTGGCTAGCACCTCGGTGCCGCAAGCGTGAGGGCACCATTTTTCGTGCGGCAGTATGATCGATCAAAGGTTCTGCAATGACCTAACTGGTTGCCGACGCTCTATGTATGGAATATTCAGCGACTGCACGCGAGTGAACAAGGTGGTCCGCGGAACGCCCAGTAGTCTGGCGGCTTCCGACATATTTCCATTGGCGCGTTGCATGGCCTGCTCTATATATGTGCGCTCAATCTGGCGCAACGTGTCCGGCAAGCTGAAATTGTCACCGGAAAGTTTGGGTTGAAGCACTGAGAATCCCAATTTCTCTACGGGTGCCAATCTGACAGAGCACGGATTATCGGCATAATCAGTGCGTAACGAATCCAGCAAAGGATGACATAAATAACTAGGAAGATCTTCCGGTGCAATCTGTCCGGAGTGCCCATTTAACCGCTGCACGGCTAACCGTTCCACCAGGTTTTGCAATTCCCGTACATTCCCAGGCCAAAAGTAGCGCATCAGAATATCGAGCGCTGCGTCAGTAATTGTTAATGATGGATACCCCTTGCTGCATAATCGATTGGAAAAATAATTAACCAATAAGGGAATATCGGAAGTCCTTTCGCGTAATGGCGGAAGCTCTATTGGATAGATATTCAAGCGATAATACAAATCTTCGCGGAAGCGCCGGCTGATTACTTCCTGCCGCAGGTTTCGATGTGTAGCGGTAAGAATACGAACATCGATATCTACCGGTTCTCGTCCGCCGACCCGGTCAATTTGTTTTTCCTGAAGAACCCTCAATAGCTTAGCTTGTAATGGTAATGGCATATCTCCTATTTCATCTAGAAGAATTGTACCTCCATCAGCCTGTTCAAACTTTCCCGTTGTTCTTGACAATGCTCCAGTAAAGGCGCCTTTTTCATAGCCAAAAAGCACTGACTCAAGCAAGTCAGATGGTATTGCAGCACAGTTGATTGCGATAAAGGGCTTCCCGATCCGATCAGATTGCTCATGAAGCGCACGCGCCACTACTTCCTTCCCGGTACCAGTTTCGCCGGTTAGTAAGACCGATATAGAAGATGGTGCCCTAGAAAGAGCGTTCAATGAATTGAGAATAACTTTCCAGGCTGACGATTCACCAATGACGGATGTTAAGCGACTTTTTTCGGGGCGTAATAGTCGAGCACTGACCATAAATTGTTTTTTCCTGATTATGATATAATTAAATTATCTTATGATCTTTTCTCAGTTGTCAAGTGGACGAGTTGTATAATATATGTACGCACTGAGCAAATATATATAGACAACACCAGTTCCCAGAAACAGCGATTTAAGGGGTCGGACAATTTCGTGAGGATTCTTGTAGGTGTTTCGCCAGTGGCTCCGTGGAAAATGCCCGGCAGGCACACCTTTGGGATGGCCAATGGCTTCACGGCAACCGTATCGTCCACGAATTCCAGGTCTGCCCTATGCATCCTTCATGCTTTAGGGTGGTTCGAAAAATTCTGAAGCAAGATTGCTGGTCAGTACCTCCAATTGTGCATCGAGCAAAGACGCGGCCCTATCAAAGAAACGTGATGTCTGCAAGCATGGTATCTCCTGAGGCTATGCAAAATTATGCAATAAGTATGCCACACATTATCTTATTGATTGAAATATATTTATCGATATTTAAATGCTTATTGCGAGCTTGGCTAACACCTCAGTGCTCCAAGTATGCCGGCTCTGTTTTGCGTGAGGTGGCATGTCTCCATCCTCATGAATGGCATTCGTATTTCACTTGTATCCATTATGCGCGCCATCTTATGGATCGCCCAGGTTTCCAGTCAAGGATATTTGCTGGCATGAGCACGGCAACGGACGAATGGCGCCTGTGTGCCGTAGTACTAGACATTAGGGTGTTTCGCGTCGTGGTGCGAGGTGGCGTTCCGCGCCCCGTTTTGCAGGTGGTATGGTGCGTAACATGGAGTCGTCAATCGCGGGTGGTTTGACCTGTTGTTGCTACCCACATTCGACGATGGTCACTTAATTTGCGGTGAGTGAGTGGGTCACGAGCGGGAAAAAGGCAGTACCGATCCGGGATCGACGAGGTATCTTGTTGGGCACGATTCTGATTTTCCGGGATGTCACCAGGAAATGTTGCCTGACCATCGAACTGACCCAGCAGGCTGGTTACCCACGATGCGCTTCCTGGATTACCACAACAAAGTATGGACGGCGTTGCGTCTAGCTGCTGGATGATGCGCCCTCGAGGATTTGCTGCGGGGCATGCGGATTTGGCCAGTTATGCGGTCAAAGCAGTGAGGAAGGAGCAGTTCCAATGGGTTGAGTGGCCTATGGGGATCAACCTCAAAAAAGACCAAATGGGAGTATCAGGATGACAGGAGTTGCACTGAATCAGGGGCAATTGCTGCTCCACTACCAGCCCGTGGTGGAGATTGCCAAAGGGCCCGTGGCGGTGGAGGCATTGCTCCGTCTAAACCACCCGGAGCTTGGACTATTGCCTCCTGCGGCCTTTGCCAGCGTCCTAGATGCGCCGCGTCTGGCGCGACGCATCGGCTGTTTTGTGCTGGAGTCGGCACTAGCGCAAGCAGAGGTCTGGCATCGGCAGGGCCTGCCTCTGCGCGTTTCGGTGAATATGAGCACTTACCATTTATTGGATCAGGAATTTCTATCTGATTTGCAGACCGCTTTGGGTGCGCATACCGATCTGCCTGCGTCCTCGGTTGAAATTGAGGTCACCGAAACCGCACCGCTACTCGACTTTGCCAAGGCACAGAAAACCCTGTTGGCATGCAACCGACTGGGAGTGCGGATCGCGCTGGACGATTTTGGCACCGGGAATGCCTCACTGACCTATTTGCAGAAGCTGCCTGCGCAAACTATCAAAATCGATCAGAGTTTTGTCCGAAACATCCTTCACGATCCCAAGGATCATGCGATTGTGGCTGGGGTAGTAACTAGTGCGAAGCTGATGGGACTGCTGGTGGTGGCAGAAGGGGTGGAAACAACGGGGCATACCGCCCTGCTTACCCAGCTGCAATGCCACTGTTTGCAGGGTTACGCCATAGCGAGACCCATGGCGCCGAAGTTGATTCCAGACTGGGTGGTGCAGTATAATGCTCGATCGTACCACGATAGGCATAGCCTATCCCCTCTCTGAGCCTTATTTCCGCGATTGAGTTGCGGATGATTTGGCGGGAAGGTCCAACCCACAAGGGTTTCCGGTATAATGGTCTCGTCGAAAAGATTCACCTATCGGGTGGACTTACAGGAGGGGCCGATGAGGAAAATGGCACGAACGGTGCTTTCATTCAAGATGGCTCATCGTGGTCCGCTACCCGCAGCAGGCCGATCTCCTGGAAATCGACCGTCCACGCTACCACGTTATCGCCAGTAACCGAGTGGGTAGCACCGCCGACGTCCTGGTTTGGTACCGGCAGCGGGGAGAATGCTCAGAAAACGGCATCAAAGAACTCAAGTCGGTTTTGGGATGGAGCGGGGCCTTGTGGTCAGGAAAGCACCCATGCAGCGTTCTTCCGGCTTGGGGTGATCGCCCACAATTTGTTCGTGCTCTTTCGCCACCCCACCTTGGGGGAGGGATGGCAACAGCATCGCATCGCGACCGTTCGTTGGCGACTCTTTCAGGTCCCGGGGCGACTGGTGCGCCATGCGCCGGTGCCTGGGTGCTGAAGATTCCCGCTGCCACAGTCGATTGATTTGCCGATATTCGCCAACGCTCTTACGCTGCCGTCCACGGGCCGACCGGCCAATCTTCGCGACAACCCCCAAAACCCCTTTGATCGTTACCCCGGCGAGATGTCTGGCTGCCCGATTTACGTCAAGAAGGGGCCCCCAACCGCAACCAGAGTATCGACAACACGCAGATCCGCGCACTATCGCGGCTTGCAAAAGTCTTGGCACCACCGCAAGAACCGAAAAGCTTCCGTCATGGCCACTGAAAACCCAACGACCCGAGACAATCGCGGAAATTGGGCTGAGGGTGCGACTTGCATTTATAAGTTGTGTCAATATGATATGTGGGTGCCGTCGTGTCTTTTTCAACATTGGGGCGGTGGGATAGTTGATGCAGAGTTTGGGGCTTGCACATTTGACGTGACTGATGATCATCCGACCCGGTACACCACCAAACCAGTTAAAGGCATAGCGGTGACATCCCAGCTTGGTCGTCGTTCGATTCCAGATGAACTCGGCACATTGGTGCCAGGATCGGCAGAGGGCCATGACGAAGAACTAAGGTTTTGTGGTGAACGCTGAAGGTCGATAGTCTTTGGCTTGCTCAGTCCACACTTTTTCCTGTTGTCCACCGCAAAGCGACCTAATTTGATCGCGGATAGCGTACATTAACTTAATGTCTACGACGGGGTACATAATGGAGTTCCTGGAAATCGCCAATAAGGATCCACAGTTGGTCATTTTGGCGAAAATGGCGGGATTGTGTTGTGAAGATATTTTCCTCAAATGCCCATCATGTACAAAAGCGCATCCCCTGCTTTATACTGCCTTTGCAATGAGCTTGTTCCGGGCCGCTCTGTCTCCGTTGCCGGGTAATCGTGGCATCCCTCATCAATATACCGAGGGGTGGTATACTTTGACCGCCGCCATTCTTTGCGGCCTAGACCCGAGTCAATATCTCATCGGGCGCACTTACACTGCGCGCTTATTGCAAGTGACCGACGTTTCCAAAACTCTACTAAATCGCCCCATGACGGTGTCATTATGCCTGTTGAATTTCCCAAAACAACCGTTTCCAAAGACACGCAGGAACTCATCGTCCGGCAGGCCATCCTCGGACGCCAGAATGAAATTATTGGCTATGAACTTTTTGTCCGGGACGAAGACTCATACAATGGACCATTGACCGACCCCTTCCTCTCCTCGGCCAGAGTAATGTTCAAAACTTTTAATATATTTAATGTAGAACAATTATTGGGCAGGAAACCGGCCTTCATAAATTTCAGTAACAACTGTTTTGATGAAGAAAGTCTTGCGTTATTTCCACCCAAACAGATCATTCCTGCATTTACTATTGCCGAAGCGCCCGGCCATGATTTCATTGAGAAGATGATGAATTTGCGGAGGCGCGGCTTTCGCCTGGCTTTGGATCTTTTTGAGGGCGTACCGTGGCAAATGGCACTACTG
This sequence comes from Acidithiobacillus ferriphilus, assembly GCF_018854775.1. Lineage (GTDB taxonomy): Bacteria > Pseudomonadota > Gammaproteobacteria > Acidithiobacillales > Acidithiobacillaceae > Acidithiobacillus > Acidithiobacillus ferriphilus. The sequence continues at coordinate 3,855 of NZ_JAAZTY010000006.1, read as the reverse complement.
AAACTCGTGGATTTTGTCAGAATCGACACCAATACCAACGAGCCTGCGGCATGGGAGGCGTGGATAAGCATGGTCCGCAAGGCCAACCTGGCCAACACGCCGGCACTCATTGCTACGTGCGTAGAAACTCAAGCTATAGCGCGGCGCTGCTTTGAAATAGGCGTCGATTATAGTCAGGGTTATTATTTTATGCACCCCGAGATTGTCGCGGGGAGAATGCTTACCGAAAATCAACGCACAATTTTTAACTTGTTGAATCTTCTTGCAGAGGAAAATCCAGTAAGTGATATCGAAGAAATCTTTCGTAAGGATCCAAGTTTATCTTATCAGCTCCTCCGCTACCTGAATTCAGCAGGTCTGACCCGCGGCCAAGAAATCGATAGCATCCGCCGCGCACTTATTCTGCTCGGTCGGCAACCTTTGCAGCGTTGGCTGACCCTCTTGCTCTTTGCCAGCCAAGGTGGGCGCAAAAGTCCGTTACTGGTGATTGCGGCGACCCGCGCCCGCCTCGCTGAAATGTTGCGCGAACGTTCAACGCTACTGGAATCGCATCCACTCGCGCTGCACCGATCTTTCCTGGTTGGTATGCTGTCATTACTGGATGCTTACCTGGAAAAACCGATGGCTGGGCTATTAGATGAGTTGCGGCTGTGCCCAGAAATGCGTGCGGCCATAATGGAGCATCAAGGCGAAGACGGCATCCTGCTCCAAATCATTGAGGCCGTAGAGCGTGGTGAAATTGATGTGGTGCGCGACCGTGCTGCATCCCTGGGCTTCACCATCGCCGATATCACGCGTATATCTCTGGAATCTATGGCTTGGGCCGCCAGCCTGGAATAACTGCTTTCAAAGTTGTTTCATTCATATTGAGTTCCAGGGCACCCATGACGTAGTTCAGCGGCGCCCGCGCGCGTCTGTCAAGGTAGATACCATCTCCCATTTTTTAAGCGGCCTTTTTATCCTGCCACTGCGGGTTCAGATTTACCGCCCCGACGGGAGTCCAATTGCGTGTGCCGCCTGACCAGCGTTCCGGATTTTTTGCCTTGACCACCTCATAAAGGGCATGACGTTTCGCCAGCAGCGCGTGATCCTCACCCCGGTGACGCTGGGCCGGAGTGACGAAGCGAATGCGACGATGCTCATAGTTGTACCAGACGATGAAGTTACGCACCCAGATTCGTGCAGCGTCAAGGTCAGCAAAGTCGCTCCCCGGCCACTGCGGACAGGATTTCAGCGTTCGGAACAGCGATTCTGAATACCGGTTGCCATTGCTGACCCGTGGCCGGCCCTGGAACGGGGCGGTCCCCAGATCATAGAGCTTGGTCAGTAGCGTGGATGATTTCATCGGGATGCCATTGTCGGAGTGCAAGACCAGTGTGAGGCGGACGGAGGCAGCGTGTAAGCGCGCCTCCTCCGACCCGATAGCGACGAAGCCGACGAAGCCGACGAACAAGGCTACGCGGGTAGCGGCGGAGCCGGTGGAGCGAGGGGGTGCTTAGTAATGAGGTATTTCTACTGCGATACCGGGAATAATTCTGTCCAACTATCTACCTAGCTTAGGCACTATATTGAATTCATCAAGGATACTTTGTCGCCGTTAAATAAACGATTCGCTCATTATCGAGGATCGTCTTGGATTCTACTGCCGGGCGTATCACAGACTCAAACAATTTCTGATCGTCCACGCTGAATGATTGTTCCATGACTTGTTGCAGTGACGGAGCAAGCGGGTGCGGTGAGCGGCCAATGAATTCATCCCAAGAGTTTATTAACGATCTATGCACATCGATGTGCAATTCTAGGTGGGCTTCATGAAATCCAGCTTCTTGTATCATGCGCAGCAAATCGCGTTCGGAAAAATTGCAAAATGACGCATGTTCCATCTGGTCTTGATTGCTGGGAAATTGCGCTGATTTCAATCGGTAAATCAAACTTATAATGTTGTTTTTTGCTGTTTCATGGTTGGATTCAATGATTGCACGCAGGACGCCAACAGAGAGAGCTTCATCTTGAAATATTGGCTCCGCGAAAGCTATCTTAGCACCCGGTTTTAGTATCCGCCAAAACTCTCTCAGTGCAGCCGGTTTGTTGTGAACATATGCGAGCGCTGAACGGGTGGCAACAACATCAACACTTTGGTCTACGATAGCTGAAAGATTTTCAGCAGAAGCAATAAAAAATGTACACTGTTCACGTATATTTTCGCGGATACATTTTTCCTCCACAGTTTTTAGTAGGCGTGCAGAAATATCCGTGAAGATGACGTGCAGTGTGGGGCCTATGCGTTTTATTCCATGCAAGCCCAAGAATCCGTCCCCGCAACCGACATCCACAAGCGTCATTCCTGGCTGTAATTGTGCAGCATCGAGCACGCGGTCCGCATAACGTTCAACTTCAGCCATGATGCGCTGCTTGAATCCAGGGCTGCCTGCATTTCGTCGATGCAGAATCCAGTCGGCCCAAAGATCATGTTCCTCATTATCGGCACTTATTTCAGATATAAGCATGATCCTCACCAGTTAGCCAGTCTAAATTGATTGATGCCGGCGCCATGTGCGCCCCTGTAGCAGGCTATGATCTCGTTGCACCAAGATATAGTTTGTAATTTCTTTGCCAAAGAATAATATTAATTATCTTTCTGTGCAACGTATTATGGTGAAAGCGTTATTTATGACAGGGCGTTGGATGGAATATCATTCAGGTGCCAAGGTCGATACTGTTTAGTTAGATAAGATGATCGGCATGAGATCACAGGGCTGATGCAGCGGAGCACCTTGATCTCGAACCGGATACGAATTCATCTTTTTTCTGATGCCACGCGGATTACGCTTCCCGCGATTGGTTACCACCCGTCGTGAGGCCATCCCAGTCAGGATGCTGCGAATCAATGCTGACTTCCTTGCTCACCTCCACACAACATATGCAACAACTATAACAAATTATGAAGCAGTTACAATGAACCGCCCCGGGTTTGGTGGAGGCTCCAACCTTTGAGAGAATGGAGCCATGAATAAGTCCAAGCAGTTTTCGTCTGAAGTCCGCGAGCGCGCTGTTCGCTTGGTACAAGAACATCGCGGTGAATATCCTTCCCTGTGGGCCGCTGTCGAATCTATAGCCCCCAAGATTGGCTGTGTGCCGTCCACCCTACTGGCCTGGGTGAAGCGGGCAGAAATAGATGCCGGTCAACGTTCCGGCATGAGCACTGCGGAAGCCCAGCGCATCAAGGAGCTGGAACGTGAGGTCAAGGAACTACAGCGCGCGAATGAAATTCTGAAGCTGGCCAGCGCGTTTTTCGCCCAGGCGGAGCTCGACCGCCGTTTGAAGCATTGAGGCGTTTCACCGATCAATACCGGGACCGCTTCGGGGTCGAGCCGATCTGCCGAGTCTTGCAGATTGCCCCATCGGGTTACCGGCGTCATGCGGCACAACAGCGGAACCAGACGTTGCGCGGTGCCCGAGCGCAGCGGGACGCGGTGCTCTTGCTGGAGATTCAGCGGATCTGGCAGGCGCATCTGCAGGTCTACGGTGCGGATAAGGTCTGGAAGCAGATGAATCGCGAGGGGATACCGGTAGCACGTTGTACCGTAGAGCGCCTGATGCGGCATCTGGGCATACAGGGGGTAGTCCGCGGCAAACGGTGTCAACGGCGATTTAAAACTGACACACTTTTCCTTCGGGCAGCGATTTAAAACTGATACACCCCCAATTCTGACTTTGCGTGGAGGGTACCCCTTTTCACGTGGTATTTAATCGGTGGCGTCCCCCTTTCTGTGTTGAACCATACCGGCCTGACGCTGATGCTTGAGCCGATAACTTTCTCCAGCAATCGGCACAATACGCGCATGGTGCAGGAGG
>NZ_JAAZTY010000059.1 GCF_018854775.1 Acidithiobacillus ferriphilus | reverse complement strand
AGCGATTGACGAGCTGCGCCTGGAAGTCTTGCGTCGTGCTGACCGGATTGTCATGGAAGAAATCCGTGAGGCGGGATTGTACGACCGCCTCTGGCAGGCCTTTGCGGTATTGCTGCCGGTACGTAGCGTGGGCGTGATGGGGGATGCACGGACCTATGATGAAACCATTGCTTTGCGTGCCGTGGAGTCGGCGGATGGGATGACCGCCGACTGGGCGCATCTACCTTATGGAGTGCTGGGTCGCATTTCCAACCGGATCATCAATGAAGTTGCTGGTGTGAATCGCGTGGTCTACGATATTTCATCAAAGCCGCCCGCTACGATCGAGTGGGAGTGAAATAGGGTCTTTCGGGGACTATCGTTACCTATCGAAATTCATACATAACATGTTGATTTTTAAATAAATACGTCGCGATGACTATCGGTAACTATCGCCAGCTAGCGGAGCAAGTTGGCGGTAAGGGTGACGGTAGATCCCAGAGGCCGGATTGGTTTAACCACCACCGACTTCTGGAATCCTTGGGATATATCCCTCCGGCAGAAGCTGAGGCACAATATTACCAGAAACTCGCCCGTCAGGCCGGTAAAGCGGCATGACTTACATTAATCAGCCTCTACAATACCCGGGGCGGCTCAATTCTGGGACGGTGGCAGTCCGAATGACCGTCTGTCCTTAAATGATTTGTGACAGGACTTGATTTTGTGCGGGAATCCCGTATAATACAATCCATGCGCACTGTGATCGAAACCCCGACATTCCAGAAGCAGGCGGAAAAGCTGTGGTCGGAAGACGAGCGGCTGGTCTTCATCGACTGGATTGCGGCGAATCCGCTAGTCGGGGACGTGATCCCCGGTGCGGATGGAGCACGCAAGGTTCGCTGGAGCCGTGCCGGGTCTGGCAAATCTAGCGGTGTGCGGGTGATCTACTTCAACCTGACAGAGCAGGAAGTGGTGCTGCTGGTAGCGGCGTATGCCAAGGCCGAACGCGCCAATATGCTTCCTGCTGAAATCAAGAAGGTGGTGTGACATGGGCATCAGGAAAATCAACGTTGAGAAGGTGGCAACGGCTATCGAGGCCGATGCCGGTGAAGCTCTGCCCGACCTGCGTCAGGCGCTCGCAGAGGCGAAGGCAGGGATTGGGCGTGTCACCACGCCCGAGCAAATCCTTGTGCGTCAAGCGAGGGAGAAGTCTGGCCTGACGCAAGCCGCATTCGCCGAGCGCATCGAAACCCCCGTGGCGACGCTGCGCGACTGGGAGCAGGGGAGATTTGCGCCGCCGGGTGGGGTGCTGTGCCTGCTTCGGCTTATCATCAAGCATCCCGAATTGTCTCAGGAGTTGAGCGTGGCATGAAATTCGCCGGGCATGGTATTTTTCATGGCATCGTCAGTAAATATTATTACAACTCATTGTATTACAAATGATATTTATACTCGATGATAATCGAGTGGGAATAGTCACCACCCCCTCCCTTTGTATGGCACTTCGCATGCCTCGATATTATCGTTAATTCCTTACACTTTTTGTGTTTCTATACTTGGTATATATGCATAAATTGTGGTAACATATCGGAGATATTATGTTTTTTTAAAAAATTGGTCGCGGTTCTGCCCTTTAGGAGTGCTCTCGCTAGTATGAAGGATAGCAAAACCATGAAGATTAAATTACCGGAACTGTCCCGGGAATTGGTGCAGCTCAAGGCCCAACGCTGGGTAATTAAAATCGGCAGCAGTTTGCTGACGGATGACGGCAGGGGCCTCAATGTCGACGCCATCCGCAGTTGGGTGCGGCAAATTCTAGCGCTCCGTCGATCCGGTATCGAGGTGGTGCTGGTCTCCTCCGGCTCCGTCAGCGCGGGTGCTCAGCGTTTGGGTTGGACGGAACGCCCGACGACGCTGCAAGCGCGTCAGGCGGCTGCCAGTGTTGGGCAATCGGCATTGATCCATACCTATGAAGAGATGCTGCGGGAAGGGGATAGACCGGGCGAAGTTCCGCTGCATTGTGGACAGGTCTTGCTGACTCATGATGATTTGCGGAGCCGCCGTCGCTATTTGAATGCGCGATCCGCCTTGCGGACGTTGCTGGATATGAATGTGTTGCCCATCATCAACGAAAACGACACGGTCTCTTATAACGCGATTAATCTGGGAGACAACGATACCCTGGCGGCGGTCGTGAGTAATTTGCTCGATGCGGATCTCTTGGTGATTCTAACGGATCAGGACGGCCTTTTTGACGCCGACCCAAGGTGCTATCCCGATGCCCGGTTGCTGACAGAGGTGAATGCCGGAGCAACCATGCTGGAGCGCATTGCCGGAGGTGGGGGATCAGGTGTCGGTACCGGCGGCATGTTGGCGAAGGTGCGGGCAGCGGCTCGCGCCGCACGTTCCGGTACCTCTACCATTATTGCCAATGGCCGCTGCGAAAATGTGCTGTTGCGCCTGCAACGCGGTGAAGCGATTGGTACGTTTATACATGCACGCCTCCCTACCCTGGCGGCACGCAAGCGTTGGCTGGCCGGGCATTTGCGTGCGCATGGCACATTGCATCTGGATATCGGCGCGGCGCACGCTTTGTTGCGTGACGGAGGTAGCCTGCTACCCGTCGGGGTCACCGCGATCGAGGGCAAATTTCGCCGCGGGGATCTGGTGCTCTGTAAAGATCCTTTCGGCCATGAAATCGCCCGTGGTCTGGTCAACTGGGATGCCCTGGTGGTCGCCCGCAGCCTCGGGAAAAACAGTAGCGAACTCGCTGGTGATCCCGAAGCGGCGGAAGGCGTGCTGATTCATCGCGACAACCTCGTCGTCAACGACCTCCTGTCGGTTGAGCCAACTTCCCTTCCATAGGCAGAATCTGCTTGGGCATAATGTGGACGTCCTGCTGCTGGTGCGCCAGTACCACGTTGTGGCGGAGCAGGCTTTCCACCACGGAAGCCCGCAGGTCTGTTTGTACATTAAAGCTTTTGTTGCAGTCATCCAGATAAACGCGCAAATAGAATTGCAGCGCATTTTCATTGACATCCAGCAAGAGTGCGGTGGGAGGAATGCCACGCGGATCATCCTGTAATACATCGGGATGTTTTTGACCTTCCGCTACCAGGATCTCCTTCACCAGAGAGATATCTGCATCGTGGGCAATATTGAAGGGAATCATGAGGCGCAGCACACTGTTCGTATACATCCAGTTGGTCACCTGACCGGCAATCAATTCAGAATTTGGAACGAAAACCTCGGTGCGATCAAAAGTAAGGATCAGAGTGTAACGAATGCTCATTTTTTGCACATAGCCCTGGGTGGTGCCTACCTGAATCCAGTCACCGACCCGTATGGGACGTTCCAGAAGTAGAATCAGGCCAGAGACAAAGTTATTCACGATATTTTGCAGGCCAAAGCCAATACCCACGGATAATGCGCCAGCGATAATGGCGAAATTGTGCAGTGCCACCCCCGCGGTGGAGAGTGCGATGAGTATGGCGATAATGAATCCGGTATATCTGACGATGGATAATACCGAATGACGGGCCCCACTTTCCATGTGGCCAATAATACGGGAATGATTGGCCAGATATTGCTGAATCACGGTATTGATGTTGAACAGCAGTATGAGCAGCAGGATAGCGATCGCCCAGCGAAAGGGCTGGATATGAAAATTGCCGATAGCGAAGCCGGTGATAAAGTATTTCCAGAGGAGTGTAAAACCGGCATGCGTCAGGCCCCAGGCATACAGGATGAACGCGGCGATCCCCAGCCACACGAAGCTGTGAGTGATGGTGCTCAACCAGGCGATCCATGGCAGTGGCTGGTCATTTTTAAGCTTCAGGCGGCGGCGCAGGAAACGCTGCCAATGACTGGAGGGTTGTGGCGGTCGAGACCAGAAATCGGTCAGTTCCCAGGAAAAAAAGAGGCCAATGCCAAAGGCGAGCAGAGACATCAGCAAACCAAAGAACAGGTAGTTCGATAGATTGCGATAACCCAGGATGGTGAATGCCGCGGTGACCGTTAACGCCAGGAGTGTAAGTGCTCTGAGCAATGGGTAAATATGGAATGGCCCATGCGCACCCGCCCTCCAGATCAGCCAAAATACCGCACCGAGTAGTGTCAGATGATATACGGAGTAAAAGAAGTCCTGGTGCGCCAGAGAGAGTGGATCGTTGGGAGCCATGACGAGCCAAGCAAGGCCAAATGCGGCCAGAGTGGCAATGGATCGTAACCTGCGCAGCGTGGAACGTAGTGTTTGCGGTGGCCAGTCGAAATGTTGACTGAGCACTCCGGTGGGGCTTAATGCCAGCGCAAGAAACATGGCAGTAAAGGCGTAGCCACCCCACGTGACTAATAAGAGCATGATCAAGGGCGATAAGGTGTTGGTAAGAGCGGTAATCGCCGCGCTGGTGCTTATCCCCGCCAGTAAAGGCACGTAGTGATAGAACTTGTTTTTTGCAACGGGCGGAGGGTGCTGGCGGTGTATTTTTCTCGCCAGTGGCGCTCGAAGAAGCAGTGACAACGCAAAGACAACCACGCCAACGCCAAAGGATATCTGCAGGCTTCTCTGCGCAAAAATAGATTGGCCATTCTGCATAAGCCAGAACTCCCGTTCACCCACCCAGGTGCTGACCGGGACGGATTGCAGGGCAAGCGCTTGTTGCCAGAGATTGTGATCACGCTGCAACAGCATTGCGGCATGCAGCGCTTCCTGCTTTTGGTGAATTTTCTGGGCCAGATCCGCACTGGCGATTGCGAGAACCTTGCAGGTGGCGAGTTCTCCGCTGAGATTTTTTTCCTCGCCCTGTAGTTTCAGCCGTAACGTACTGAGATTCTTCGGCTCACCGGTAGTAGCGGATCCCAGTATACCCAGACTTTTATCTATTTGGCTGAGGTTGCCGCTTTTTTCGGTTATGCATTGGTGCGCGTTGTGGCTGAGCGCATCCACGGTTTTCTGCCAGTATATAAGCTGTTGTAAATCAACGTTTTTTGATAAATCCTGGTGTATCGATTGCAGCACCGTACTGGTCTGCGACACCGGTGTGCTGGAGGCGTATGCCAACCGTGGAAAAGTCAGTATGACAAGGCATGTACCTAACAAGGATAAATAAGAAAAAATATGTCTTTTGTTGAGAATATTCCAGTTATTGATCCATAAAATGTCCGTCCGATGAATCACATGCCGCTCCTTTGCTGAAGCCATAAATGGGCATCGGGTTGCGTGGAAGGTCATCCTATCATAGGTGATGCTTGTGTGCTTCTGCATGCAGCTTGTTGTAGTCACGTGGCCACCCTGCTAGGTGATGATTTGCATGATGAAAACAAGAATGAAGAGGGTGTGCCGTCGGCATATGGCGACAGGTTGAAGGGGGGCGTGGTCCTGAGGCCAGACTTTATTTGCGGGGAGTGTCTGATGGAGGATGAATCTGCAAAGCGGCTGCGGCCTTTAATTTAAGTGTTTTGGCTTCCCCGCACGCTGCTGTCGTTGACCTTTCGGTATTTATGGCATGGAAAGTGCTTGAGTGTAAGGTGTGTGATCATCATTGTGAGGGATCTGGTCATGAAGAAGCCCATTTACAGTGCTCTGCTTGTGGCGCTGATTGCCGCACCTTTCATCGCTTTGGGAGGTTTTGTGCGGGAGGTGACACCGCTGGATTCAACAACGGCTGCCCCTGCCCGACCGATGGTAACCAGTGGTCAGCGGATGGTTGGCGAGGCGCGGTTGGTGGTGGGTCATGTTGAGCAGGCGCACTGGCTGCTGCTCACCTCGGAGGCGTCCATTCACCCATCTTCATCTGCCCCTCATCATCAGGTGGTGTCTGTGGCGGTATGGTCCCTGTAGGCAGCGGGTGACTGTCCCCTTTTTGATTGAGAAATAATGTGGAGGAAATTATGTCTACTAACAAATGGCGTTTTCTGCTGTCAGCGACAGCATTGGGTGCGGGTATCCTGTTATTGTCGAACCCGGCGTTTGCGGATGGGGATGGCTGGGATGGCCCGGACATGAATTTATCTATCGGTGTCCCTGGCGTTATTTATTCAGCGCCAACTTATTACAGGGCACCGCCAGCTTATTACTATGCACCACCTCCACCCCCGCGCTGGTACCGGCGTCACGAATATCGCTGGCACCGTGAGCATGAAGACCGGGGCTGGGGTGATGATGATTGAGATGAGGCGGCGCGCCCGTTGGTAATGTGGTTAATGGACGATGGCGCGCCGTGCGCTACGCGCTAGTAAAGGAAACGCGGCTTTTTGCAGCATGGGAGGTAAGGCGATCGGTTTAAGCAGCATTTTTATCGCCATATCGAAGGGGTAGTGATGACTTATCCAATTGCCCATGCGGCGTCGAAATGCCGAGAAATCTTCTGGAGAGAATTGTTGCCCAGGATTTTTTACTTCAAAAGCGTTTTTGAGGGCAAGATAACTGTCTTCCTGATCTGCCTCGGCTACACGTTTCCAGAGTTCGCGGCCGATGCGCCAGCGTGAATTTTTTTCACGCGCTTGGTATTGCAAAAAAAAGCGGTAGAAATATTTATAGTGGTGGATTTCGTCGGCGCGAATGCGGGCAGCGAGTTGGCGCAGTACGGCCTCCGGACTGGCCGCCTGAATCATCGTATAGAAGCTGGCCGTACCCGTCTCAACGACGCAGCGTGAAGCCATTTCCAAGGCATGTGTGGGTCCCAGCAACTCAGTGCGACAGTAGGGCACATAAGCATCTACAAAGCCCTGATAAGCGCGTTCCCAATCAAAGTCCGGCCATACAGTGAGCACATATTGGCGCAGTGCGTGCCCATGTTGTACCTCTTCGATCTCCCACTCCTGGCGTAACCACGCGGTGGCGTTTATATTTTCCTGATAGTAGTCCACCAGGTTACGGGTGTAGAGATCAGACAGCGTTTCTACGAAGGAAGCACCGGCTAATAGATAAAACCAGTCCATATTGCCGATGATTTTTTCTTTTTCAATAGCCGCGTAAGGAATATCGGCTAGAGACCAGGTCGGACGGACGTCATCTGCGGGCATTGTATCTGCCGCCTCCTTAAAATTCTGGCAGTGGGACTGACGATTGTAGCGCATATCTTGCTGTGCTGCCTCTACGGCGACAAAGGCTGGCGCCGTCTGGCGGGGTCGAGTGCGGCTGACGTATCATCTCCAAAGGCAAATTTGGGTCGTTAAGGAAGATGACATGGCGTTGTGTATAGAGCTGCATCCCGTGAATCCACAGCCGCGACTGCTGGTGCAAGCGGTTGAGGTGCTGCGTGCGGGGGGCTTACTGGTCTATCCTACAGATACTTGTTATGCCTTGGGTTGCATGATTGCGGCGCGGGAGTCGCAGGAGCGCTTGCGGCGCATCCGGCAACTGGACTTGCAGCATGACCTTTCGCTCCTGTTCTCCAGTATTTCCCAATTGGCGGACTATGCCAAGTTGGACGATCGCGCCTACGCACTGTTGCGCAAGACCTTGCCCGGACCTTATACCTTCATTCTGCCGGCTACCAAAGATGTACCGCGTCGTCTCGCTGACCCGCGCAAACGCAGTATTGGCGTGCGAATACCCAAAAATCCCTTGTGCGAAAATCTCATTACGGATTTGGGGGAGCCATTGATGAGTTCCACCCTGCAACTTCCGGGCGCCAGTGCACCACTGACGGATCCAGACGAAATCTGCGAGGCGTTGGGAAATCAGGTGGACATGGTGCTGCTCTCGGGTGTGGGTGGAGTGCTCTGTTCGACGGTGGTGGATCTTCTGCAATGGCCGCCGCGGGTGCTCCGTGAAGGCTCTGGTGACCCAGGGTTGCTGGGCCTCAGTGTTGCCGTCCAGTGTCCCATGCCGCATTAGGTGGACGGGGCATTACGCTGATATACTGCACCCATGTTTGATGCCGCGCAATTTATCCGAACCCTGGCCATTTGGGCCATCCCCGTGCTCTTCGCCATTACCGTGCATGAGGTAGCCCATGGCTGGGTCGCCTGGAAGCGGGGTGATCCCACCGCTATGCTCATGGGTCGGCTGACCTTGAATCCGATTAAACACATCGATCCTTTTGGAACGATTTTGCTGCCGGGTATATTGCTTCTGTTTCACTCTCCTTTTCTCTTCGGTTACGCCAAACCGGTACCGGTCAATTTTGGCGGACTGAAAGCGCCTAAACGCGATATGGTGTTCGTCGCCATCGCCGGGCCGATCGCTAATTTGTTGATGGCCTTCTTCTGGACGCTGGTGCTGTGGTTGGGTGGACATCTTCCCGGTGTCTTGGCGTATATTGGCGAGCCCATGCAGTTGATGGGCGAGGCGGGCATTATGATCAATGTCATTCTGATCATTTTTAATCTGATCCCCATTCCGCCTCTGGACGGTGGCCGAGTGGCAGTGGGGCTCTTGCCGGCATCGGCCAGTATTGCCCTGAGCCGGGTAGAGCCTTACGGGTTCATTATTTTGATTGTGCTACTGTTTACCGGTGTACTGTGGTCCGTTCTGGGTCCTCTTTTCCTGTTGATGCGCAACTTTTTTCTGACGATCGGCGGTTTGTGATGAGCGAGATCATCGTTTCCGGCATGCGACCGACGGGGCATCTGCATCTGGGGCATTATCACGGCGTACTCAAAAACTGGCTGCGTTTGCAGGACACAGCGGAGTGTTATTTTTTTGTTGCCGACTGGCATGCGCTGACCACCCACTATGAAACGACACAAGGAATCAGCGCGGCAGTCTGGGATCTGCTCATCGAATGGCTGGCGGTGGGAGTGGACCCGGACAAGGCCGTGCTCTTTATTCAATCTCACGTGCCACAGCACGCGGAGTTGGCACTTCTGCTGGGGATGCTGACGCCTCTGCCCTGGCTGGAGCGGGTGCCGACCTTCAAGGATCAACAAGAAAAGTTGCGGGAGCGGGATCTCGCTACCTTTGGGTTTCTGGGTTATCCACTGTTGATGACGGCTGACATACTGCTTTATGACGCCCACAAGGTACCGGTGGGGGCGGATCAGGTGGCGCATCTGGAAATCAGCCGGGAGTTGGCGCGGCGTTTCAACAGTTTCTATGGTCGTGATGCCGGTGCCACGGCGCAGGTGGAAAAGGGCCTGCAGGCCATGGGAAAGCGCGCGGCAAAGACGTTTGGCGCCTTACAGCAGCGTTTTCAGCAAAACGGGGATGCGCTGGCGGTGACCGAGGCGATGGAGTTTCTCGAACAGCAGGCGGGGCTCAGCGCCGGGATGCGCGAACAGCTTCTCGCGCGACTAGAGGGCAAAGGTCGGGAAATTCTTCGTGAGCCGCAAGCGCTGCTGACATCTGCCTCCAAAATGCCCGGGCTCGACGGACAGAAAATGAGCAAGTCTTACGGCAATACCATTCCACTGCGCGCGGCGCCGGAGGAGGTTCAGAAGAAAATCCGTACCATGCCCACCGACCCGGCGCGAGTGTTGCGCACGGATCCGGGTACACCCGAAAAGTGTCCGGTCTGGGCCTTGCACCAAGTCTATTCCGGTCCGGAGACACAGTCCTGGGTACGTGACGGCTGTATCACGGCGGGCATTGGCTGCCTAGATTGTAAACGGCCGCTGATCGAAGCCGTGCTCGCTGAACAGGCCCCGATCCGTGAGCGGGCAGAGTACTGGGCGGCCCGGCCGGAGCAACTGCGGGAGATCGCTCAAGGCGGCGCTCAGCGGGCCCGCCAACGCGCTGAGCAGACGCTGGAGCGGGTGCGTGCGGCCATGGGTTTGGCCCATGAGCGGCGCGGTCTCTGAGCCAAGTCCTTCGGCGCCGCCCATGCAGGTCCATGGGCGGCGCCTGGAAGCTCTGCCGGATGGCCTCTTCATCCCACCGGGTGCCTTGGAATTGTTGCTGGAAAGCTTTGCCGGTCCGCTGGAACTGCTGCTCTGGCTGATCCGCCGTAACCGTATGGATATCCGTGATATCCCGGTGGCCGAAGTGACCCGGCAGTATTTGCTCTACCTGCATGAAGCACGTCGCCGCAATCTGGAACTGGCGGCGGAATATCTGCTGATGGCGGCTTGGCTGGCGGAGATCAAGGTCCGCATGCTGCTGCCCGTGCCACCCGCAGCGGACGATGAAGACTGCGATCCCCGTCTGGAACTGGCACGCCGCCTGGAGGCTTTGGCTACAGTGCAAAGGCAAGCGGCGGCGCTCCATACCTTGCCCCAAGCCGGACGGGATTTCTGGTCGGTTTACCCCGCAACTCATTCTGCTTTGCCCTTGGCACCCCCGCTGGTGACCCTCGCCGATGTTGTGAATGCCTGGCAGGCGTTGCTTCTACGCCCGGCGCGCAAGCCACCTCTCGCCCATACCCTGACGAATCAACATATGGGATTACGGCAACGGATGATGGAATTACTGCTGCATTGCCGTCGAGAGCCACGCCCCTGGAGTTTCATCGAGATCTTGCCGCCCGCCGTGGATCGCCTGACTCTCGCCGTGTCACTGTTAGCCCTCTTGGAATTACTCCGACAACAGGCGCTGGCTTTGATAGACGACGAAGAAGGGGGGTGGCGGATTGCGGCGGTGGCCGTCGCCGAAGAACGCAGGGTAATATTCGATGCGTGAGGCACTCCTGGCGTTGTTTCTGTCCAGCGCTGAACCGCTCTCCCGCGAGCAGCTGGCGTCCATCTGTGACGATAATCCTGACTGCGCCGGATGGGAGGCGGAGCTGGATACCCTGCTGGCCGTTGGTGAAGGGGTTTTGCAACTCGTCTGTGTCGCGGGTGGCTATCGCCTGCAGATTCATCCGCGCCACAACGCCATCCTGGCACGTCTTCACGTCGAAGCGCCACGGCCTTTATCCAAGGCGACACTGGAGACCTTGGCCGTGATCGCCTACCAGCAGCCGGTAACGCGACCGGAAATTGAGCACTGGCGGGGAGTGGCCGTGAGTGCACAGATTATGCAGCAGCTTCAGGATCGGGGCTGGATTATGGTCGCCGGGCACCGTGAAACCCCCGGTCGACCCGCACTCTGGGTAACGACGTCCCAATTTCTTGAACATTTTTCTCTGGTTTCGCTGGCCGGGTTGCCAACGATCATAGGGGCAGCAGAGGCTGGATGTGAAGAAGAAAAAGGAAGACGAGACCCATCGTAAGGCTTCCTGACCGCTTCACGGTTTTTTGAAGACTACCCCGCCTTGGTGGTTGCGGGGTAGTTTTTGTAGGTGCGAGAGCGCGAACGGGATATGATCCAGGAAGTATTTGTCGCAGCTTGTGTGGGTTTTGGAGAAATATGGACGAAAAATTGCAGAAGGTACTTGCTCGTTTTGGCCTGGGATCCCGTCGCCTGATGGAGGAATGGATTGCGGCAGGGCGTGTGGTGGTGAATGGTCAGCCCGCCAAACTGGGTGATCGGGTGACGGCACAGGACAAAATTGCCGTTGATGGGGCGGTATTGCGGATTCCTTCCTGGGTGCGTCCACGTCTGCGCGTGCTGCGCTATCACAAGCCGGCCGGGGAACTCACCACCCGCAGTGACCCCGAGGGCCGCCCCACGGTTTTTGATCGCTTGCCGCGGTTGCGCGGTAGTCGTTGGATCACGATCGGGCGTCTCGACTTCAACACCGAGGGTTTGCTGCTGTTAACCAATGATGGTGATCTGGCTAACGCGTTGATGCATCCGCGCGCGGGCATCGAGCGTGAATATGCCGTCAGGGTGATGGGGGTGGTGAGTCCGGAGCAGCAGGCCAGCCTATTGCAAGGCGTACCGCTGGAAGATGGCGAAGCGCGTTTTGCGACCTTGCAAGAGACCGGTGGTGAGGGCCTCAATCGCTGGTATCACGTCACTCTGACCGAGGGGCGTAATCGCGAAGTGCGACGACTCTTCGAGGCCGTCGGCCTGACCGTGAGTCGTCTGATCCGGGTGCGCTACGGGGTGGTGGAAATGCCGCGTTTGCTCAAGACCGGTTACTTTGACGAGTTGTCCGACGAAGAGCGCGAAGCTTTGCTCGCCAGCGTGCAGTGGGTCAACCCCGCGACGCCGCCCTCTGACCAGGCGGAACGAGGGACCGAGGCGTCTGAACCGCGCAAAAATAACAGTCGGCGAGAAGCCCGACAGGGGGTACCGCGGGGCCGAACGGGGCAGGGACGTCGGGTGGTTCGGGGTTAGTTCCTGCCGATGCCGGGGAAAAGGGGTTGGTTAGTCGTATTCGGGGCGCTGGAAGCGGCTTTCGGCCCGCAGGAGTGGTGGCCCGCGCAGTCGCCCTTTGAGGTCATGGTGGGTGCAGTTCTGACCCAGAATACCGCCTGGCGCAATGTCGAAAAGGCGATTGCCAACCTGCGGGCGGCCAATGCCCTGAGTGTGGCGGCCATCCTGACATTGTCCGAAAGTGACCTGGCTGAACTGCTCCGGCCATCCGGATTTTATCGGATAAAGACCAAACGCCTGCTGGCCTTGTGCCGGTTTCTAAAGGCGCGGGGGGTGGACGCGGCGCCGGAACAACTCGCCCGGCAGGTGGCTGGGCCGGAATTGCGTCGAGACTTGCTGGCGGTCCACGGTGTCGGTGAAGAAACGGCAGATTCCATTCTGCTCTATGCCCTCGACCTCCCGGTTATGGTGGTGGATGCTTACACCCGCCGGATTGGGGGTCGCTTGGGTCTGCTGGATGATCATCTTTCTTATACCGAGGTGCAGGCTGCCATCGAGGCTGAGTTGGAGCCCGGTGACGTGGCGATGCGTAATGCGCTGCATGCCTTGCTGGTCTCTTTGGGTAAGGATTACTGCCGGCCTCGCCCGCGCTGCGATACGTGTCCGCTCCATACGCACTGCGCTTATGCGGCAGGACAAGGCCGCCCTCGTCAACCAGAACAGCCATAATATTCATGTGGCTGGGCTTACATCTTTTTGACGAGCTTGATGATGCTCAGGAGGATGACCGCGCCGATGAAAGCCACAGCGATGGCGCCGATAATGCCAGCCCCGAAAAGTCCTGCCAGGCCGAAGAAAATGAGCACGAAGCCGCCGATGAACGCGCCGATGATGCCAACGATGATATCTCCGATAATCCCAAAGCCGCGTCCCTTGACCAGCAGTCCTGCCAGCCAGCCCGCAACGCCGCCAATGACGAGGAAGGTGATGATGCTCAGGAAAGTCATAGTGGAAGGTCCTGTTATGGGTTTGGATATTCACCTTAGCAAAGTATGGCGGGGATCTCTACACATTCGGATAATGTCTGGATTCCGAAGTGAGAGGCTCTCGCCGTTTTACGGGCGGAGAAGCGGCCAGATAATAATATTGTTCATGAAGTTATTCTCTCAGCGATACCAGAGTATCTCGTTACTTTCCATGGGAACCATGCATCCTTCGCGATGCGGAATGATCCTTGGCGTGAAACTTTCGACCGTGCTATGGGCCGGAACTGTACAGGTGTAATTGTAGCTGTTGATGGCCCCGGTTAAGGCATCTCCGCGCGTCATTTCATAAATTTCAGGATTTTGTTTTCCGTCACCGTTGGCAAAGAGTTGTACTGCCACAGCGTCGGCGTCGAGATCGTCGAGATACACATGCACCTGAAAATGGTGCGTGTCCGTGTCACTCTGTACATCCAGCTCGCCGAAATGCAAGCTTTGCCAGTGTTGACGGATATCATGTTGCCATTGGCAGATGCCTTCAACGATGGCGCGTTCACTGCGCGCGCTGAGCAGGCGCGCGGCTGGTTCATAGAGGGTTGATACGTATTCCTGCAACATCCGGTTGCTGCTGAATCGCGGGGTCAGGCGACTCATGCTCTCGCGGATTTTGGCGACCCAACCGCAGGGACAACCGTTGGCATCGCGCTGCTGGTAGAAGAGGGGCACGACTTCTTCTTCCAGCAGGCGGTAGAGTTGTTGCGCTTCCTGCTGATCCCATTTCAGGTCGGCATCGTGCTCCTGACGGTCACCCAAGGCCCAGCCGGTCTCCGGCTCATAGGCTTCGGCCCACCAGCCATCCAGTTCCGAGAGGTTGAGGCCGCCGTTGACCAGTACTTTCATGCCACTGGTGCCGCTGGCTTCCCAGGGGCGGCGGGGGGTATTGATCCACAAATCGACCCCCTGCACCAGATGTTCGGCTACCAGCATGTCATAGTCGGCGATGAAGACCATGCGTCCGGCCAGGTCGGGGTGTTGCTGAAGAAACTGGGTCCACTGCTGGATCATGACCTTGCCGACATCATCCTTGGGATGGGCCTTGCCAGCGATCAGCAATTGTACGGGGTAGTGCGGGTTGTTCAGCAGACGGTAGAGACGATCCGGATCGTTCAACAACATATTGGGGCGCTTATAGGCGGTAAAGCGGCGGGCGAAACCGATGGTCAGGGTATTGGGGTCGAGTGCCGTTTTGGCGTTTTCACAATCCTGATCGGGGGCGTGCGCTGCCGCCAGTTGTTTTTGCAGACGCCGTCGGGCGAAGAGGATCACCTGCTGGCGCGCGGTGCTGCGCAGTTGCCAGAGATCGCCATCGGAGGTCTGGCGAAAATCGGCTTCGATATCCTTTAAATCTCCCAGCCAGCGTGCCTTGCCGCAGTGGTTAGTCCATAAGGCGTCGGCTTCGGCGGAATCCCAGGAGGGCATATGCACGCCATTGGTGACATGAATGACGGGAACCTCGTCCTCGGGCCAGCGGGGAAACAAGGATTGAAACAAATGACGACTGACGGCCCCATGCAGGCGACTGACGCCATTGACGATCAGGCTGCCGTGAATGGCGAGCCACGCCATATTGAAGGGTTCATGCGTGTCTTCGGGATTTTCCCGACCGAGAGCAAGGATCGTCTCCACGTCGACGCCAAAGGCCCCGGGGGCGCCAGCGATGTAACGCGTCAGCAGTTCCGGCGGAAAGCGATCGAAACCAGCGGAAACGGGGGTATGGGTGGTGAAGATGTTGCCGGCGCGGGTGGCGGTGAGTGCACAGGGGAAGCTGGTACCATGATCCTGCATGTGGCTGTAGGCGCGAGCGAGAATGGCCAAGGCGGCGTGCCCTTCATTGAGGTGACAGATATCCGGCTGGATACCCAAGCGACGTAGTAGCATCCAGCCGCCGATACCCAGACAGATTTCCTGCTGCAAGCGGTTCTCGGGGCCGCCACCGTAGAGTTCGGCGGTGATACCGCGATCGGCAGGGGCATTGAGGGGGTCGTTGCTGTCGAGCAGATAGAGGGTGACGCGCCCCACTTGTGCCTGCCAGGCGCGAAGGATGACGGTGCGGCCTGGGAATGGTAATTCCAGACGGAGCCACTCGCCTTCGGCATCGCGTACCGGAGTGACCGGCATCTGAGTGGGATCATTGTAGGGATAGAGTTCGATCTGGCGACCGCAATTGTCAAGACTCTGACGAAAATAACCCTGCTGCCAGAGCAGGCCGATACCGAGCAGGGGGATGCCGAGATCACTGGCGGTTTTCAGGCAGTCACCGGCAAGGATACCAAGGCCACCCGAGTAGATGGGCAGGGACTCGGAGAGGCCAAACTCCATGCTGAAATAGGCCACCTGGCTGAAGGGTGGGTGGGGATAGGTTTCGCTGAACCAACCTTTCTGGGTGAGGTGTTCATGATGTTTGCCGACGAAGGTGTCTAGCTTCGCGATAAAATCTTTATCTTGGGCCAGGTGCTGGAGCGTGTCGCCGCTAATATTTTGCAGAATTAGCCAGGGATTGCGAGTTTGCTCCCAGAGTTCTGGCGCGATCTGCTGCCAGAGTGTGTCGGTGGCGTGGCTCCAGGACCAGCGCAGGTCGATGGCGAGTTCGCCGAGGCCGCTCAGTGATTCCGGGAGTTGGGGGAGCAGGTGATAAGGAGCGATGATCACAAAGGTCTCCGATTCATTGGGCTGTGCGGTTGGCAGAGACGAGGTTTGGGCTATCCCTGCCGGTGCTGTAGTCGTCGAGGTTTTGAATCGTGGTGTTCGCGATGGTCTTCATGGCCTCACGGGTGAAAAAGGCCTGATGGCCCGTGATGACGACATTGGGAAAAGTGAGCAGCCGCTCGAAGCTGTCGTCGCAGATGATGTCGTCGCAGTGATTCTTAAAGTACAGGTCAGCCTCCTCTTCATAGACATCCAGACCGATTGCGCCCAAGTGGCGGCTTTTGAGTGCAGCTATGAGTGCCGTTGTATCGATGAGCGCGCCACGGCTGGTATTGATGAGCATGGCCCCTTCTGGCATCAGGGCGAAGCGTTCCGCATTCATGAGGTGCCGGGTTTCCGGAAAAAGCGGAACGTGGAGACTGACGATCTGGCTTTTGGCGAGCAACGTTTCCAGCGGTACATAAGCAACTCCCAGTTCCTGACAGGCGGGGTTGAGGACGGTGTCGTAGCCTAACAAGTGACAGCCCATGCCATGTAGAATCCGTGCGAGTGCCGTGCCAATTTTGCCGGTACCGACAATGCCCACCGTCTTGCCGTGCATGTCAAAGCCCAGCAAGCCATCGAGGAGGAGGTTGCCGTCGCGTACCCGGTTATAGGCCTTATGCAGATGCCGGTTCAGGGTCAGCATGAGACCGACCGCGTATTCGGCAACTGCGTAGGGAGAATAATCCCGCACCCGCATGACGGTAATGCCATGCTTTCCCGCGGCAGAGATATCGACATGGTTGAATCCGGTGCTGCGCAATACCAGCAGCTTTGTCCCGAGACGCGCTATGGTTTCCAGGGTTTTTGCATCCAACGTGTCATCGACAAACAGGCAGAGGGCGGGATAGCCCTGGGCAATGAAGGCGGTCTCGGCATTTAATGCCGTCTCGACGAAGACCAACTCGTGGCGCCCGTCGTTGGCAGCGCCGAGGAACTGTTGATCATAGGGGCGAGCACTGGTGACTAAGCAACGCATGATTTCTCTCCTTTGGATGCAGTTGGAGCGGTGCCCAGTTCTTCAGTACGCAGCAGCTGGTCGTGTACTGGCCACCCGTTTGTTTTCGGTGCATCGGACGCCTGGCCGATGGTGCAGACAATTTTGCTGCGCTGCGTCGACGGTTTCATCATGCGTTGGGATTCAGCAGCTTGACCGCTTCATCGACGCCCTGATTGTGGACGACAATGGCGTGGATGGCTTTGCAGAAGTTGACGGCATCGGGCTGGCTGCGCTGATGGACATTCCGGCCGGTGGCGCAGCCTTGCGTGCCACCCACATGAATCTGTTCGTAGAGGCGTTGCAGAAACTCCGGCGCATCGGTTTCCGAACCCCCCGCGCAGACGACCTGCGTGCGTCCGGCGGCGGCTACCGCTTCACCCAGGAGCGTGCCATCCATGGCGCCAGCCGCATTGAGTGGTGGGTTGATCTTGACGAAATCCGCCCCGAGACAGGCTGCCAGACCCGCGGCACCGGCAATGAGATGCGGGTCCTGCTCGCGTTCACCTACGGCCTTGCCGCGCGGGTAGGCCCAGATGACGGTCAGCAATCCCATGGCATGGGCATCCTGAATGATGCGTGCCGCTTCACCGAGCATGGTTGGCTCGAACTCAGAACCAGGGTAAATGGTGTAGCCCACCCCAACCACCCGGAGACCGGAATGGCGCACAAAGTCGTGGACTTGCGCCATGCTCTGCCACTGCAGGCTGACCGGATCGCGTTGCGCGCTTTTGATCAGATGGGTTTTGCTGTTGAGTTTGAGCAGATAGGGCGTATTCGGGTAATCCATGCCGTAACGGGCAATGAGACCCATTTGTGCGGCAAAGCAGCCCACGGGCGCTTCACTGGCGATGCGAAACAGATGCTCCGGGTCGGAATCGTCCGTCGCTACATGGCCGCCGATAAAATCGTCGTTGAGATGTTCGACTTTCTGATCGCCCGCCATCAGGAACAGGCGTCCGCTGTCCTGGGTGGCGAGACGATAGTTTTCTGTCCAGCGGTGTGTGCTTTCGGCGGACATGCCGAGTGGTGCTTGGGCAATTTTAGGCATGCGGGGCTCCTGTAATGCAGGGATGGAGAAGCGATCATGGCGTGATTGGCTTTTTGGAAAAGGGATATAGCGGCTGGTCCATGGTCGCCATCGGAATCCTTGTATGGGCGGCTTCGTCCATCAGTATAGAACAGTCGGGGATTTTGAGTGCTCCAGCGGATGATCCTGTAACCTCCCATGGGGGCCTGAGTGGTTTCAGCAGGAATGACGCAATGCTATGGCGAATTGCTGTAGACAACGGGCTACAATCATAACAAATTGTTTATTATGACATATATTATAATTATTTTGATGGTTGTCGTTCTGGAGCGACAAATTTCCAGGGTGATCTCCTTGATCATCCCGGACAGGCTCACGATGAATCTGGAAAACACAAATTCATACAATAGGTTATTAACAATGGCACGAATGCTGCTAATTGAATGCGTGGGAAAATTTCCCACAAAATAGTAACGGTTAAGAGGATTGTTCTCCCCTCACTCGTTGCTGACCCACGCCGGGAAGCAGGCATGCTGGTGAAAACCTTTTTGGAACCTTTTTTGGAAGAGGAGCACGTTATGATGTACAAAGGCAGATTTACAGCATCTATCCTGTTGGCACTCGGTCTCACGGTTCCGGTCTTGTCCTGGGCCGAAGGGACCCTGCTGAATCTCAGAAACCAGGCCGAAGGTTCTCCTGCGGCCTTGCAGCAACTGCAGAACCAGGCCGATACCGGAAACAGGACTGCCGGATATTATCTGGGGACGCTCTATGACCCCGGCCTGAAATTGGGGCATATCGAAAAGCCCGACTGGGTTCGGGCGACCTACTGGTACCAAAGGTCTGCACAGTCACAAAAGGACCCAGTAACCTGCTACCCCAACAAGGCGGTGGCCAGGACAGCGTCCGGGATCGGAGCCTGGTGGCGTATCGAAGCGGAAGAGAATATGAACGGCAGCGATAACGATAACGGGCATTGCTAAAGGCCCGTTATCCTGATGCGCCGGGAAGGTGCGCGCTAATTCCCCCGTCTGATCCGCAGGACAAATGATCGATCGGTCTTCCATACTTCCCCTTGGCCCTCTTTGCGAGGGCTTTTTTGCGGACACAGTCAAATATCCAGCACATGCGCCTCAGTCATCTGCAGCAGTTCGTCCAGATCATTATGGGAGAATATCTCCGTGCCCGGCCGGGCAGCCGTGCCGCTGCCGCAGGCGACGGCCAGACGCAGGGCCTCTGCCGGACTTTGGCCGTGGGCCAGCGCGGCGACGAGGCCGGCGACCATGGAGTCGCCCGAGCCGACCGTCGACTTCACCTGAATGGGAGGTGCCTTGGCGAAATAGCTGCCATCGGGTCCGGCCAGCAGTGCTCCGTCGCCCCCCAGGGATACACAGACATACTGCACCCCTTCTCGCTGCATGGCGCGCGCCTCCTTCGCCACATCCTCCAGCCTGGGTAACTCGCGCTGGCGCAGCAGGGACAGTTCATAGCGGTTCGCTTTGATCAGGAAGGGGTGATGGGGAATGGCGTGTTGCAGGAGGGCGCCATGGGCATCGACAATGGATTGGCCGCCGCCGGCGCGGACGCGATCGACCATATCTCCGTAGAAATGGTCATCCACGCCGGGGGGAGCGGAGCCGGTGAGTACCGCAAAGCCGTCTTTGCACAGGCCCAGAAAGGTTTCCCGGACTTCGGCGAGAATGAGTTCTGAAACCCGCGGCCCGATGCCAGTGATTTCAAACTGTGCGGCGGGGTCACCCTGCAAAATGGTGGCATTAACGCGGGTTTCTCCCTCCACCTGCACGCAGTGGGAATCATCCAGTTGATGCTGCAGCAGTTTTTGCAGCAGTTCGCCGATGTTGCCGGCCACGACACAGCAACTGTGGGCGTAGACCACTAGCTCTTTGAGGGCGCGGGCGACATTGATGCCGTTACCGCCGGGATCGTAGCGGGTGGATGTGGCGTGACTTTTCTGATCCTCAATCAGGTGCGCCACCTCGTAGGCGATGTCTACGGCGGGGTTGAGCGTCAGGGTGGCGATGGGCGGGCGGCGGGCGTTGCTTTCGGTCATGGCAGCATCTGGAGCCGATGATAGTGCACGAGCGCCGCCAGGCCGGCGGAAACCAGGCGAGCACGGGCGGGATCGGCGCGGGAGGTGAGGATAACCGGCACCCTGGCGCCCATCACGATCCCTGCCAGCGTCGCCCCGGCCAGATATTCCAGATCTTTGGCGAGGATATTGCCGGACACCAGATCGGGCACCAGTAGAATATCGGCATCTCCGGCTACGGCACTCTGTATCCCTTTGATTTCCGCCGACTCTTTGGAGATGGCGTTGTCGAAGGCGAGGGGTCCGTCCACCAGCGCGCCGGTAATCTGCCCGCGTTCCGCCATTTTCGACAGGCAGGCGGCATCCACCGTCGAGACAATAGCGGGATTGACTACCTCCACTGCCGAGAGAATGGCGGCCTTGGGTTGCGTGACGTCCAGAATCCGCGCCAGATCAATAGCGTTTTGCAGGATGGCCGCCTTGGTGGTCAGGTCAGGTGCAATATTGATGGCGGCATCGGTGATGAGCAGGAGTTTCGGGTACGTCTTGATATCCGCAACAAAGACATGGGAAAGGCGCCGATCCGTGCGCAGTTTGGCGAGAATGGGGTGGAGGAAGGCGTCGCTATGCAGGTGTCCCTTCATCAGCGCCTTGGCCTCTCCGGCAAGCACCAACTCGACACCCTTTTCCGCGGCGGCTTCGGCGCCGTCGACGTGGATGATGCGAAAGTCGGGACAGACGCCGGAATCGTACCCCAGCTCGGGCAGCAAACCACGAATTTTGTTTTCATCGCCGATGAGGATGGGATCTACGATGCTTTGCAGTTTTGCCTCGCAGGCACCGCGCAGGACATGCTCCTCGGCGGCATCGACCACGGCCACGGGGATGTCGTTCAGGGGGGCGACCGCGGCCAACAGCGCATCAAAATGGGCATAGGGCATATCTTGATCTCCTTATTGCGGCAAGGCCGGTCCGTGGTGCTCTTCCAACGTCAGGCCATGACCTTGCACACGGAAGCTGTAAGTGAGGACTAAACCCAGCAGACTGACCGTGCCCATCAGCAGCAAGACCATGCTAACTCCCAGCGCGGACTGGATCACCGGCAGCAAAAAAACGCTGATGGTGGCGCCGATTTTGGCTATGGCGGCAGCGAACCCGGCGCTGAAGGCGCGGACCTGGGTGGGGTACATTTCTGTTGGCAAGATGAAGGTCGTGGCGTTGGGGCCGGCGGTCATGAACAGATTGAACACCATGAAACCGATCAGAATGAGCTGCAGATGGGCAGCGGCCCCTCCGGTCATGCCCGTCGCAAAATAGAGCAATCCCATGCCGAGCGCCATGCCCCCAAAACCGATCATCTGCATATGAATCCGGCCCAGCCAGGGTACCGCCCAGAGGGAGAGCACGGAACCGAGGAGGAGGAAGATATCCACCTTGCCGCTGTCCAGGGCATTGGCAAGGTCCCTGCCGACAACACCGATGATACCGACGTTCCCGCCATCGCGCATGGTGCCGAGCAGGATGGTGGTGAAAAGGCCGACGCCGTAGGTGGCTACGTCCATAAAAAACCAGGGTAGGGTCACCAGAATGGTGCGGCGTCGATATTCCGGAGAAAACAGGGTCCCTATACCCATATGTCGACCTGGTCGGACCTTGGCCACATGGTGGATTTTTTTGCCCAGATGCCAGGCCATGGTGGCGAGCATCTCTTTTTGTTGGGGCGCGATGTGTTCGAGAATGCGGACGGCTTCGGCATTGTGACCACGTCCCATGCACCAGCGTACGCTCTCCGGCAGGGTGAGGCGGCCGAGCAGGTAGGGGAGCACCAGCAGTGCTTCCGCAGCGAGCAGCCAGCGCCAGGTGTCGTCCCCGGGGTGGGCGCTTTGCAAGAGGACCAGCGCAAAACCCGCACCCGTCAGCATGCCGATGGATTGCACGGCGATCGCGGCCGCCATCATGCGTCCGCGCCGCCTCTGGGGCATGAATTCCGCCAGATAACTGCTGCCTACCGGAAAATCCATGCCAATACCCACGCCGACCAGTAGTTCGGCACCGATGAGCACCGCAGCATTGGGCGCGAGTGCGGCCAGCAGGGCGGCGATCATGAGCAGGATCATGTCCATGACCATGACGGGTTTGCGCCCGAGGTGGTCAGCCAGATGCCCGCCGACCAGCGCGCCGATGACGGTGCCGCCCATGAGCATGGCGGCGGCAAGGCCGACGCTGGTGGCGGGCAGGGCAAAAATGGGTATCACCAGGGGCAGTGTGACACCCAGCAGAAACATCGAGACGCCGCTGAGCAGGGTGCCGCCGGTGGATAACGCCCAGATGCGATAATGAATCGGCAGCATGGGGCTTTCGTCGAGAATCTGGGTCATGCTGGCATGATCGGGGTGTACCGGGTGCGCGGGCTGCCGCGCACGGTGATGGGTTTTACCGTATTTCAACGACGGTGCTCCCGTGTCGGTAGGAGCCGGTGACAGTGCCGGGCAATCATCAGATCTTCATTGGTGGGAATGACGAGGATTTCTACCGGGCTGTGCGGCATTGAAATGCGTAGTTCGGGGTCTTCATTGGCGACCGGATCTATCTCCAGCCCCAGTCCCAGCAGGGGTCGACAAATGGCCCAGCGGATCGCGGCGGCGTGTTCGCCAATGCCTCCCGTAAAGACGAGGCGGTCCAGTCCGCCCAGCACCGCCATCAGGCTGCCGATGGCCTTGCGCGCACTATAAGCGAATATATCGATGGCCTGCGCCGCATGGGGATCGCCACCGCGCAGCTTCAGCAGGGTCTGCATGTCGCCGCTACTGGCAGAAATGCCCAGCAAGCCGGATAAATGGTTGAGGAGCCGCTCCAGTTGCCCGGCGTTGTAGCCCTTTTCTTCCATGAGATAGAGCAGGACGCCGGGGTCGAGATCGCCGCTGCGCGTGCCCATCACCAGGCCGCCGGTAGGGGTGAGGCCCATCGTGGTATCGCGGCACTGCCCGTTATGCACCGCCGCCATGCTCGCGCCATTACCGAGGTGGGCGATGATGGTCTTGCCGGTGGCGTGATTGGGGAGCCGACCGACGATGTACTCGTAAGAGAGGCCATGAAAGCCGTATTTACGGACACCTTCCTGCCAGAGATTGCGCGGCAGGGGTAGGCGGCTGGCGATTTCCGGGATACTTTGGTGAAAGGCCGTATCGAAGCAGGCGACCTGCGGAATATGGGGCCACACCGCTTGTACGGCCTCTATGGCGGCGATTTCTGCGGGAAGATGTAAAGGGGCGAAACGCAGGGAGGCGCGCAGATCGCTGAGCACTTGGTTATCCACCAGGCAATGCGTCTGATGACGCGGTCCGCCGGAGACAATGCGGTGGCCGACGCCGTCCGGCGTCGCGCATCGTGCCTCCGCCAGTGCCGCGAATACGGCCTTTAGCGCATCCTGCTGCTGCGGCAGGGCCAACTGCCGGTCAATGGCCTGCTCTTCTCCCCATCGCAACCATAAACGCCCGACGCTCTGCCCAATACGCTCGGCGGCGCCTTCCGCGCGTTTCTTTTCACCCGCAGCCCCCAGCGCAAAAACCGCGAACTTGATGGAGGACGAACCGCTGTTGAGACAGAGGACATGTCGCGTTGTCGCTATGCTCACCGGCCCCCCTCGCCAGAGGCTAACCAGGACAAGTCCTCCAGCCGCTTGCCCAGCCGCTGCAGAAAGCGCGCCGCGTCAGCGCCGAAAATCACCCGGTGGTCGCAGCTCAGGGTAAAGTCCGCACGCCCATCACCGCCCGCGGCGGCCACGGCCAGTATGGCGGAGGCGCCCACCGGCACGATGGCATTGAAGCGTTCTATTTCCGGGAAAACCCCGAGATTGGAAAGATAGAAGCTGGCTCCCTGATAATCTTCCGGATAAATCCGCCCCTTTTTGACTTTGCCGAGCAGGATCCGCCAGTCCTCCATCAGTTCCTTGAGCGGCCGACCGGCCGCATCGCGCAGCACCGGTGTGATCAGCCCGTCGCCGGTATCCACGGCGATACCTACATCCACCCGGCTGCGCCTGGCCAATCCCTGACGGGTCCAGATGTGGTTGAACCAGGGATCTTCGGCGACGGTCAGCGCACAGGCGCGGGTCAGGGCGAGGGTCAGGCTGAGGCCCGCCTGTTTGGCGGCGGCATGCAGGGACACCGTGGCAAAGCGGCTGCTGATGAGAAAGGTGGGGGTGTCGAGGGTCGCCGACATATTACGGGCCACCGCCGCGCGGAGCATGCTGGGTCGCTCGATGGTGTAGGGCGGGCCGTGGCGCAGGTCCGCATCTTCGGGCGCTAAAGCGCTGGCCAGCACCTGAGCCGCATGAATGATTCCGCCGGGACCGGGTCTGATTTGGCTCAGGTCCAGTTCCAGATCACGGGCGAGGGCGCGGGCGTACGGAGAAGCCTGAAGACCATCGGCGTGCGGTGCGGTTGTCGCGGCAGTTCTGGCTGCGCCGCCGGCATCGGTCTTTGTCGCTTCCGACGTATCGACGATGTAACCGATGACCTGCCGTACCGGAATGTCCGTGTTCAGCTCGGCTAAAGGGCCTGCCAAAACGCCGTCGGCAAAGGCCTCCACATCCAGAATCGCTTTATCCGTTTCGACCTCGGCAACGGCTTCGCCTTTCTTGATCGCTTCACCGACGGCCTTGTTCCAGCGGGTGATGCGTCCGGTCTGCATGGTGCCGGATAATGCCGGCATGGTGATTTCTGCTTTCATCAACCTTTCCCCTATCGCCGGGCCATCAGAAAGGCGTTGATCCCGGCTGGATACTTGTCTTGCAGATCCTTGATGAGCTGGGTGATTTCGGCGACACGATCAATGGCACTCATAGCGACGACTCCTTCTCCCTTGGGGGAAACCTGCTTCAGGCGATGCTGTTTTTGAGGAGGATGCTGTGTCCGGTCATGGCCTTGGGCTGCGGCAGACCCATGAGTTCCAGGATGGTGGGGGCGATGTCGGCGGTACCACGACCGATACCCAGGCGCGCGTCCGGTTCCCCGATCAGCAGCATAGGCACCGGATACACCGTGTGCTGGGTATGGGGCTCGCCGGTGATCGGATCCACCATCTCGTCGCAATTGCCATGATCAGCGGTGAGGATGACCTTGAAACCCTGCTGTCGGGCCACTTGCAGCACCCTGTGAAACTGCAGGTCGAGGGTCTCCACCGCGCGCAGGATGGCGGGGATTTTGGCGGTATGTCCGACCATGTCGCCATTGGCAAAGTTCACCAGTACAAAGGCGTAGTCACCACTCTCCAGCGCCGCGATGATCCGGTCCGCCACTTGAGGCGCGCTCATCTCCGGCTTCAGGTCATAGGTGGCCACCTGCGGTGAGGGAATGATCTCGCGATCTTCCCCCGGAAAGGGGTCTTCCCGCCCGCCATTGAAAAAATAGGTCACGTGGGCGTATTTCTCGGTCTCGGCGCAGTGGAACTGCTTCAGACCTGCGCCGCTGACCACTTCGGCCAGGACCCTGTCGGGAATTTCGGGGGGGAAAAGGACCGGAAAGGGATACTCGTCGTTGTAGGAGGTCATGCACAGGGCAGGTCTGGCGGCCTCGCCCTGCCGGTCGAAATGCTTGAAGTCGGGCATGGCGACGGCCGCACTCAACTGACGCATGCGATCCGAACGAAAGTTAAAGAAGAAGACCGGCTCATCGGCGGCTATGCGGTTCTGTCGCGGATCGCCGATGATGGTGGGCGGAATGAACTCATCCCCCTCACCGCGCTTCCAGGCGCTGTGGATAGCGGCCTCAGTGCTGTCCGCAGTGAGGCCTTCCCCACGCAGCAGAGCAGCCCAGGCCTTTTCCGTCCTGTCCCAGTAAGCGGCACGGTCCATGGCCGTATAGCGCCCGCAGACGGTGGCAATACAGCCCTTCCCCAGATGGCGCAGGGCTTTCTCCAGCTGACGGGCGTAAAGGTCGGCGCACTGCGGCGCCGTGTCACGACCGTCGGTAATCATGTGTACCACCGGCTCCACACCCGCCGCCGCCACCAGCGGCAGGATGCCCAGCAAATGCTCGATATGGGAGTGCACGCCGCCATCGGAGACCATGCCCACCAGATGCAGGCGCTTGGCGTCTTTGAGCATATCCTGCCAGGCCGGAATCCGCGCAAAACTGTCGTCCGCCAGGCTATCGGAAATGCGCACCAGATCCTGCAGGAGAATCCGCCCCGAGCCCAGGGTGAGGTGACCCACCTCCGAATTGCCGAATTGTCCGTCCGGCAGGCCCACCGCCCGCCCCGAAGCCTGCAGGGCGGTATGAGGGAAGCTGGCAAAGTAGTGATCGAGATGCGGCGTGTGCGCCTGTGCCCAGCCACTAAAAGCGCGATTAGGATTGAGACCGAAGCCGTCAAAGATCACCAGTAATACCGGGTTGACCTTCATGCCCCTCCGCTCCGCTTTTTTTCCACGTCGAGCACATGCAAGGTCGTCGCCAGTACCGTATCCGGATTCAGACTCATGGACTGAATGCCGATTTGCACCAGAAACTCGGCCATTTCCGGATAGTCCGAAGGGGCCTGTCCACAAAGCCCGGAGTGGATGCCGTTACGGGCGCAGCCCTCCACCGCGAGGCGGATCATCTCCTTGACGCCATCGTCCCGTTCATCATAGTCGAAGGCGACAATGGCCGAGTCGCGGTCGACGCCCAGGGTGAGTTGGGTCAGGTCATTGCTGCCAATGGAAAAACCGTCAAAGCGTTTGGCGAACTGATCGATCAGGATGACATTATTGGGAATTTCGCACATGGCATAAATCTGCAAGCCATTTTCGCCGCGGCGCAGGCCGAACTCCGCCATCTTCGCCAGCACGTCGTCCGCTTCTTTCACCCGGCGTACAAAGGGCAGCATGAGGATGACATTATCCAGCCCCATCTCTTCGCGGACCCGTTTCATGGCCAGACATTCCAGACGAAACCCCTCGGCATAGGCCGGGTGTGCGTAGCGCGAGGCGCCGCGGAAGCCGAGCATCGGGTTATCCTCCTCCGGTTCAAACCAGCGCCCCCCCAACAGCGAGGCATATTCGTTGGTTTTGAAGTCGGACATGCGCACCACCACCGGCTTCGGATAAAATGCGGCAGCGATGGTTCCGATGCCTTCCGACAAGCGTTCCACAAAGAAATCTGTGGGCTGGGCGTAGCCCTGGATCAGTGCTGCCAACGCGTTGCGCTCATGGGCATCCTCGACCTTTTCCGGATGCAGCAACGCCATGGGATGGGCCTTGATGGCGCTGTTGATGATGAACTCCATCCGCGCCAGACCGATGCCATCGTTGGGTAACATGCACGTTTGAAAGGCGATTTCCGGATTGCCGAGGTTGATCATGATCTGCGTCTGCGGACGGGGCAGGGTGGCCAGGTCGGTATGGCGGACCGTGAAGGGCAGGGCACCCGCGTAGACGTTGCCGATATCGCCCATGGCACAGGATACCGTCACACTATCGCCTTCTTTCAAGGTGGTGGTAGCTTGATCGGTGCCGACGACAGCGGGAATACCCAGCTCTCGGGCGATGATGGCGGCATGGCAGGTACGCCCGCCGCGATTGGTGACGATGGCTGCCGCCTCTTTCATGACGGGCTCCCAGTCGGGGGTGGTGGTTTCCGCCACCAGAATCTCCCCAGGCTTGAACTCCGCCAGATGTTTCACATCGCTGATAATATGCACCGGACCGGAAGCTATCCTGCCGCCGATGGCGCGTCCCTGCACCAGTACGGTGCCCTGACCCTCAAGGATGTACTCTTCGAGCACCTGTCCCTTTTTTTGCGAGGCCACGGTTTCTGGTCGCGCCTGGACCATGTAAAGCTGGTCATCGGTACCATCTTTTGCCCACTCCATGTCCATGGGTCGGTTTGCCTGCATTTTCTGGCTGTAATGCCGTTCGACCTTGATGGCGTAATCGGCCAGAGTCAGCACGTCCGCATCACTGAGGCAGAAGCTCTCCTGTTCATGGCGCCGGGTGGCGACATTGCGAGTGCTGTTCCGGGTATCCCCTTCGGTATAGATCATCTTGATTTTCTTGCTGCCCAATACCCGCCGCAAAACCGCCTTTTTGCCACGCAGAAAAGCGGGTTTGAAGACATAGAATTCGTCGGGGTCCACGGTGCCTTGCACCACGTTCTCACCCAGCCCCCAGGATGCGGTGATGAAGACCACGTCGCGGAAGCCCGTCTCGGTATCCAGTGAAAACATCACGCCACTGGTCGCCTTGTCCGAACGCACCATCTTCATGACACCGATGGACAGGGCGACCTTGAAATGATCAAAGCCCTGGCCAACCCGATAGTGGATGGCGCGATCGGTAAACAGGCTGGCAAAACAGCGGCGGCAGGCGTCCAGCAGGGCGGCTTCGCCGGAAATATTGAGGTAGGTATCCTGCTGACCGGCGAAACTGGCGGTGGGCAAGTCTTCGGCGGTCGCTGAGGAACGGACCGCTACCGACAGTGTTTCGCCATATTCCCTGCGCAGTTCGGCATAAGCCGTCAGAATCTCTGTCTGTAAGTCTGCGGGTAACGGCGCGCCATAGATTATTTCGCGCGCCCGTGCGCCGCGTTTGGCCAGATCGGTGACGTTGGTCGGATCTAACCCATCCAGCGCGGCATGCAGTGCTGGCCAGGCGCCAGCCTGATCCAGCAGGTAACGATAGGCTTCACCGGTGATGGCGAAACCATTGGGGACCTTCACGCCGTATGGGCTCAGTTCCCGGTACATTTCCCCCAACGAGGCATTTTTGCCTCCTACCAGAGGTATGTCTTCAATGCGTATATCTTTGAAAAAACGAATATAACGACCAGACATAACCTTCTCCTCTGCGGTAAATCCGATTGCCTTAAACATAGTAGACGTGTCGGGGGCCAGCAAGCCTTGGCAGCGCCTGAGCGAGGGCTCAGATATTGCCGGATGGCTTCTGGGGCAGGGTGGACGGTTTGGTATCTTTTATCGGCTCAAAGGCTTTCCACGATACCCGCAACTCTGGCAGAGGTCGATTCAAAACATGTTCCAGGCGCTCGATTTCCGGAGCATACAGTTCCTGTAGAAAGCGGCGTGCTGCGTTGTCCATGGGCGGCTTACGACCTGCGCGCAGGAAAATGTGACGCCAGATATATTCGCCCCAGCTGTGCGGAAAAAGATGCTCGCCGATGAAACGGCTCATACGTCCGCTGGCAAGGCGCCGAGCCCAGTTTCCGCGCGGCAGGCGGTGAGCGTTGTGTGCCGTTTCCAAATCAATGGCGCCCATCGCCGCACGATCAATGTCCAGAAAATCGGCGATGCCCTCCAGCACCGCCAGCGGGGTTTTTTTGAGATCCTCCAGGAGGCAAACATGCACATGGTCGGCTCCAAAACGCTGCTGATAACGGATGATCTGCGCCGTATAGCGCCCGAGTTCCACATAGAGTTGAGAGATGCCCCAGCCTTTGTCGGGACGGGTCCAGTCCCGCTGCAACGCCTCCATGAAAGGCAGATCGAGGACGCCTTCATTGAAATCCATGAGGTATTGGGCGTAGGCCCGTTGTACCGGGTCGCGCAGGATGACAATAATCCGTGCATCGGGCTGCACGGCATGGATACGCTCCGGGGCCTCTTCGCACCAGAGATAAGAAGGACTGGCATCGCCGATGCGGGGAAACTGATTCGCACCCCGGTAGAGGTGCTGATATTGCTCGACATTGGCTACGTACTGAATCAGATGGGTTTGCTCCGGAGACGGATGGGGCCGGGTGAAAAAATGCGGTTCCTTCATCGTTGGCAAAAAAACCTGGGGATGTTGCCGCAAGTAGGCATAGAGCGAAGTCGTGCCGCTTTTCACCGCACCAACGATATAGAAATTGGGCCATATGCCTTGGGACATGATGCGGTTCCTTTATTGTTCCACGCTATAAAAGCCGTGAAAATCCATCTGTTTAAGCTCGGCAATGACCTTGATTGCGGTGATGCCATCCGGTAGCGGGCCGATCTGTACCTTGTAATACGACCGCCCCTTCACCAGTCCCGGTACGATGAGCACACCGTGAATGCCCGCCTTGAGCAGGCGGTCACGCTCGCGAGTGGCGTTGTTGACCTGACTGAAGGCCCCGGTTTGCAGGAAGCTTTGTGACGGCGCGGGCATTTCCGGGGCCATGGGCAGGGGGGGCATCGTGCTCGTGCTCCCCGCTGTGCTTGCCGGAAGGGGGGCGGCGGGCGGCAGAGCGACGATCTGTACCGGCGCGGTCCCTTGCCCGGTCATCCCCAGGGCGTTGGCCGCTCCATAAGAGAGATCCATTATCCGACCATCCACAAAGGGGCCACGGTCATTGATCAGCACGACAATGCTGCGCCCGTTGCTGAGGTTGGTGACCCGGGCGCAGGTGGGTAGCGGCAGATCCCTGCTGGCGGCACTGAAGGCGCGGGGCCGGAAGGGCGTGCCCATGGCGGTGGTGGAACCGGATTCCCAGCCGTACCAGGAAGCCATGCCGCGCACTGCGTACCCAGTGGAGCTGGTCAGTGGCGCGTAGTGGCGACCATGCGTCTGATAGGGACGGTTATAGGCAGCGCGCAGATTGGGGGCGGGCATGGCGCAGGTCGCAGAGGAGGACGACGAAGCGCCGGTGGCGGGAGGGGGGGGCGCGACCCCCGCACAGCCGCCCAGTGCCAGACTCCCCATACCCGCCGCCGTGTAGAGGATTTGCCGCACGCGCC
>NZ_JAAZTY010000058.1 GCF_018854775.1 Acidithiobacillus ferriphilus | reverse complement strand
CGGCTCCAGACTGATGACGTATTCACGTCCATCGGTCGTGAATCCACCCAATCCGTTGAAAAAAATACGTTCACGCGGAAGCAGCGGCTGTATGATCTCGGTGGCGGGGGGTGGCCGCGGGTTCAGCGGAGCAGGGAAGCGATCCCCGGATACCCGCCGTTCCACATGCTCCAGCAGGGAGTCGGTGCTGTCGGTGAGGATAATGCGCGCGACGGTCTGGAACAGCACGCGATCCTCTTCGGAAAGTTCTTCGGCGCGGCGTACAAAGACGCCACCGGGTTTGTCGATGACTTGTCCTTCCGGACCTGTGTGAATCAAGCCCATAATCTGGTCTTGTAGCGTGGCCCGGTAACTGGTGAAATCTTCGTTGACGATCACCAGATCGGCCGCCAGTCCTTGCAGTCGCCAATAGGCATGGGCTTGCAGTATTTGTTTTACCAGATTAAGGCGGTTTAATTGACTGACGCGCAGCAGCACAATCGGCAAATCACCCGATATCCCGAAGCGCCACAGGCCGGACTGCCCTAACTGATTACGGGCAATAACGCTGGGCGTGGCCCGGCGCAGGGCGCTGGCGTAGACCACGGAATTGGCGAGGCGGCCGTACACCTGGGCATCGGCTTCACTGGCGCGCAGATGACGGAGCACCTCCTGGCTCTGGAACCAGGCCATTTCAAAAGCACGTTCCACCAGATGACGATCGCTATACTTCTCCAGCAGGGCGATGGCCGCCGCCCGGGTATCGGCAAGTCCGGAAATGATCTGCACCGTCGCGGACTCGTCTACGCCAAGCGTTAGCATACGCCGGATGGCCACAATGGGGTCTAATACGGGACCCTCGCTATTCGATAAGGTAGTCTGTTGTAGTCTATCGAAGACGCGCGGATGCTCGACGGTACGACCACGGCCGATGAACTGTGCGCGATCGGTTTCGTAAGATGCTGCACTGGCGGCAACCCCGGGAGCCGCAAACAGATGGAACATCCAAGGCGTTTGTTCGTCCGGTGAGCGGCGACGTCGGGTACAGAGAATCGCATTGTGCTCTGCCAGAATTTCGGTCTGAACGAACAGGTTGCTAAATGCGCGGTGAGCAAGGTCGGCATTCGGCGACGCGAGGACAATCTCGGTATAACTCGTTAACTCTATCTGACGAATGCGCGGGGAGATATTGGTGAGCGTCACGCGGCGGATCTCCACATCGTCTTCTGGTGCAACGGCGACTTCCATATAGCTCTCTATCATCTGATCGCGGCGACGGTATTCCGCCCGCGCCTGGACGAAAATCGCCTCATAGTGATCGGCTTTGCTTCGGGTGGGTTGATAGCTTGTCGACCAAAAGTGTCCGGAATGATGATCACGCAGATAAATGAAGGTTCCCCAGTTATCTACGGCGGTATCCTCGCGCCAGCGATTCACGGCGAGACCACCACGATGACTGTAGCCGCTGCCGGCGTGGTTGATCATGACGTGGTAGCGGCCATTAGACAGAAGGTGGACTTCTGGCATGGACGTATCCGGATTGGTGTATGCGCGCATAATCGCGGCGGTCTCGTCGCTGGACACCTTTGCGGCGGCGTTGACTTCAGCGGCATGGGGATGCAAGGTGGCCTCTTGCCTGGGCAGACGCTCCTGCAACAATAACTGAGTGGCCTGAATGCCGGGATCAGATAAAAACCGGCGCTGCATCGGCTGATTGAGAAGGACATGGGCAAAAGCCAGGAGGCTCATGCCTTGATGATGCGCCATAAAGGTGCGGACAATGGCATGACTCTCGCCCGGTGGCACCCGGGATGGCGTGTAATCGATGGCTTCGTAAAATCCATAAGTACCGAGAAACCCTTGCGCGGCAAGGGCTTGCAAGTTATGACATGCCGCCCACGGCAGCACGGTCAGGGCCAGCGCGCTGGCATAGGGTGCAATCACCAAATCATCGCCGAGACCGCGTTTGAAACCGAGACCGGGAACCCCAAACGCCCGGTATTGATAGACTTGATGCATGTCCATGACGTTGAAGCAGGATTCCGATATCCCCCAGGGTATGGCGCGCTGGCGACCATATTCTATTTGGCGGGAGACGGCCGCTTTGCAGGTCTGGTTGAGCAGCGTGTTGGGGAAATCCGGCATGATCAATTGCGGCATGAGATACTCAAACATCGAGCCGCTCCATGAAATCAAGCACAGTTCGCCGCCGTAGCTCGTCAACAGGCGGCCCAGCGAAAACCAATGTTTTTGTGGTGCCTGCCCTTGTGCAATAAGCAGAAAACTGGCCAGGCGTGCTTCCGATGCCAGCAGGTCGTAGCAGGCGGGATCACGGCGCCGTTCCCCGACATCGTAACCAATAGCCAGCAGGTCGCGCGTATGGTCGTAAAGAAATTCAAAATCCATCACCGCCAACGCGCGGCAGCGATCCACCAATTGATCGATGACCCGCAACCGTTCTGCGGCAGCCGCCCGGGTGTTTGCCGTCCCCATGGCAATGTCATTGGCCAATTCGGCCAGTGTCGGGGCAGCGTTTAAATGCCGCGCTGCAGGGGTGAGGTCTTCCAGGTCCGCCGCGAAAGCGCGGCATTGTTGATCAAATGTCCGCACCCAGTAAGCACAATCGCTATCCGCCGGAGCATCGGCGGGGAGCCCATTCACGAGATCGCTGCTGATCCGTTGAATATCAGCAAGCCGCTCACGGGCATCCACCAGGGATGAGGGGAACCCGTTGAGCGCCGTGGCAGACAGTATGTCGTGCAGTGCATGGACTTTTTCGGTCAGGTCCGCCGTGGGGATGTCGTGGATGCATGCTGCCAACAGATGCAGCGTATCCTGCAAACCCGCAAAGGCGTTATCCGGCAGCACCGGATGATCTTTGAGCGCGTTCAACCCCGCCTGGAGGGTGAGCAGGCAGCCGCCAAGATTGCCACTGTCCACCGCTGAGATGTATTGCGGACTTAATATTTGCAGGGTGCGCGTGTCATACCAGTTATAGAAGTGACCGTGATAGCGTTCCAGTTGCTCCATGCTTGCCACGGTGTTTTCGGTCAGTTGAAGGAGTTTGCCGGCGGAAATATAACCAAAATCATAGGCCGCCAGATTCGCCAGCAAGGACATGCCCATGTTGGTCGGTGAGCTGCGCGAGGCAATGGCCGCCGCGGGATACTCCTGAAAGTTATCGGGGGGTAACCAGTGCTCCGCAGGGCTGACAAAGTCATCAAAAAACCGCCAGGTACGCCGTGCCGACAGCCGCAGAAAACGTCGCTGTGTGTCATCCAAATCCGTAACACCGGTCCGCAGCGGCTGACTGATCCGCCATGCGATAAGCGGTGAAAACAGCCATAACACTAAAATGGGCGTGCTGAACAGTAAGGCTGAGGGCGAACTGAGCCCCAGATTGGCGGCAACCACCAAGGCTATCCCGATAAGGATGGCGAGCAGTGGTGCACTCCATATCTCCATGAAAAAATCGCCGGGGGTCTGACAGGCGTTACGGCGGAGGTAGGAAGGCAGTTGCCAAAGCAACAATCCCCGACGGGTGAAGAGCATTCGCGTGCCCGAGCGCAGAATGGCATCCAGGCTCATCACGGCCTCATAGGGCAGCAGTGCGACAGTCAGTAGTGCGGAGAGCAGTGGGCGAATTGCCGAAGCTCTGGTCAGGGCGAGATGTGCCGCCAAGTCGAGGTCTTGAGGCTTGCGGAAGAGGTCGATGAGCGGCGAAAGCAGGACCGGCACGAGGATGATAGCGGTTACCAGTGTGGTCCATAACCAGGAGAAGGCCGGGTCCAGGAGCCATCCCCCCGCCAGCAGTAACAATAGCGCGGACGACACCAGGCTGCGACGGAGATTGTCAAAGATTTTCCACATCGACAAACTCGATAGCGGATTGGCCGGACGCGGTGCCTGCATACCGTCGGCCGTTGGGGCACCAGGCACCGACGGCAACAGCCAGCCGGCAATCTGCCAGTCACCCCGAATCCAGCGATGTCGACGGGAGGCCTCTGCGGTGTAACTTCCCGGCAATTCTTCGATCAGGACGACGTTGGTCGCCAGTGCCGCACGGGCATACCCGCCTTCCAGTAAATCATGACTGAGGATGAGGTTTTCTGGAAAACGGCCATCAACCGCCTGACGGAAGGCATCTACATTGTAAATGCCCTTGCCGATGAAGGAGCCTTCGCTGAAAACGTCCTGATAGACATCGGACACCTCGCGCGTATAGGGGTCGATACCGGAATCCCCGGCCATGAGTTTGGTGAATGGTGATTGACCGGCACTGGTCAGGTCGATCGCCACGCGGGGCTGAATGATCGCATAGCCATCGACGATACGGCCCTTGTCGGCGTCATATACGGCCTGGTTAAGCGGATGCGCCATATCACCGATCAGTGCCCGCGCCGTGTCACGGGGCAATTGCGTGTCGGTATCGAGGGTGATGACATAACGGATGCTGCCGAGGATGGACAGGTCGCCGACCTGCTCTGAGAATGTCGCTGTCTCCGCCGACCCTCTCAGCAGCGCATTAAATTGTTCCAGTTTGCCGCGTTTGCGTTCGTAGCCCATCCACACCCGTTCAAATGGGTTCCATACCCGCGGCCGATGAAACCAATAAAATAGGCAAGGTCGATCATCGGCATAGCGGGTGTTGAGGGTCTGAATAGCGACACGTGCATAGTCGATCAATGCAGCGTCTTCCGGACAGGTCTGCTCTGCCGCATCCCGAAAATCCGTCAGTAACGCGAAGTAAATATTGGGATCGCGGTTTCCGAGGTAGCGGATTTCCTGGGCCTCCAGCAACGCGTCAATTTCTTGGGGCGTACTCAGCAGCGTCGGGATAACGACCATGCAGCGGTGCGCATCAGGAACACCCTGCGAAAAATCCATCTGCGGCAGGGTGCCGGGCGCCATAAAGAGGGTAATCAGGCGATTTACCAGAGAAACCGCCAAAGCTGAAATGCTCACAACCCCGACTATGCCTAGCCACCAGAAACGCCAGTCTGCAGAGCTGAGACCGGCAAGGGGGAAGCACAAAATTAAACTGATCAGTGCCGTCAATAATAGTATGGCGCTGATATACAGGGAAAGACGGAGATGGTCGCCCATCTGTCGGGCCGCTGAGCGCCATTCGAAGTGACAGCCCATCGCCCGCTCAAGGTGTTGCCGACCCCGATCCAGCAGATAATAGCCGACATGCGCAGAGCGATCGCCGCTGCCTGTTTGCTGCGCTACCGCCTGGGCAAGTGCAATTGCCTCTTCCGCCACGGCCAGCTCATCGCGCCGGCTGCTGCGCGCAATATCTTCAATAGCGTGGCGATAACGATCGCGTGTTGCGAAATTTTGTCCGGCGTATATTCCCATAGGGTCTTGGCGCAGGCTTTGTTCGACAACGCTGTATGCTTCGACATGATCCCGCCAGTCCACAGCGGTGAGGAAGCGTAGGCTTCCAATACTGTTTGCCATGGATATCTGGTTGGCAGCGGATCTTCTGGCGGACACTTCGGACAACTGCGTCGCGGTTATGCCCTGTTCGAGCAATTTATGTTCGACCCAGGTTTGCACGAACGCCATAGCGGGACCGTAGGCCTGCAATCTGGCGTAAAACTCCTCTACAAACGGTGCCGTCAAGGGCATATCCGCATGCGCGAATTCAGCAAGTAGCTGGATCAGCAGTTTCGGCTTTTTTTCTGCGGTGGCGAGCATGCGATCCGCCCAGTTCATGGCGGCGTTGCGTTCCTCTCGCCGGCAGGCAACGAGCAGACCAGCGCGGCGTAGGTTTTCCAACAACGCCAATTGCAGCATGATGGGGAAGGCCCATAATTCGCCCAGCGTTAATGCCGTAACGCTTTGATAGGCCTGAATATAGGCGCTGACATTATCACTGTCGACACGGGCATCCTGATGCGCAATCAATTCAGAGGCGAGGTCGTAGATACGGGGGAATCCCGCTAAGCTGCCGGATTGCAGGCGTGGCAGTTGCTTGCCATAGCCGCTAGGCAAATGTCTTCGTGCCAGAATGATTTGTTGCTCGATGAGGTAGAAATTATCGAGCAACCAAATCTCGCCAGCCAGGGTCCGCTGCTCAGCCTGCGCGGTTCCTGCGGTGACCACGTCATAGGCCGCACGCAAAACAGCGGCGTTGTCGGCCAGACGTGGTAGCAGGCGATCTGGCCCGGGGTATGGATCGATAGCATGCTGACCAGCCAACGTTACCGCATGTTGTTTCAGTTGTTCAACGTTGAACAACTCCGAGCGTAACAAGTTCGTATCCGATGCGTTGTTCAGGGTATTTTTTACGCAGGACGAAAACTCTAACTTTTTTGTAGCTATGACGCTCTCCTCGGAATAACCTGACGACACATTAGAGCATCACGTATTCTTCCTTACTTCTGCGTACCGCAAGCTGTTTCTGTTACGGGACTCCTCCACACTTTTTGACTTGGCGCCGATGATCTCAGCGGGGAACGATGGTGACACCACCACCGCTGGAATTCTTCTTGGCCTGTTTGGCCTGTTTCTTCTCTTTGGGTGACATCGCCGGCTGCTTCTTGGTTTCTTTATTGCTCTGCTGTGTTTTGCTCATGATGGTTTCCTTCTGGAGTGATGTTATCGCCGGGCTTTAATGTGTCTTGCTCTGGTATCCT
This sequence comes from Acidithiobacillus ferriphilus, assembly GCF_018854775.1. GTDB lineage: Bacteria > Pseudomonadota > Gammaproteobacteria > Acidithiobacillales > Acidithiobacillaceae > Acidithiobacillus > Acidithiobacillus ferriphilus. Next base: position 28,741 of record NZ_JAAZTY010000058.1, on the reverse strand, counting down.
TCACCATTGGTCATGGCATCATGCAGTTCTGCTCTGAGCTCTGCAATATTGGCCGTCCTGGATTTCAGTTGTTGCTCGGCGCGAATAACGCCTGCCCGGTCATGGTGGGCCTTCAGGGTGATAATCCTTTCTTCCAACTGGTGCTGCGCGATCTCTTCATGCTGGAGATGCTGGCGCATCTGGGCGATGGTCCTGTTATGCGTGAGCGGATAAGGGGCTGATGCCCTGTCCGTACTTGCCTGGGCCCCGGCAGCGAAGCTACCGATAAGCAGTATACCGGTCATGGTTGCCACCCAACGGTTCATGATCATGCTCCTGTGTAGCGGTGTGCGAAGGTCCACCAAGCGTCGTCCAGTATAACTCATTCTTGGTCGCCGCGTGCGGCAACCCGTTCGCCTAATGTTTCTAGCCGGTAATCCCCCAATACGACAAATGTATAAGGCTGATGATGACGGTGCCGATCTGATATACTTGCTAAAAGACTGGAGATCCCGCCAAGATGCCCCCTCTGCGCCATGTATCATCTGCCCGGCGTTTATTGTTGGCTCGTTTCATGGGAGGCAAAGCCAAGAAGAAAGTCGGAGTGTTTTCCCGCAGTGACCGTGAAATTCTGTGGGGAACCAGGGCTTTTTTCATCGCTTTGGCACTCTTGTTCATGAGTATTGCCTGGTGGCGTGCCGCTGATCTGAAGCAATCCATCCGGGCCGATTTTCATAATTGGGCGGAAGTCACCGCCACGCAAACCGCCGGTATAGTGGCCGCCAACATCGACGCACGTTTCTATGACCTTGCATTCCTCAGAAATGCTTTTTTTGCCCAGGGCACGGACCATCTGTTACCGAGTGCCAAGGTTCTTTCCGCCTTTGTCGCCTTTCAGCAGACCCATCCGGCCATTATGGCCATCGATGTTCGGGATCCGTCCGGCAATCGAATCGTCTGGTCGAGCGTGCAGCAGTCGACGAGGCGCATTGCTGCGGACAATGACTTCACGCCCCTACCGGGATATCCAGATCGCTTCATGGGAAAGCCTTTCTACGCCGATCGGGCACATGCCTGGGTACTGACTATGCGGCAGCGTATCCGGAACAGCGAAGGCCATGTGCTGGGGTTCATTGGCTGTTCCTTCATGCTCTCCCATCTGAGCGTGATCCATACACCGCTATACCTGCAATCTATCGTCCTCATGCGACCGCATGGGCAGGTTATATCGATCTGGAAAGATGGCCACTGGGCGGCACCGGGTACGCCTCTGCCCAGGCCCGTTGGTCAAGTAGTAGTTCCTGTCCCCGGTTATCCCTGGGCTTTGCAGGTGCAATGGACGGCGGCGGCACTGGATCGTGCCTTCTGGCGGGTGGAACGGACGCGACTGTCCATTCTGCTGACCGCTTTGTGCGTTCTGGCCGGGGTGGCGCTGTTACTACAACTCCTCCGCCGGATACTGCGCTTTCGCCAATACCAGATGGCAGCGATCCTGGCCCAGCAGGATTTGCTGCGCCAGGGCGATCCCGAGGTTATGTATCGGCGGCTGGTGGCGGTCGTGGTGGAGCAGACGGAAGCCATCGGCGCCTATGTCGTCGTTCCCGAAGCGAACAGTGAGTGGTTGCGGGTCGTGGCCGCCAGCGCGGACACACCGGAACTTCGACAGACCATGGAAGCGCTGACACCCTCCCGTGATGCGGCACACTTCCCTTATGGCGACATGATCCCCAGTCGGGCCTTCCGCGAAAAAACCGCACAGGGACCCACCCGTCCTCAGCAGTCTCCCGCGATGACGGTTGTACAACAACAGCAAGCGCCGCTGTCCCGTATTCGGAGTGTCATGGCCTATCCGGTTTTCGTGTACGAAGACACGGAGCCATCCGCCGTACTGGTGATAGTGAGCGACTTGCCCCGGCATTTCACCCCATCCCTGCAGCGATTGCTCGGCCAGTTGGCCGCCACCCTCGGTCTGGCCCTGACGCAGTGGCGGCAACACCAGGCACTCATCTCGCTGGAAAAATCCCTTCAGGAATCGTCGGAGAAAAACGAAGCTTTATTGAACAATGCCAGCGATGGTATTCACGTTCTTGACGAAAACGGCTTTCTGATCGAGGTTAACTATCAGTTCTGCACCATGCTCGGCTACTCCCGTGCGGAAATGTTGGGTATGCACGTTTCCCAGTGGGACGCCGAGAAAAGCGCCGGTGAGCTGAAGGAGTTAATCGCCCGGCAATTTTCCACAGCGGAGTCCTTGCGCTTTGAGACTCGCCATCGTTGTAAGGATGGGACCATTATCGATGTGGAGATCAATGGTTCGCCCATCCAGATACAGGGAAAATGGGTATTGTTGGATTCTGCCCGAGATATTACCAAGCGCAAGGTCTTGGAGGCAGATTTGCAACGGAGCCTGGAGCATCAGCGGAAACTCACGGATTTTAATGTGCTGCTGGGTGAGGTAAATCAAGCCATCACTCGCGCAGACGATGAGGACTCCCTACTTCAGGAGGTTTGCGACCTCATCGTGCAATATACCAGCAGCGCCCTTGCCTGGATTGGCAGACCTGATGCGCAAGGAGATTTTCAGGTGCTGGCGGCGGCAGGAGAAACCGGTTATCTGAACGATATAAAAATATCCAGCCGGGCGGATATTCCGGAAGGACAAGGAATCACCGGGATGGTCTGGAGACAGCAAAGGGCCATCTATGATGCCGATTTCTCCCAGAATGCGAAGGCTCTCTGGCGAGAGCGTGTCGCCCATTTTGGATTTCACGGCAGTTCTGTGCTACCGATCCGTCGGAATGGAGTCCTTTGGGCCGTGTGCACCGTCTATGCAAAAGGCGACGCAAAGGCAGTGGAGACCGATGTTCGCGGGATTATGGAAGAGATGGCCAAAGACATCAGCTTTGGGCTGGACCATCTGGATGCAGTCCACCGGGAGCGTGCTACCCAGGCTTTCAATGAGGCGCTGCTGAATAACCTTGCTGCGGGCATCAGCATCGTGCGTTTTCCGGATCTGCTTATCGAACGGGTAAACGCCCGCATGCTGGAAATCTATGGCGCCTCTTCTGTGGAGGACCTGGTGGAGCTTTTTGCGGGAAAGAGCTGTCCGGATCATGAAAGCAGCGCAAGCATGGCCACACTCGCCCAGGAAGTGCTCGCCGAGGGCTATGGGGCGCTGAAAGATCTCGCGATAAAACGCAAAGATGGCCAGATTGTTTATGTGGACGTTTCTGGTCAGCGACTGCTGACGGATCCGAAACATCCCGTTATTGTGTGGACCTCCATGGAGGTTACGGAACGTCATCACCTCATGGGTGAGTTATCCAGACAATCTCTTTCTGACCTGTTGACGGGCCTGCCTAACCGCCGCGCCCTGGATATGGAGATGGATCGCGCCATAGCCCACGCAACGCGGAACGAGAGTCTTCTGGCGTTATGCATGCTGGACCTGGACAGTTTTAAGCCGGTGAACGACACCTATGGTCATGACGCCGGAGATCAAGTGCTGCGGATCGTCGCCCAACGCTTGCCTCAGAGTCTGCGTAAAACCGATTTTATCGCGCGTGTAGGCGGCGATGAGTTTGTCGTGCTGGTAGAGAATTTAGATCACCTGGATCCCCTGGAAGCCATCCTCGACACGATCGGACGCTCGATCAGTGCCCCCATCACCCTGGAGGATGGGCAGATGGTAAGTATCGGCCTCAGCATGGGGGTGGCCATTTATCCTTTTGCGGAGGGAGACAATCCCGATGCCCTTCTGCGTCTGGCCGATCAGGCGCTATATGAGAGTAAGGCCCACAAGGCCAATCGGGAGTTTTCCTGGGTACTTTTCGGCGAGGAAACTCGAAAAATACGGCGCACAATGGCGCAACGTCTACTGGATACCGGAGCTCTGGAGATCTGGTATCAACCGATCCTGGATAGCCGCACTCGCAAGGTGGCGGGTGTAGAGGCGCTGTCTCGCTTGCGGGATGCAGAAGGAAAAGTCTGGTCACCGGCTGAGTTTCTGCCACAATTACAAGAGGCCGATTTGTTTGTGCTCAGCAAGAAGGTTCTGGATCAGGCCTTGACGGACCTGCCCATCTTGGAGGCTCAAGGGTGGTCCTTGTGGGTATCCGTGAATGTAGATCCAAGTTCCATCTCGGAATCCAGCACCTTGTGGCTGCGGGAAATGGTTGCCTCAGGCAAGGCGGATCCGTCACGCATCACCTTGGAGATTCTCGAAAGAAGCGATTTTTTGGAACAGCCCGCCGCCTTGAAACATCTCCTGGAATTGCGGGCGCTTGGCGTGCGTCTGGCCCTGGATGACGTGGGTAGTGCCTATTCCTCCCTCTTGCGCCTGAAAGACCTTCCCGTCGATGAGATCAAACTGGATCAGGGTTTTATCCGAACCCTGGAACAGCACCCCCAGGATCTCCACTTTGTGGAATCTATCCAGGCCCTCGCCGTTGGAATGGGAGTGGATCTGGTGGTGGAGGGCGTGGAAACGGATGACATCCTGGATGCGGTAACGATCATGGGCGCCAATTTCCTCCAGGGTTATGCGATCGCCAGGCCCATGCCACTATCACAGTTGCAGGCATTTCTCGATCCGGTCCCTTTACACCCGCAGCAGCAGCCCGCCAGTCTGCTCGGGCTCTATGCCACACAGCTCGTTAATCATGACGCGTTGAAAAAAACGATTTGTTACAATCCACGCCTGGTGGACTGTGCGACGCTGGCGAATGCCACAATCTGTCCTATTCATGTCGATATGCATCGCCTGGGAATTCCCGACGACGATCCTCTGTATCGGCTTCACGCAGAATATCACCAGGCTATCGCGGCCATGAATGTCCTATTGCTTTCTTCTCCCATAAATGGCGACTGGCGCGTTGTTGAACAGGCGGAAAAAGCATTTGAGGCGGCGATTCTGGATGCGTTCCAGCGCAGTAAAGCCGCAGAAGAACGATAGACAAACCCATCGGGTAATCGGACAGCTAAGGTCCGTACCTCATGTCTGTCCAGGATGGTCGATCATCCTGCCTCGCGGCGGATAGGAAATGCCTGCGCCCACGCCGCCACATCAAAACCCAGCAGGCCCTGGTCACCGTTGGTCAAAATGGGTCGACGGATCAGGCTGGGGTGTGTTTCCATCAGTTTAAGTGCGGATTCAGCATCCACGACGATCTCCCGTTCATGCTCCGGTAAGCGTCGCCAGGTAGTTCCTTTGCGATTGATGAGAATTTCCCAGTCCCAGTGCTCCAGCCAATGGCGGAGTTCCGCCATTGGCACTCCGGCCTTTTTGTAATCGTGAAAGCGGTACTCCAGCCCATGGCTGTCCAGCCAGGCGAAGGCTTTTTTCATGGTGTCGCAGTGGCGAATGCCGTAAATCTGAATGGTCATACGTTCTCCCGCTTTATCAGAATCAATACCTTGAAGCTCTCGCCCATTTCCTGCGGCAGGGTGAGGCGTTTAATCTCGTTATTCAGGGCGAATATGCCGTCGTCACCCGCCTGCGCGCAGAGGGCGCCATATACCTCGGCCAGCCCGTGTTCCACCAGAAAGCGGGCGAGATGGCCATAAAAGGCTACTTCCAGCCCGGCCTCCACCGCAGCGGTCATCAGCGCGGTAAAATCCACGTGGGCGGTGAGGTCGCAGAGGCCCGGCAGATAAAAGGGATCGTCCAGCCAGTGATGGCGATAGTAGGCGCGCAGGCTGCCCATCTGCCGCTGTGGGTGATAAAACTCTGCGGCCTCGTGCCCGTAATCAATCAGAAGAATGGCGCCGGAGTCCAGACGGGTGGCGACTTCGCGCAGCCAGGATTCGGCGGTGAGATTGATCTCCGTCCGATAGGGCCGGGGCCAATGCGTTACATAGGGTGCCAAGCGCGCCGCCAGCGGCGCAGGGACTGGCGGTGGCAACAGCGCCCACTCCAGTGCCTCGCCATTCCAATGCACACCGCATTCGTGCAATTGTCCGAAGGCGTCCAACTCCAGCACCTGCACCGGCATGGCGTCCAGCACTTCGTGGGCGAGCAGCACGCCGCGCCAATGTTCCGGCAGCGTTTGCCGATGCTGAATGCCGGGCACGGCCGCGTGTTGCCGCGCCTGCAAATCGGGGCTGGGTTCGAGCAGGGTATAGGGTGTGTCCGGCAAAATTTCCCGGATCTGGCCAGCCAGTGCGCCGCTCCCGCCGCCAAATTCCAGAATGCCGTCCGGCCCCAGATCGGGTTGCAGGGTCCGGGCCAGTACGGCGGCCAGCACCCGTCCCATTTCCGGTGCCGTGACGAAGTCGCCCGCCGCACCGAAGCGGGTCTGCCCCGCCATGTAGTAGCCCAGCCCCGGCGTGTAGAGAGCGAGCTCCATATAACGACGGAAGGAGATCATCCCACCTGCGGCATCGATTTCCCGCCGGATATGGGTCAGCAACGCCGCCGAGTGGACCAGCGCATCGGCGTCCGGGACGGGCAGATGTGTCTTGCGCCCCCCGTGAGAATGGGTTAAAAAATCGGGACGCTCTACGCGCATGGACACCTCTTGAAAGCTACCGGAAAAGTCGTTCTCATCACTGGCGCCGCCCGCAGGGTGGGCGCCGCCATTGCCCGCCAGCTCGCGGCGGAGGGCTGCCAGCTCGCCCTGCATTATAAGCGATCCGCAGCAGAGGCCGAAGCTCTGGTGCAGGAGCTGCGCATGCAGTATGGCACCGAAGCCTTCCTGATCGCCGGCGATCTCAGCGAGGCGGAAACCCCCGCTCGCTTGATAGATGCGACTATTGAATATTTTGGCCATCTCGACGGCCTCGTCAACAACGCTTCGCTGTACTCCCCTGCCCCTTTCGGCGAAATCACGTCTGACGACTGGGCGGCGATGGAGGCCGTGCATCTGCGCGCGCCCCTTTTCCTGACGCAGGCGGCCGCGCCCCATTTGCGGAAAAGCGGCGGCGCCGTCGTCAACATAGGCGATATCCACGCCGAAATTCCCCTGCGCGGCTACCTGCCCTACAGTGTCACGAAGGCGGGTCTGCTGGCTCTCACCCGCGCCCTCGCCAAAGAACTGGGGCCGGAGATCCGCGTCAACAGCGTCTCGCCCGGCGTGGTGCTCTGGGCCGAGGATAAAGACCCGCCCGATGGCGACCAGCAGGGACTCATCGAGCGCAACGCCCTGAAGCGTGTCGGCAGTCCCCAGGATATTGCCGGCGCCGTCGCCTATCTGCTCTTCGATGCCCCTTATGTCACCGGCCACAATCTCGTCGTCGATGGTGGTCGCATGTTATATTGACGGCCATGAGCTCAACCGTAAAATCCCCCATCCGCTTTTACAGCGAAGACGAACTGGACGCCCTGGAGGCGGAAGATCCCCTCGCCGCGGCCAAAATCGCCCACGCCCAGGCCATGGCCGAGCGCGGTCTTGATCGCCAGAAACGCTACGGTCCCGACGACCCCCTGCCCGACCCTGCGGCCGTGGCGGAAGCGGTGCAGACGGTACGCCACATCCTCCACCGCGATGGCGGCGATATCGAGCTGGTGGAAATCATCGAACGCGATGTGCGCGTCCGCATGAAAGGCGCCTGCGCCGGTTGCCCCAACGCCGTCATCGATCTCAAACAGGTGGTCGAGCGTATCGTCGGCGCGGTGCCGGGAGTGGTCAGCGTGAGCAACACCTTTTGAAGGTGGGCGCGAATACGCCGTCTAAAGTCGGCTTCGTCAGCCTCGGCTGCCCCAAGGCCACGGTGGACAGCGAACGCATCCTCACCCAGTTGCGCGCCGAGGGCTATCTGCTGGTGGGGGATTACGCCAGCGCCGATGTGGTCGTCGTCAACACCTGCGGCTTTATCGACGCGGCGGTGGCGGAATCGCTGGAGGCCATCGGCGAGGCGCTGGAAGAGAACGGCAAGGTGGTGGTCACCGGTTGCCTGGGTGCCCGCGAGGGCGGCGACTTTGTGCGCGGCGCCCATCCCAAGGTGCTCGCTGTCACCGGCCCCAACCAGGCCAGTGCGGTGCTCGACGCGATTCATGAGGCGCTCCCTCCGGCCCACGATCCCTTCACCGATCTGGTCCCGCCCCAGGGCCTGCGCCTGACGCCGCCCCACTACGCCTACCTCAAAATCTCCGAGGGTTGCAATCAGTCGTGCAGCTTTTGCATCATCCCCAGCATGCGCGGCAAGTTGGTCAGCCGCGAGCCGGACGATATTCTGCGCGAGGCCGAGGCGCTGGTGGCCGGTGGTGTCAAAGAATTGCTGGTGATTTCCCAGGACACCGGCGCTTACGGGGTGGACCGCAAATACCGCACCGCTTTTCACGACGGCCGCCCGCTCAAGACCCGCATCACCGATCTCTGCGCGGCCCTGGGCGATCTCGGCGTCTGGGTGCGCCTGCACTACGTCTACCCCTACCCGCACATCGACGAACTCCTGCCCCTGATGGCGGCGGGCAAGATTCTGCCCTACCTGGATGTGCCCCTGCAGCACGGTAGTCCGCGTATCCTCAAGGCCATGCGCCGCCCCGCCGCCGCCGAAAAAACCCTCGACCGGATTCTCGGCTGGCGCCGGATCGTGCCTGATCTGACCATCCGCAGCACCTTCATCGTCGGCTTCCCCGGCGAAACCGATGCGGACTTTGCGGAGTTACTGGATTTTCTGCGGGCGGCGGAACTGGACCGGGTGGGCTGCTTCGCCTATTCGCCAGTAGAAGGTGCGCCCGCCAACGCGCTCGCCGGAGCGGTGCCGGAGCCGGTCAAAGAAGAGCGCCGCGCCGCATTCATGGCCGTGCAGGAAGCCATCAGCCGGGGGCGCCTGCAACGCCGGGTGGGCCAGCGTCAGCGGGTACTGGTGGATGCCGTGGGCCGGGGCGGCAAGGTGATCGCCCGCTCCGCCAGCGATGCCCCGGAGATCGACGGCGTGGTCCATCTGGGCAGGGCGGCGGGATTGCAGGTCGGGGACTGGGTGGAGGTGGAGATCACCCGGGCAGATGCCCATGATCTGTATGGGGTGTTGGTGTCGGCCTGATCGGGCCTTTGGTCGCTCAGGGCAGACGATCGCCCCGCTCGATCCGCACCCCCACATCCCGTGTGCCGCGCACGGCGGCGGGTTTGTGCACCGTCACCTGCACCCAGGCCGCGCCGAATTCACTGCGAATGATGTCCGCGATCTGCTCGGCCAGGGTTTCCACCAGTTCCACTTCCGATGCTGAAATATGGGCGACCAGACGCTGGCAGATGGTCTGGTAGTTGATGGTGCTTTCCACCTTGTCCGTCTGGGCCGCAGCCCGCACATCGGCGGCAATGTCCAGATCGACGAGTACCGTCTGGTTGACCTCGCGTTCCCAGTCGTAGATGCCGATACGGGTATCTACCTTCAGTTCACGTACAAAAAGAATATCCATGCTTATCCCGAAAAAAGCGACAATCCGCCGCGGCTCAGCTTATAATAAACAATTTTCCGACTAAAGCACCGCATGTCACTTCTTCTGGATGTTGTCCTCACCGGCGGCGGATATCTCGTCGGTTCCATCGCCACCGCCATTCTGGTGGCGCGTGCCTTGGGTCTCGGCGACCCGCGCCTGTCCGGATCGGGCAATCCGGGCGCCACCAACATCCTGCGCATCGGTGGCAGAAAGGCCGCTTTGCTGACTTTGCTCGGGGACTTGATCAAGGGTGTCGTCCCCATCGTCATCGCCCGCCTGCTCGGGCTGGAGGACTGGGCGCTGGCCGCCGTGGCCCTCGCCACCTTTCTCGGCCATCTCTATCCGGTGTTTTTTGGTTTTCGCGGTGGCAAAGGAGTAGCCACGGCGCTGGGTATTCTGCTGGCGCTCCTGCCGGTGCTGGGCTTGTCGGTATTGGGCCTGTGGATACTGGTGTTCGCGGTGACGCGCGTTTCGTCCATGGCGGCGCTGCTGGCGGCGATCGGCGCGGTGCCCATCGTCTTTGCGGTATCTTCTGAGACGAGTATGCGGGTGCTCATCATGGTGCTGGTACCGCTGATCCTCTGGCGGCACCGCAGCAATATCCGTCGTCTGCTGGATGGCAGCGAAAGCCCCTTCAAAAAGCGTTAAAGCCTTTCAGTCCTTAATGACTGGTCCATCATGGCTGCTCCGCCTCCTCCGTCAGGGACCAGCGCGCCCGCACAGGGAAATCCGCGGTGGCCGACTGGACCCGCTCCGTGTGCAATGCGCCGGTCAGGGCGATCATCGCCGCGTTATCGGTGCAATGAGCAAGGTCGGCGATAAAGACTTCGATCCCGTCCGACTCCAGCCCGTTCAGCGCAGTCCGCAACGCCCGGTTGGCGCCGACCCCCCCCGCCACGATCAGACGCCTCAACCCGGTCCGCTGCAGGGCGCGCTGGCATTTCCTGAACAGCGTTTCCACCACCGCCGACTGAAAACTGGCGGCCAGGTCAGCCCGCTTTTGCTCATCGTCGGGCGCGATGGGCATGGCGGCCAGGCGGAAGGCCGTTTTCAGACCGCTGAAGCTGAAATCCAGTCCCGGCCGGTCCAGCAGTGGCCGGGGCAGGCGAAAGGCCTGGGCATCTCCGCCCTCCGCCAGTGCCGCCAGCGCCGGCCCACCGGGATAGCCGAGACCCAACATCTTGGCTGCCTTGTCGAAGGCTTCACCGGCCGCATCGTCCAGCGTTTCCCCTAACAAAACATAGTCGCCGATGCCCCGGACTTCCACCAGCATCGTATGCCCACCGGAAACCAGCAGAGCCACCGCCGGGAAGGGATCCACGTCATTCAGTAGCGGGGCCAGCAGATGGCCTTCCAGATGATGCACGGGGATCACCGGAATACCCCAGCCCATGGCGAGACCCCGGGCAAAATTCACCCCCACCAGCAGGGCGCCGATGAGTCCCGGTCCGGCGGTGACCGCGATGGCGTCAGGACGCTGCCCGCCGGTCTGCGCCAGCAGTTCGTCGAGCAGCAAGGGCAGGCGGCGCACATGGTCGCGTGACGCCAGTTCCGGTACGACGCCGCCATAGGGCGCATGAATGGCGATCTGGCTGAACAGCACTTCGCCGAGCAGGCCACGCTGGCGGTCATAGAGGGCGAGCCCCGTTTCATCGCAGGAGCTTTCAATACCCAGTATCCGCTCAATCATGGCGCACCCTCCGGCTTTGTGGCGGCGGGTTGTCCGATGCGGCGCTGCAGCCAGTCCAGCTCCGGCTCCGAAAAGCCCGCCGTCCGCCGCGCCGTCAGCGCCAGCGGCCCCTGAATCCGTCCCCGGTAACGCTGCTGCAGGAGTATCATGAAGGTACTGTCCGGCTCCAGCCCGCGTTGTGCACAGAGGTAGCGAAACCAGCGGCTGCCCACCGCCACATGTCCGCATTCATCGCTTTCGATGCGTGCCAGCACGGCGGCCGCTTCCGCATCCCCTGCGGCCAGCAGCCGTTCGCGCATGACCGGGGTGACATCCAACCCCCGCGCCTCCAGCACCCGTGGCACCAGCGCCATGCGCTCCAGCGGGTCCGCCGCCGTGTCCAGGGCCATTTCCCAGAGACCATCGTGGGCGGGCAGGTCGCCATAGTCACCGCCGAGCCGCTGCAACTGCTGACGCAGGAGGACGAAATGCTCCGCCTCTTCCTGCGCCACCCGCAACCAGTCGCGGTAAAAATCCTCGGGAAGACCGGGGAAGCGATAGAGCGCATCCAGAGCCAGGTTGATGGCATTGAATTCGATGTGCGCCAGGGCGTGCAACAAGGCGAAGCGGCCTGCCTGTGTGTGCAGGGCGCGGCGTTTGGGCAAATCTTTGGGACCCACCAGCAGGGGATGGCTCGGTCGCCCCGGTGTGGCGGAAAGCGGTGGGGCAAAAACTTCCGGCATGGGTGCCAACGGCCAGCGCAAGGCACGCACTTGCCATACTTTTTGTTGTATATCAGTAGCATAGAGAGCCGCTCCCACAGCGGCCCAAGCCTGTGTATCTGACTGCATATCAGCCCCCCATCACTCCGTCACGACCTTCGCCAGCCGGCTGAGCCAGTCCACGACCGCGAAAGAGGAAGAAGTATAGCAGGGTATGGGTGATTTCCTGCGCAATACTCCCCGAGTTACGACGGATGGGCGTTGAATTGCGGATTCACATCATGAACGGGGACGGCGTTGATCCAGTCCCAAGAGTTGCCCAGATATATGGTGCCACCGACTATGGTCGGGTTGACGATGCCAAAACGCCCACCGACCTTGTATTGATGGATCATCTTCCCGTTCTTCGGATCGATGGCATAAATATCCGGTCCCGTGGAAATATACAGGGTATGATCATAGTAGGTCGGCGCGCCGCGACCGGCGCCCGCCGGGCCTGGGTTGGGCACATGCCAGGTCCACGCCACTTTACCGGTATGCAAGTCAATGGCTTCATAAGCGGACGTGACCGGTGAACCCACATAGACCGTATGATCATGGATCATTGGCACGCCCCCCTTGAATGCCGGAACTCTTGGTCCGCGTCCCATGTCATCGGTCCACAGGACCTTGCCATTACGCGCATCGAAAGCCCGCACCAGGGTGGTCATGGTGGGTTTACCCTGGATCATCTGCGGATTTGCCACCGAATCCATGACCACGATGCCATCCGCCACAGCGGGCGGCACATCCCCCATGCCCGTATTCACGGCACCGGGAATTTCCCCCTTCCATAATACCTTGCCCGTTTGCACATTCAGGGCATACAGACCAGGAATGACGGACATGGAGACGTAGACTTTTCCATCCCACACGATGGGGCTGGACATGTTGGCGATACCGCCGACATGGGTACGCCACATTTTCCGGCCATCCGCTGAACGGATGCGATAAATATTGCCATCTCCGGTGCTGATGAAGAGGGAATGATCGGCGTAGGCAGGGGTCGGCATGGCGTCACCAGCGGTTTTAAAGCTCCAGAGCAGTTTACCGTTGGTCCGGTCCAGACAGAATATCCCGTTGTAGCTGATGTCCTTGCCGCGCCCAGCTTTGGCCGGGTGTTTGGCGTATTCCATCACGTTGGCGAAGTTAAAGGATACGCTTCCGGCAGACAGGTACACATGCGTGCCGACCACCAGCGGATTGCCCATCAGCGTATTGGCGACCGGGCTGGTTCTCCAGATCAGTTTGCCCGTCCGCGCATTGACGGCGTAGGCGAACATGTCATCGCTCTCGGCGTACACCACGCCCTTGACGACAGAGACCCCGAGCGCATTACCGTAAAACTGGGTCTGCACCGGCAGGGCCTCTTTGATGCCATAGACCTTTTCCCCATAAGGATGCGGGTCGCCCAACGGCCAGGCCCGGGCCTCCGGGAAATTCCAGCGTACACCCTCACGAATCCAGGCCGGCGCGCTGGCGGCAATCGGAAAGGCGGCATTATGTTGCGGGTTGCCATAGGCATGGGTCCACGCCGTGGGACCGACCTGATCGACGGGTGCGGGGGCATTTTGCGGCAGGTACAGGACGGCAAAGGGGCTCTGCGGATCTAACGCGTTGTTGACCGGGTCCAGCGGGACCGTAGCGGTCTGCGCCCAGGCCGTGCCGGATATTAAAATACATATTGCGGATAAAACGACAGTTTTGCGGATTTTCATTTTATCTCCTCAAGAATGGGAAGCACCTGCGTACAGTTAAAAATTCATCGATCAGAAATGAATCATATAACCAATTAATAAATGGTTATTAATCATGCAGTAATCGCACATTAGGCAGATCAATTGATCGCGTCAAGGGTAAAATTGTAACATGATGAAACGGTGTTACAATTAGTTACATGCAATGACGAAAATCACTCTAATTAATGCATTATATGGTGATTCCGCGTTATAGGTATTCGTAGGGCGCATTACTTTTGGATCGACGCGTCTGTTCTCGAACGCGGGGTTGGGCGTCTGCACCGTCGCGCTAGACAGGCTGTCGTAAAATATGTACAGTAACACGTACATATTTGGAGGCTTGTTATGGATGCGATTACCTATACCACCGTTCGTGCAAATCTCGCCAGCGCCATGGACCGCGTTTGCGACGACCACGAACCCTTGATCATTACCCGCAATGGCGAACAGTCCGTCGTGATGCTCTCGCTCGAAGACTACAAGGCGCTGGAGGAAACCGCCTACCTCTTGCGTACCCCCGCCAACGCCAAGCGCCTTCTCGCTGCCGTCGCACAACTGAACGCCGGTAAAGGTGTTGAGCGGAAGCTGGCGAAGTGAGGCTGATCTTCTCTGACGATGCATGGGAAGACTACCTATATTGGCAGAAGCAAGACAAGCGCATGGTCGAGCGAATCAATAAGCTGATACGTGAGACACAGCGTGAACCCTTCGCTGGAGTTGGCAAACCCGAAGCACTGAAGCATGCTCTTTCAGGATTTTGGTCACGCCGTATTACAGATGAGCATCGCATGGTGTATCGAATAGAAGGTGATGCATTGATGATTGCTCAGTTGTGTTTCCACTACTGAGACGCCCAATCGGGAAGGTCCACCGCGCGTGGGTTGGGCGCGGATGCGCGGCGCGGCTTTATCGCGCAGCGTTGGCGTGGACTGCCGGGTTGGGGTCTGACCGTCGACATACGCGTCGAGAAGCCGCCGAATCATGCGTTGGTACTGCGTGTGATGTTTTGTGGCCTCGGACTTGAAGAGCTCGATGCTCTTCATGAAATGCCAATTCGGCTGGCGAAGGAAGGAAGTCGGGAACCACTTGAATCTTGTCAAGGGGTTCATCGGTGTATTGATTTTCGCGCTCATAGATGGCCTTTCCTTTGCGCCAATAACCGGCGCCAGCTTAGTCAGTCGCGAGTACCTCTGCTCCAGCGCCTGCTTTGGCGATCGCCCGCCCATCGTCACCGTCCAGAACTGCAACCTCCGATCCTTCTCGCGCAAACAACGGAACTTTTAATCGCTTACGTTACGCCAGTATTCGTCAGTGACCTGCCCCATAGCAGCTCTGGTTTAATGTCGTAGAAGGACTCGCACGAATAGTGCAAGACGATGTACATGTCGCGGCGTTTATCCAAGTCCTCGAAGGACTTGCGAGCGGTCCTCCGACGCCTGAACTTTGTGAGTTGTTCGCCCACGACCCCCCTGTGCTGTTCTAACGTTGGAATTCACCGGCTGGCCGCGCTTTTCGGCCAGTCCGGTGGAATGAGGGGGTTAGCCATTAAGCATGGGCCAAGCTATGAATGGAGAAGAGACGATTGGCGATGCTTTTCTCAGCAATTTTTAGATCATAGCTGGCTTGTAAATTGAGCCAATACTGTGGAGTTTGCTCAAAAGCTTTTGCAAACAGCAATGCTAGTTCAGCCGTAACAGGGCGCTTGCCTTTAACGATATGGGAAATGCGCATGGGCGACACACCAATGGTACGAGCGAACAACGCTTGAGAGATATGAAGCTCTTCAAGGAGCTCGGCGAGGTACTCGCCGGGATGGATAGGTGTTAACCCATTGTAGATCATGTTATTCCTCCTAGTGGTAATCCACTATTTCGACATTAAATGCGTCACCATTTTCAAACTTGAAACAGACACGCCACTGTTGGTTTATACGTATACTCCATTGACCAATGCGATTACCTGAAAGAGCTTCCAAGTGATTAGAGGGTGGCAAACGTAGATCATTCAACTCTGTAGCGGCATGCAACTGATTGAGACGCATGGCTGCACGCTTGAGAATTTCCGAAGGTAAACGACGCGATTTACCTGTAACGAAAAAGCCTTCGGTTTCAGTGTTGGCGAATGTTTGAATCATGCGCCAATAATAAACATAATGTTTACGATGTGCAAGTTTTCTTGATTGAACCGCCCCGGGTATTGTAGAGGCTGATTAATGTAAGTCATGCCGCTTTACCGGCCTGACGGGCGAGTTTCTGGTAATATTGTGCCTCAGCTTCTGCCGGAGGGATATATCCCAAGGGTTCCAGAAGTCGGTGGTGGTTAAACCAATACACCCATTCCAGGGTGGCCAGTTCCAGGGACGCTTTGGTTTTCCAGGGCGCACGACGATGGATCAGTTCGGCCTTGTACAGCGGCTTCAACGCTACTACGAGCTGCTCCGCCCCTTGATGGCGCATCGCTACTTTCGGCCTCGCCTTTCGGGCTTGTGCCTTTCGCTTGGCATCGCCATCGAAGGTTCCCGCAGTTCAACGCAAGAGCCCGAATCAGGCTGACGCTGCCTCTATGCCGGACACCACCGGGACCGTAAGCAGGTTTCGTCCCGGCTGATCGCGGGGCAACATCACTCCCCGGTTTTGATGTCATCTGAGTACTTTCGACACTTGAACGGCAGTTCACGGTTGTTCGTCTCCCTGATCCATACCTGACGTCTTTACGACGCCTTTTCCATGACGCTCACGGCCGGGGCTTTTGACCCAAGCCGCTCATGGTGGTTTGCCACCTGCTCCTGCAAGCCGATGGCGAGGGGCCATACCCTCATCTCTTACGCCGCTTGCTGCGGCACACTGAAATCCGACACTCAGAGCTGGTCAGGCCGCTCCGCCTGAAAAACCCGGTGGACCCGGTCTCGTGGGCAGGGCACCTGGGTATCTGGAACCGTGGTGCGGATCCGTTTGCCGCGGACTACCCCCTGTATGCCCAGATGCCGCATCAGGCGCTCTACGGTACAACGTGCTACCGGTATATCCCCTCGCGATTCATCTGCTTCCAGACCTTATCCGCACCGTAGACCTGCAGGTGCGCCTGCCAGATCCGCTGAATCTCCAGCAAGGGCACCGCGTCCCGCTGCGCTCGGGCACCGCGCAACGTTTGGTTCCGCTGTTGTGCCGCATGACTCCAGCAGAAACACGCCGCGAGAAAATACTTGAACCGCAATGCGAACAAAAACCGCGCTCAAGAGTTTCTGAAGAGTGAAATGTGCTGATTGAGCCAGAGATAGTAACATGTTCGATGCGCATGAGTACGCGAGCATTGAAAGCAGCGCCGATAACTTTTTGACAAGCCCTACAGTGACATACCCTCTGGTTCAAAGGATCAGAGGTCGTTTCATAGCGCACGGCACCACATAGACAGCCACCACGGAATAAAGTCATTCAGCAAGCCCCTTTCTACAGCAGCCTAACGCTACCCATCAGCCGCGCCGATTTTCGGCGTCGGCTGGATGGGCTTGTTGGGCCATCGCGATCGGCTTGAGATTGGCATCCTACTTCCTTGCTGGTTCTAAGCCGTTAACCAACAAGACTGCTGCGAACAATGACGCGCCGATAGTGACCGTGGAAATTGTGAAAGCGTATGTGATTGTCGCTGGATCAGAACGATTTCCAAGCAGCGAGTAGAACAATCCGCCAATGACGGCTACGGACAATGCTGCACTGATCTGAAGGGTGGAAGACACAAGTCCTGACACCAACCCGGCGATCTTTCCTTCTACTCTGTCAATCAAGGCACGAACCAATGTCGGCAGCGCAATGCCTTGCCCAAAACCAAGTATAAAAAGGGCTGACGACAGTAAATATGAAGTGTCAGTGTAGACGGAGAGAGCGACGCCTACGAGGCCGATCACTTCCAGCACCATGCCCACTACAGGTGTGCGCGCGCCGAGATGTCTGTGTAGTCGGGGACTGGTAAGCGGGCCAAGCATGAAGCCGATGGCAAACGGCAGCAGGGCAAGCCCAGCATACAAGGAGTTGCGGCCAAGTCCGGATTGTTCGTAAATCGAGAATGTAAGGAAAAAAGCAGCGATGGCATAAAAGCAAAGGGTGGCGGCCAGCCCACGCAGCAAGCCGGGTGCGCGCAACATGGCTGGGATGACAAGCGGATCTCCGCCATCGCGCACAACACGATGTTCGTGGCGCCAGAACAAGGCCAGAAGCGGAAGGAAGCCGAGCAACAGAGCTATTGACCAGGCGGGCCAGCCTTGTTCTCGCCCTGCGATTAGCGGTACGACCAGAGCAGACAGTGTTGCCGCGAGCAGGACTACGCCGCGCACATCGAGACGGGGTGGTCGCCCGGCACGACTTTCCCGGATCAGCAGCAATGCGGCTGGGATGGCGAAGGCGGCCACGGGCAGGTTGACGAGAAATATGCTACGCCAGCCCAACCCGAATGGGTTGGCTGCAATTAGGGCACCTCCGAGCATTTGACCTATCACAGCAGCAAGGCCGAACGTTGTGCCGTAGTAGCCAAGCGCCTTGGCTTTTTCGTTCGTTGGGAACAGCGCATGAATGGATGCAAGCGACTGCGGCGCCATGACGGCTGCCGTGACGCCTTGGAGTACACGCCCGACGATCAATATGGCAGGCGACCAGGCAATGCCACAGATGGCCGATGCCCCGGCAAAGCCGAACAAACCGGCCGCGAAAACGCGGCGGCGGCCGTAGAGATCGCCAAGCCGGCCTCCCGTGATCAGGAATACCGCATAGCTGGCCGCATAGCCGGATATCACAAGTTGCAGAGTGGCGGAAGAGGCGTGCAGGCCGGCGCGGATGGAGGGTAAGGCGGTATTCACGATGAAGAAATCAAGAGGCGGCAGAAAGCTGCCAGCCAGCAGGACGACCAGGGCGGCCCAGCGACGCGGGTCGGGGGTATCGGTCAGCTCAGATGTTGAAGCTGTCGGGTTGTACGCGGTACTCATGAGCGGCCTTTTAAGAACCTAACGGTTCCGAATTAGATAAAGAAATGTCAGTCAAGTGCGTTCACAGCGATGGCAATAAGGGCCTCCATCTCCGCTTCGCTCGGACCTGTTTTACCGAGTACCCGCATGCCTTCAATCGTGCAGAGCAGAAAGCGAGCAAGCGTTTGGGCCTCGTGGCGGGTGCTGATGTCGCCCGAAGACTGTCCCTTGCGAATGGCCGCCGCCAACAGGTTTTGCATGCGTTTGAACATCGCGCTGACCCGCTCGCGAACTTCGTCATCCGTCGGCAGCAGTTCCGTCGCGGCTGCGGTGACCAAGCAGCCGCGACGGCCTTTTCTTGCCGTGGACAGGCGAGCGTAATGCTGCAGCGTGGCGCGGATGGCCTCCCGCGCCGGCTCCTTGTCGAGGTCGTTGCTCAGGCGGCTCAGACCATCGGAGGTATATCGATCCAGAGCAGCCAGAAAGAGCGAATGTTTGTCGCTGAACGCCTTGTAAAGACTGCCGCGCGACAGGCCGGTGCCTTCTATGAGATGGACCATGGACGTCGCGGTGTAGCCATGGGTTTGGAACACCACCACGGCGTCCCGCACGGCGTCGTCGAAGTCGAATTCGCGTGGACGACCAGGGCCAACAGACGGGGGGCTTTCTAAGGACATGCCGAAATATTAGATCGTTCAGTTCCTATTTGTCAAGTATGACAAGAATTGTTCGCCCGACGTCCAAGCTCAGGGGCGTGCCGCTTTTGGCGCGTCCCCTGGAGCGTCTTGTTGGGCGGCTTCTCGAATTGCGGCAATTTCTTCTGGTTTTAGCCGAAGCGTACGCGCCGCGTAGTTTTCCTCCAGATGCGCGATGCTTGACGTTCCGGGAATGAGTATGGTCTGGCTCGAAACCGCAAGGAGCCAAGCTAACGCTACTTGGGCCGGTGACGCGTTATACCGTGCTGCGATTGCGGCGAGAGGGCTACCTGGTCGAGCCAGCGCACCCATTGCGAGCGAATCATCGGTTCCCTTGTGTGACGCCCAACGGGGCGCTAACCGGCGCTGCGCGGCTTTATCGCGCAGCGTCCAGCGACTGAAAGAAGCGAGGTTGAGCACTGGGTTAGGTTGCATGAGTTGCGACTATTTTGAGCGTAAGCAGTATGCCGACAACTACGCATATGACGGCAATGACCAGATACATCCAAAATGTAGCCCAGTACATAATGGGCTCACTGCTCCGCCGGTATATCCGCACTTGGATACCCCATCCGCGTGCCATGATCTCCTGTGTGGAGTATCCCTTGAACAATAACCAGATGAACACGACAGCTAAAGCAAAAAAGAAGGTTGCGATCACTGCGTTCTCCAGATGATTCCTGTTTCTGCCTAACGTGTTCGAGTTGAGCGACACCCCGAACAACGAATCAATAGGGTCAGACTCGATTGATTCTGCATTGCCCGGATTTCCGATCCCTGCCTCTGGCCTCCGGCTCAACGCGTCTCTCCAATTGTTTCTGAACCCGTCGCTTAAACCGATCATCTCCCAACACCCAGGCTTTATTGGTTGCCTCCCTGATCTCACTGATGCTGCGCTCGGGAATGTGATGCTTGAATAGCAAGAGGTTAGGCGGCATTCTTTCCACGCTGAACTTCGGCGGCAAGACGCTCAAGGTTCTGCTCGTTGGCGGAGGCCACGAACTCGGCTATGCGCTGATAGTGCTCAATGGTGTCAAAGGTCTGACGCCACTTCACCTCGGTGCCGCTAGCCTTTGGTTGGAGCTCGATGGTCAGTATGAAGTGATGCCCGGACAGGTGCTCGATCTCGAAGACATTGTCGGCTTCGATGCGGGTGAAGCGGCTCTCATTCGGATAGTCCTTACCATCCGGCCCGTGCATTGTTAGAAGCCACTTTCCGCCGGGACAAAAGTCGAACTGGTGAATCGAGTTGGTGAAGCCCGCTGGCCCCCAGCATCTGGCAACGCGAGCAGGATCACTCATCGCAGCAAAGACCTCGGAAGGGCTAGCTGAGAGCAACTTACTTCTGGAGTCTGAGCGGTTCTTCAATGGTTCCATCTGATGCCTCTCGTGGGTGCTGTGGGTCGTGTCACCTAACGTTTGAGTTAAGGGGCGCGCCGCTTTTGGCGCGTCCCGCTTGAACGAGAGGTTAGACTGGGTGACGGCTCAACAAGGCGTCCGGTGACAAATTTGTGAAGTACGCTAGCCATGAGTGTTTGATAAGGAATGGCTTCCTCCGCGGCCTTGGCCTGAATGTCTTCAAGATCACGAGAGGAAATGCGAATATTGACGCGCTTGTCTTTGACAAGTGATGCCGATGCTATTGAGGCAAAGCGGGCGATTTCAGCCTTGAGATTTGGCACGGACTGCCATTCGCCTCTTTCAAAGGAGGCCAAAATCTCCTCTTCAAGTTTACTTTCTTTATCCATTTCAACCACCTTCCGTCAAATAATTGCGGGTAGCCTTCCTGCTCGGAATGATCGTTTTCAGGAAGACTTCACTTTCGGTTTCCACAAACGGCACCAGATAGGCATAGCCGCGAATCCGAACCACCAGCATACGTTGGTTCGGGTACTCGCCTGTATTTGGATGGTCTCGAACATCAAGAAGGCCGCCATGCGACATGGCCGATAGCACCTCCTCAAAGGAGACGCCCCTTTCTGCTTTGAGGCGGATATTCTTTTCGGTGTTCCAGTTCACAGGCTTCATGTTTTCCATGATACGCCTGTGTGCTTTATGGCATCAAGTAGCCTAACGGGGCGCGAGTTGTGCGGCACCCGCGTAGCGGTGTCCGCTCGAACGTAGAGCTAACCGACGCTGCGCGGCTTTATCGCGCAGCGTCCAGCGACCAAAGGGAGCGAGGTTGAGCGCCGGGTTAGGCATTTTTTAGCCAACGTGAGACGACTGTGTTGGTTAGCTCAAGATGCCCGAAATCGAACGTAGCAAGCTGATCATATGCGACCAGTTTTACCTCTGCGATTTCTTCGTTCAACTTGATGTTCCCGTACGCTTCGACGGCGAAAGCAATAATAAGCTGATTAAACTCCGCGAAAGCAAAGTGACCTATGAATTTGCATTCGTGACCCGTAAGGCCAAGTTCTTCTTCCGTTTCTCGAAGAATGGCGCTCTCCGGCGACTCGCCCTCCTCAAGAAACCCGGTGATAAGGGAGAACATATCTTGCGGCCAAGAGGCATTTCTCGCCAAGACGTACTGACCATTGCACCGAACTAATCCTGCGACGACAGGGATGGGATTGTTCCAGTGCACGAACTTACACTGCTGCGATGAACACGCGAGTCGTATTGCCCCGTCCACTGGACGACTGACAAGATTGCTTTGGCAAAGCGGACAATATTTCATAGGCGAAGAGTGAATGCCTAACGGGGCGCGAGTTGTGCGGCACCCGCGTAGCGGTGTCCGCTCGAACGAGGGGTTCGCGGGCGCTGTGCGCCCAACGCCCCGATGTTCGACACTCGCGCCCCGTTCGCGGGCGCACAGCGCCCGCGAACGTCTGAATTCACCGGACCTGCGCGGTTTTTCGCGCAGGTCCGGTGGAATGATGGGTTAGCCTACTGTGCCTTGTAGTTCTTAAATGAGTTACGGAATGCATGTACCAACCTCTCAACTTCCGAGTTCTTGCATGTGGGGGAGATATCCCTTTCCCATCCATTTTTAACTCTGTGGCTGAGCAACTTATCCACACTTGTTGATGACGTGTTCGATACGAAAAATGGGCTTTTTGTCGATATATCCGCGACCAAGCCAACAAATCCACGAGCAAGATGCAACTGCAATGCAGACGTGTAAAACTTACATTCGACGCCGACCAAGATACGTGAAGAGCGCGGAGAAACTGAATTGAGTCTGCAGTTCTCTGCTTCGGCGCGATCAAGAAGGGCTACATCGAATTCGTGGAGGACGCCGGATTTTCCTGCGACCTTAATCCCGGTGTGAGCCTCAAGAGCAGGTCTGCCATTGAACTCGATTAGGCAGTGAGTGTAATTCTTTGCTGTGGAGTAAATGTAGCCTGGAGACGTGCGCAGTGTGAGTGAAGTTGCAGGATTGCCAGAGCGATCCTTGAAACTCACCGTGGCCCCTTCGTCTCGTGCTGCGCGGATTAGAAGGGTTAGAATATATGCTTCGAATACGTCTGGCAAAGCTGATGCCGCAACGGGCGCTGAAGAAATGGCGGCGCCCAGAACAGAAGAAATTGCACTTAGCATTATTGGGTCCGTATTTGACGTATTAGTGTTTCAATTTCTGATGCTTGCCTGTTGGCCTCAGCCAAGTCAGGGATGTTCTCCATCGGTAGCTCATAACTGTCTTCGTCATTTTCTTCTGAAGCAAAAGCAAGGCCATGAATCTGCAAGTTTTCAAGAGCACCTTTGATTTGCGAAGCCATCGCCGCGCCGTCAATAATGGCACGCTTTGATGCTTCAAGAAGCAGCACCACGGACTCGGCGTCAGAGTAGTCATCCCGTCGAACAAAGTCTGCGGATTGACTTCTCTTGAACTCGGTTTCACTTAAGAGACCAATCGAACGCCCTTCCACTTCCTTTAGGGTTTGAATCTTCTCTTCTGACAATCGTCCCGTTGCGAGTTCATCGCGCACCTGTTCTACCAATATCCCGTAGCCTTTGGCCGTAAGAAATTCGGATACTTCTTGGAACAGTTTTTTCTCGAATGTAGGGTTAGCCATAATGCTTACCTGTACCAGTTGTAATTATCTTGAGTGGTCGATCCGCAGCGCAAACAGGTGGCCTTGTACTCTCCCATTTTGGAGCTACGAAGAGCATCTTTTCCGGGATATGGTTTGTTAATTTCAGCCCACCGAACGGAACCACATTTGCCCTTGCAAAGTAACTGAACAACCCTAGCTCTATCGGCCTTGCTTGCGTAATTCGGAAGCTTACCAAGATAGTCATTGCTTCTGTCTCTAGGGGAAGTAATTATTTGGTTGCTATCCGTTTCCGAAAGTCCGTTGCGAAGAGCGTGTGTGCGGCACTCTGCTAACTGCTCAGTAGTGACCTCTTGGCAGGACAGTTCTCGACCAGCTTCTTGCTCACGTACTACTGCGTCAATCCAGTCATCGACTAGGTTACCCTGCACAGGCCCAGCAAGGCTAAATAGCTTCTTATCCGTATCTTTAATAAAGATGAACCATTCGATTTCTTTTGCCACAGCTTGTTCCTTTCGATTTGAATGGCTAACGTAATTTAGGCAGCATACATACCACACTACCCACATCGCCTAAATTTTTCCATCCCCACCCGTCACCCGGAAAATCATGCACCCAACACCCTCCTGCACATTTATAGCAGCCTAAATTTTTCCGGATGAACGCCACACGCAAAACGGGCCTGCACAGAAATGCAGATCACCACCTATTCTTGTCCACAAACCTACACCAATTCATGATCCTACTCAATCCACCCCATGATTCCCTCCCCTCCAACGAAAAAGCGCCCCGAAAGGCGCCCACCACTAAATCCACATCACCCCATAACAAAACTACCCCACTAAATCCCTCTCCGACTTCCGCACCACCTGCCCGAACCACACATAAAACGCCGGGATCACAAAGAGCGAAACCAGCGACCCGAAGCTCAGACCGCTGACAATGACCAGTCCCATGGAAAACCGCGCATCGGCATTACCGCCACTGGCGAAGAGCAGGGGTACGGCGCCGGCGATCATCGCCGCCACCGTCATGAGGATGGGGCGTAGGCGCAGGGTTGCCGCTTCCACCACCGCATGACGTCGGTCGAAATGCTTTTCCTCCTGCATGACACGGGCAAATTGCACGATAAGAATGCCCTGTTTGGCGATCAGGCCGATGAGCATGACCATTCCCACCTCCGAGTAGATGTTGACACTGGAAACCCCCAGACCGATGGGCAGTAAGGCCCCGAAAAGGGCGACAGGCACCGCGGTGAGCACCACCAGGGCGTCGCGAAAGCTGTTGAATTGCGCCGCCAGCAGCAGCAGGACCATCAACAGCGCAAAACCGAAGGTGACCGCCAGCGCGCTGCCCTGATGCATGTACTGACGAGAGACACCGGCATAGTGGATCTGATTTCCGGCGGGCAGGATTTTCTGGGCATGATCCCGCAGGAATTGCAGGGCTTGGCCCAAAGACACCCCCGGTGCCGGATTGGCCTGAATGAAGACCGCGGGCAACTGCTGGAACTGCGGCAGGAAGGTGGGTGCCGATCGCGACTGCAGGGAGACAAAGGTGGACAGTGGCACCTGCGCGCCGGATGGCGTCTTGATGGTGTAGGCCTTCAGGAAATCCGGATTGGCGCGCAGCGCGGGCGGCACCTGGGGCACGACGCGGTAGCTGAGGCCATCCATGTCGAAATAATTGACATAGTTGCCGCCCAGCAGGGTTTCCAGATTCTGCCCGATATCCGCCATGCTCAGGCCGAAGGAGGCCGCCATCTGGCGATTGATATGAATTTCCTGGATCTGATTGTTGTACTTCAGATTTTTGCAGACGAAGGAGAACAGGCCACTGGCCCTGGCCTCCTGCACCAGCTTGCCGGAGACCGCATCCAATGGATGATAACCGCCGCCGGTACTGGTGATCACAAACTGCACCGGCAGCCCCACCGCCGCTCCCGGCAAGGGCGGCAGACCGAAGGCGGAGAGCTTCATGCCCGGCACCTGCTCGGCCAGTTTCTGCACCTTTTCTTTGACCTGCTGAGTGGTGACGTCGCCGCGCTCGGGTTTGAGCACCACACCCGCCATCACCTCGTTGTTGAGCAACATGCCGCCGATACCCACCCCATTGACCGCGAAGCTGTGGCTGCGACTGGTGATTTTATTGAAAACCGTCTTGGTCAGGTAACTATCGTAGGCATTCATGTACTCCAGGGTCGCGGTCGGCTGGGCGACGCCATTGACATAGACGATGCCCTGATTGGCCGGCGGGGCCAGCTCGCTCTGACTGATGGAGAAGAGGAAATAAATGCCGACGGTGAGGATCAGCGCCAGCGTCACCGTCGCCGGCCAGACCCGCAAGCTCTGAAACAAGGTGCGACCATACAGCCCCTTGAGTCGTCCGAAAACATGATCCACCAGATGCGCCATCCGGCCTTCGTGCCCGGCCTTCAGGACCCGCGAGGCGAGCATGGGGGCGAGGGTCAGGGCGGCCACCATGGACAGCAGCACCATGGCGACAATGGTAAAGGCGAATTCGCTGAACAAATGCCCCACCAGCCCGCCGATGAAAGCCATGGGCGCAAAAACCGCCACCAGCGTCGTCGCCATGACCAGGATGGGGCTGGCCAGTTCACGGGCGCTGGCCAAGGCGGCGTGCAAAGGCGTGGCGCCGTTTTCGATATGCCGGTGGACGTTTTCGACGACGATGATGGCGTCATCCACCACCAGCCCGATGGCCAGCACCATGGCCAGCAGGGTGAGCAGATTGAGGGTATAGCCGAGGGCATGGAGGATGGTGATCGCCCCCACCATCGCCACCGGGATGGCGAGCACCGGCACGATCAGCGCCCGCCACGAGCCCATGAAGAAGTAGATCACCAGGATCACCACCAGCAAGGCCAAGGCGATATTGACCTCCACTTCCTGCAGGGAGCTTTTGACGAACTGCGCGCCATTGTAAATGGTGTAACCCTTCATGCCCGGCGGCATGGTCGAGTCCAACTGGGCCATGACTTTTTGAATACCCTGGGACACTTTCAGGGCGTTACTGCCGGGGGCCTGCTGGATGCCGATATTGACCGCAGGCTGGCCGTCCACCATGACGGATGAGTCATAAGTCTGAGCGCCCAGGGAGACTTTGGCCACCTGTCCCAGACGAATCGGCACCCCATGCACCGTCGCCACCACCAGATTGCGGAACTCGGCGGCGCTGTGCAGGGCGGTATTGGCGCTCAGGGAGACCGCCGTGTACTGACCGCGCAGACGCCCGACCGCCGCGACGAAATCATTCTGCTTCAGGGCGGCACTGACCTGCGCGGGGGTAATGCCCAGCACGGCCATTTCCTGGGGATTTAGCCAGACGCGCATGGCGTAGGTATTACCGTTGGGACCGGTGCCCGGCGGCAGGATGGAAGTCAGCCCCACCCCCGGCACCGACTGAATGGCGGGCTGCACCACGCGGGTCAGGTAGTCGGTGATCTGCTGCTGATTGAAGCCTTTACCATGGTAGCTCAGCAACATCAGGTAGGCACCGGAACCGGACATTTCCTGCACCACGGGCTGCATCACCCCCTTCGGGAGCTGATTGAGGACCGTGTTGACCTTGCTCTGCACCTGGGACAAGGCCGCGTTGGGATCTTCGCCCATGCGCATATAGAGGGTGAGGATGGAAATGCCGTCCTCACTCACCGCCGTCATGTAGTTGATGCCGGGGGCTTGGCCGACGGCTTTTTCCAGCGGCGCTGTAATAAAAGCGTTGACGGTCTTCGGGGTCGCCCCGAAGTAGTGGGTGGTCACCGTGATCATGGAGCTGTTGGTGGGCGGATACTCGGTGATGGGCATCAGGCCGAGGGAGCGCAGCCCGAAGAAAAACAGCACCAGGCTCAGGGAAATGGCGAGGATGGGGCGGCGGATAAAGGGTTCGGTGAAATGCATGGGGATCCTCAGAGATGCACGGCGTTATTGATGCGTACATGGTCGCCGTTGTGCAGCTTGACCTGTCCCGCGGTGACCACCAGATCCCCGGCCTTCAGGCCGGAGCGGATAACTACTTCGTTGCCACGCTGCATACCTGTTGTCACCGGCTGTTCTTTGGCGATGAGGGTCTTATCCGGGCCACCGGGGGTCAGCACGTAGACAAAGTCCCCGTAGGTGTTAAAGCTCACCGCCACCATGGGAATCATCAGGCGCGCGCTGGGGGCTTCTTTTTTCAGGACGATGCGGACGAACATGCCGGGCTTCAGGCCCTGTGCTGCATCAAGGAGTGCGCGGACGCTGACCGCGCGGTTTTGCGCATCGACATGACTGGCGACAGCCTGCACTTTGGCGTGGTAATGGCGCAGGGTGTCGCCGTTATGCACGTCAATCCGCACCGGCGCGCCAACCTGTACCGCCTGCACATCCCGCTGGGGTACGGTGAAGTCGGCATAGAGTTGCTGCAGGTTTTCGATGTGCACCACCGGCATACCGGCGTGGATATATTCACCCGGATTAACGGTGCGCAAGCCCAGTACCCCGGCGAAGGGCGCACGGATCTGCGTATCCGCCAGCGATCCCTGCAAGGCCGTCACCTGAGCCTGTGCCGCACTCGCACCATAGCGGGCCTTATCCAAGGCGGCGGTGGAGATGCCATGGATGGCGAAGACCTTCTCGGCGCGCTGATAGTCTACCCGGGCGAGAGCAGCCTGGGCCTGCGCGGCCTGTAACTGGCCGGGCAGAGCGCCGGGATCCAGAGACAGGAGCAGTTGTCCTTTCTGTACGGTAGCACCGGAGTGGAAACCGATACGCTGCACCACGCCGCCGGTCTGCGGGCTGAGCACCGCTCCCTGTTGCGGCACGATTTCGCCCACGGCAGTCAGCTCGCCCGCCATCGACTGACTCTGCACGCGGGTGGCGGAAACGGTGACTGCCGGGTTGGCGGCAGCCGCCAGGCGGGCATGCAACTGGCCCTGACGCCATTGGTACCAGCCATAGACACCGCCGAAGAGCAGCACGACGACGATGCCCAGTAAGAAAAAGACCTTCTTCATGCAGGGGCTCCTTGAGTGTTTTGAACGATGGAATGGGTTTTGGCATCAGTAGCCGTGGCATCGGTGGCATCAGGCCGCCAGCCATCGCCCAGGGCGACAAAGAGCGCAACACTATCCAGATAACGCTGACTGCGCGCGGTGATGGCGGCGACGGTATCCTGCTGATAGGCGATCTCGGCATCGAGCACCGTGGCATAGTCGGTGGCCCCGTCGCGGTAGCGGGCTTCGGCCAGATGCAGGGCGGCTCCAGCGGCTTTTTGCGCAGCCAGATGGTGCTGATAAGCCGCATCGGCGCCTTGCAAGGCACGCAAGGCGTCGGCCACTTCGCGGAAGGCATTGAGCACGGTGCCGCGATAGCGATCACTGACCACTTTGTACTGATCGAGGGCCGCGCGGCGCTGGGCGTGCAGCGCGCCGCCGTTATAAATCGGCGCTGCTATCCCCGCGCCCAGCGACCAGAGGGTCGAAATGGGGTTGAAGAACATCCCCCCCGTCATGGCCGCCTTACCGATGTCCGCCGTGATATTAAACTGCGGATAGAGATCGGCGGTGG
>NZ_JAAZTY010000057.1 GCF_018854775.1 Acidithiobacillus ferriphilus | reverse complement strand
ACGCGCTCGGACCTCCTGGGGGTAGGCCATCGGGTACGCCTGGTAAATTGCCGTAGCCACTGTTGTACCGACCAGATTCCTGGTCGGGTGGTGGTTGCTGGTTGTACCCCTGATTTCCATATCCGCCATAAGGGCTAACGGCACAGCCTGATAGAGCTAAAATGCCCAAGGCAAGCACAGCGATTTTTCCAGTTGAAGTAGGTATGGCACATTCCCCTGCAGTGTTCATGCGTTTAGTCTAGCCCAACGACAACCCCAAAGCACTGTCACTCGCACCGTTCATGCACTCACCGCGGAGAGCGGGTGGTGTATACTCGCCCCGTGGGAGCGAAATTGCCTTGCAGGGTCC
This sequence comes from Acidithiobacillus ferriphilus, assembly GCF_018854775.1. GTDB lineage: Bacteria > Pseudomonadota > Gammaproteobacteria > Acidithiobacillales > Acidithiobacillaceae > Acidithiobacillus > Acidithiobacillus ferriphilus. The sequence continues at coordinate 4,215 of NZ_JAAZTY010000057.1, read as the reverse complement.
CAGGGATGGAATGGACGTTTTTGATGCCCTTTCAACCCTGTCGAAACACTGCTGGAGATCGGCGCCGAAACTGCGCATAATTACGGCCTTTGCGTGCAGGGCAACGAGGTGCGCGCTGGTATGATCCTGACGCAACCTGATGGAAAAGGAAGAATCATGAGAGAAGTGAATGAGATGCGTGCGCTGCGCGAAGATCTCCAGGTCCGTGTCGCGGGCCTGAGGGGGTACCTTTGACCTCGAAGAAAAGCGCGGCCGCTTAGAGGAAGTGCACCGGGAACTGGAAGACCCGGCCATCTGGAACAACGCCGAAAAGGCCCAGGAACTAGGGCGTGAACGGTCTGCTCTGGAAGCCGTCATCACGCCCATGGACAAGCTTACCGCGAGCCTTGCCGATGGCGGCGAGATGCTTGAATTGGCCCTGAGCGAGCAGGACGAAGAACTCCTCGCCGCCGTCGATGCGGATCTCGCCACCGCTCTGGCCATGGTCGAGAAGCTGGAATTCCAGCGCATGTTCTCCGGCGCGCAGGATGCGGCAAACTGCTTTGTGGATATTCAGGCGGGCGCGGGCGGCACCGAGGCGCAGGACTGGGCGGAAATGATTCTGCGTATGTATCTGCACTGGGCCGAGTCCCATGGCTTTGCGGCGGAGCTGGTGGAGGTCTCCGAGGGTGAAGTGGCGGGTATCAAGTCGGCCAGCATCCATGTGCGCGGTGACCATGCCTTCGGCTGGTTGCGTACCGAAACCGGCGTCCATCGCCTGGTGCGCAAATCGCCTTTCGATTCCGGCAATCGCCGTCATACCAGCTTCGCCAGCGTTTTTATTTACCCCGAGATTGACGATAGTTTCGAGGTGGATATCAATCCGGCGGACCTCAAGGTGGACACCTACCGGGCCAGCGGGGCGGGCGGTCAGCACGTCAACAAGACCGACTCGGCCATTCGCATCACCCATGTGCCTTCCGGCATCGTCGTGGCCTGCCAGACCGACCGCTCGCAGCACAAGAACCGGGCCGAGGCCATGCGCATGTTGCGCTCCAAATTGTATGAGTTGGAGATGCAGAAACGTGCGGTCGAAAAGCAGGCGCTGGAAGACAGCAAAAGCGATATCGGCTGGGGTCATCAAATTCGTTCCTATGTGCTGGACCAGTCGCGGATCAAGGACCTGCGCACCGGGGTCGAAGTGGGCGATACCCAGAAGGTGCTCGATGGGGCGCTGGATATGTTCATTGAAGCGGCGTTGAAGGCCGGATTGTAAGCGGTAGTCACTCAGTATTTTGCAGGAAGGGGACGGATGGTGGATCAGGAACTCAATGACCAGATGCAGGTGCGGCGCGACAAGCTGGGGCACTGGCGCAGCGAAGGCCATGCCTATCCCAACGGCTTCCGTCGCGACGCCTTGGCGGGCGATCTGCAACAGCGTTATGGCGATATGGACGCCACGGCCCTGGAGCAGGAACCCATCGAGGCGCGGCTCGGCGGGCGGCTGATGAGCCGCCGGGTCATGGGTAAAGCCAGTTTCGCCGACATTCAGGATCAGTCCGGGCGCATTCAACTCTTTGTCAGCCGCGATAACCTGGGCGAAGAGGTCTACGCGCGCTTCAAGGGCCTGGATTTCGGCGACATCATCGGTGTGGATGGCATCCTGTTCCGCACCAAGACCGGTGAGCTTTCGGTCAAAGTGCATGGCCTCCAACTGTTGAGCAAGGCCCTGCGCCCGCTGCCGGAAAAATGGCACGGACTCGCCGACCCGGAAACCCGTTTCCGCCAGCGCTATGTCGATCTGATCGTCACCGAAGCCACCCGCCGCACCTTCCAGATTCGTGCCGAAACGGTGGCAGCCCTGCGCGATGGTCTGCGCCAGCGCGGCTTTTATGAGGCGGAGACGCCCATGATGCAACCCGTCCCCGGCGGCGCCACGGCGCGGCCCTTCGTTACCCATCACCATGCCCTCGACATGACCCTTTACCTGCGTATCGCCCCGGAGCTGTACCTCAAACGGCTGGTGGTGGGCGGCATCGAGCAGGTCTTCGAGATCAACCGCAACTTCCGCAATGAAGGCATCTCCACCCGCCATAACCCCGAGTTCACCATGCTCGAATGGTACGAGGCCTACGCCGACCATGTGCGCGCCATGGATCTCACCGAGACCCTGATCCGCGCCGCGGCACAGGCGGCCCTGGGCACGACGGCGATAAGCTATCAAGGACTGGAGATTGACCTCGGCAAACCCTTCCATCGGTTGACGGTGACGGAGTCGGTGCGTGCGCATAATCCCGATCTGGCGGATGCCGACCTGCGGGACCCCGCAGTGCTGGCGGCCAAGCTCGCGCAGTTGCACCTGCCCTGTCAGCCCGCCTGGGGCTGGGGCAAGCGTCTTATCGAAATCTTCGAGAAGACGGTGGAAGGCCATCTTCAACAGCCGACCTTCATCACCGAGTATCCCCTGGAAGTCAGTCCGCTGGCGCGCCGTAACGATCTCGACCCCGAGGTCACGGATCGTTTCGAGCTGATGATCGCCGGCCGCGAGCTGGCCAATGGTTTCTCCGAGTTGAATGATCCCGAAGACCAGGCCGCCCGCTTCCGGGCGCAGGTCGAGGCCAAGGAAGCCGGGGATGAAGAGGCGATGTTCTTCGACGCCGACTATATCCGCGCCCTGGAATACGGCATGCCGCCGACGGCGGGGGTGGGGCTGGGCATCGACCGTCTGGTCATGCTGCTGGCCGATCAGCCCAGCATTCGCGAGGTGATTCTCTTTCCCCATCTGCGACCGGAGCAACCATGAGGTTTTATGAGCTCTGGATCGGGCTGCGTTACACCCGCGCCAAGCGCCGCAATCATTTTATCTCCTTCATCACCGGCACTGCGATCATGGGCATGGTCATCGGCGTGGCGGCCCTGATCGCTGTCATGGCGGTGATGAACGGCTTTGACCATACCTTGCGTGCACGGATTCTGGCGGTGACTTCGGATGTGATCATTCAGGGCAACGGCGTGCCGGTGCTGGACTGGCCGACGGCGGTAAAGCGTCTTTCGACGATTCCTGATGTGACGGGTATGGCGCCCTACGTGCAGGCGCAGGCCATGCTCTCCCACGACGGGCTGGTCAGCGGTGCGGTCATCGAGGGTATTGATCCGTCTTTGGAAAGCCGCGTCAACAAGCTGGCCAGCGACATGAAAATGGGTGACTTGCAATCCCTGCGGACCCATCCCTGGGGTATCGTCCTCGGGCGTGCGCTGGCGCGGCAACTGGGGGTGACGGTGGGGGACAAGATTACCCTGATCTCTCCCCAGGGTGGGGTCACCCCGCTGGGGGTAACCCCCGCCTTGCGCCAGTTCACGGTGGTCGGACTCTTTTCCGTCGGCATTTACGCTTACGACAGCGGCATGGCCTATATCAACCTGGGCGACGCGCAGCGGCTCTACGGATTGAACCAGGGCGTGACTGGCTTGCGCATGCAGATCAAAGACCCTTTTGCCGCCCCGGCCTTCGCCGCCCATCTGCAAAAACAGCTCGGTGCCGCTTTTTATATCCAGGACTGGACCCAGACCCATGAGAACTTCTTCAAGGCCCTGAGCATGGAGAAACTGGTGATGTTTGTGATCCTGTCGCTCATCATCGCCGTCGCCGCCTTCAACATCGTGGCGACACTGGTGATGGTGGTCACCGATAAGGAGACGGATATCGCCATCCTCCGCACCATCGGCGCAACGCCGCATAGCATCATGCTGATTTTTATGGTGCAGGGTGGAATCATCGGACTCGTTGGCACGCTCCTCGGTGTCTTTTTCGGGGTATTGCTGGCGTTGAATATCCCGACCCTGGTACCAGCCATCGAGCAGTTGTTTCACGTCCAATTCATTTCGCCGGAGGTTTATTCCATCAGCCAGTTACCCTCCAAGCTGGAGCCCTGGGATGTGATCCATGTGGCTATTGCCGCGCTCATCATGAGTTGGATAGCGACGTTGTATCCCTCCTGGCGTGCCTCGCGCATCGCCCCTGCCGAGGCCCTGCGTTATGAGTGAGCAGATCATTCTTTCCGTCGAGCACCTGCGCCAGAGCTTCGCCATTGGCCGCGAACACCTGGAAGTCATTCGCGACATCAATCTGGAAGTCCGTCACGGAGAGCGGGTAGCCATTGTGGGGGCCTCCGGGCAGGGCAAGAGCACGTTGATGCACCTCATGGGCGGCTTAGAGCGCCCGTCGGGGGGGGGGGG
>NZ_JAAZTY010000056.1 GCF_018854775.1 Acidithiobacillus ferriphilus | reverse complement strand
CGCGCCCGCCATGTCGATCTCCAGGTCGCGACTGAGGCGGCGACTGAGGCGGGCGCGGTAAAGATCGAGACTGCGGAAGCGCCAGTGCTGCGGACCGCTGCCCTCGGGGTGGATGACGCCGTAGCGCACCAGTTGCACGGCTTCGCCTTCAGCGCAGTGGAGCAGGGTGCAAAAATGCGGAAAATCGAAGCAGAAATCGCCCTCTTCCAGCAATTCCGCTTCGATGACGGTGATCGGTGGTGAACCCATGGGGTATCTCCTCTGTCTTCTGGTTAGCGGCGGGGATGGAAGTCGGATATCTCCGCCAGTTGGTTCCACAGGGTTTTTTCCGGCTCACTGATTTTTTTGGGGACGACAATCTGGATCACCGCATACAGATCGCCGGGTGCTTTGCCGCCAGAGCCCGGCAATCCCTTCTGGCTGAGCCGCAGCTTCTGCCCGCTGGCGCTGCCCGCCGGAATCTTCATGCGCACGTCGCCATCCAGGGTGGGTACCTCCACACTGGCGCCCAGCGCCGCCTCCCACGGGGTGATGTGCAGGTCGTGGTACAAATCGCTACCCTCTACCCGAAACCTGGGGTGTGGCTGGAACTGGATGTGCAGGTACAGGTCCCCATTGGGACCGCCGCCCATGCCCGGCGCGCCCTGCCCGGCCATCCGCAGCCGCTGACCTGCGCGGATGCCTTTGGGAATTTTGACGGTCAGGTGCCGCGCTTCCCGGCGCATGCGACCATCTGGACCCATGGTGGGCACTTCCAGGTTGATCTCGCGCTGGGCGCCATGGGCCGCGTCCTCCAGGCTGACGCGGATGGTGGCTTCGCTGTCTTCGCCTTGGTTGCGGAATCCGCCCCCCCCGCTGCCACGAAAGCCACCACCCTGCTGTTGGCGGAATATGGACTCGAAAAAGTCACTGAATCCGCCGCCCCCAAAATCGGCGCCGCCCCCGCCAAAGCCGCCCCCGGCCTGCTGTCCCCAGCCGGGCGGTGGCCGGAAATCCTGACCGGCGCGCCAGTTGCTCCCCAACTGGTCATAGGCGGCGCGCTTCTCCGGGTCTTTGAGTACCTCATAGGCTTCCTGAAGATCCTTGAAGCGGTCTTCCGCATCCTTTTCCTTGCTTACGTCAGGATGATATTTGCGCGCCATTTTCCGATAAGATGCCTTGATCGCGTCGGCGTCAGCGCTGCGTTCGACACCCAGAATCTTGTAATAGTCCTTGTATTCCAATTCATCCCCCTTATCATTGGTTATAGCAGACAGCGGCCTGACTGCAAGTCTGCTTTCACAATGCGGTCATTATGCCGTATTTTCAAGCTTGGATACCCAAACCCGAGGAGTCGCTGTGTCTGAATGGTCTGCTCTCAATCCCCGCCAACTGGAGGCGGTGACCCTGCCGCCCGGCCCGGCGCTGGTGCTGGCGGGGGCGGGCTCAGGCAAAACGCGGGTGCTGACCAGCCGCATCGCCCATTTGCTGGAAGGGGACGTACACCCCGGCGAGATCCTCGCGGTGACCTTCACCAACAAGGCGGCACGCGCCATGCGCGGGCGCCTGGATGGCATGGTGGCCATGGATTTGCGGGCCTTGTGGATGGGGACATTCCACGGCCTCGCCCACCGCCTGCTGCGCATGCATCACGCGGCGCTGGGCTTGCCCGCGGATTTTCAGGTTCTGGATGCCGACGATAGCCAGCGCCTGCTGCGGCGGGTCATGCGTGAAGCGCAGATGGATGAGAAGCAGTGGCCGCCGCGGGCCATGGCCGGGCGTATCGGTCGCTGGAAAGACGAAGGTTGGGGGCCGGAACAGGTGCAACAATATGAGGGCTTGGCAGCGGCGCTCTTCATCCCCATCTACAGCGCCTATGAAGCGGCTAAAAAGCGCTCCGGGCTGGTGGACTTCGGTGACCTGTTGCTCTACGCCCTGCGTCTCTGGGAATCTCCGGAAATCCTCGATCATTATCAGCGCCGTTTTCAGCATATTCTGGTGGACGAGTTTCAGGACACCAATGCAGTGCAATACGCCTGGCTGAAGGGACTGGCGCGGCATGGGCAGATTTTCGTGGTCGGCGATGACGATCAGTCCATTTATGCCTGGCGTGGTGCGCGAGTGGAGAATCTGCTGCGCTTCAGTGAAGACTTTGCCGGGGCACAGGTGGTGCGGCTGGAGCAGAACTACCGTTCGACGGCACCCATCCTGCAAGCCGCCAATGCGGTCATCGCCCACAACCCGGATCGTCTCGGCAAAACCCTGTGGACGGCGGAGCCGGGCGGTGAGGGCATTCAGCTCTATACGGCCTACAACGAGGTGGATGAGGCGCGCTATGCGGTGGGACGCATTCAGCAATGGCTGGAAGCCGGTGGTCGCCGCTCCGAGTGTGCCATCCTCTATCGCTCCAACGCCCAGTCGCGGGCTTTTGAAGAAGTGTTGGTGCGCGAAGGCATGCCATATCGGGTCTATGGCGGCCTGCGCTTCTTCGAGCGGGCGGAAATCAAGGACACCCTCGCCTACCTGCGCCTCACGGTAAATCGTCACGACGATGCCTCCTTTGAGCGGGTGGTGAATGTGCCGGCGCGGGGCATCGGTGCGGTCAGTGTCGAACGGTTGCGAATGTTGGCAAGAGCGCGCGGTTTGTCCCTCTGGCAGGCGGCCGGAGAACTGGGTCAGCCGAAAATCAACGCCTTCCTTAATCTGGTGGATGATCTGGCCGCGCGGACGGCAGAGACGGATCTCGGCGAGCGGGTGGAGACCGTGCTGACTCGCACCGGCCTGCGTGAGTGGCACAGCCGCGAGAGCGATCGTGCCGAGGGGCGTCTGGAAAACCTGGACGAGTTGATCAACGCCGCGCGCAGTTATGCCCAGGACTGGGCCGCCGACCCGAATCTGGGTGATCTGGTGCCGCAACCGGGGAATATGCTCTCGGAATTTCTGACTCATGCAGCTCTGGAGGCTGGGGATGGCGCTGGCGATGCCTGGGAAGACTGCGTGCAATTGATGAGTTTGCACAGCGCCAAGGGCCTGGAGTTCCCACTGGTGTTTCTGGTGGGATTGGAAGAAGGGCTCTTTCCCCATCAACGCTCTTTGGAAGACCCTCAAGGACTGGCCGAGGAACGGCGTCTTTGTTATGTGGGCATGACCCGCGCCATGCGCTTGCTGGTCATCAGTCATGCCGAGAGTCGCCGCCTGCATGGCAGTGAACGGATGACCATGCCCTCCCGCTTTCTGCGGGAGATTCCCCAGGAACTCCTGCAGGAACTGCGGCCGCGGGCGCGGATCAGCCGACCGGCTATACCCGTGCGGGTAGCGGCGCCGGATATGCCATTTCCGCTGGGCTCACGCCTCCAGCACCCGGTCTTTGGCGAGGGGATGGTGCTGGACTATGAGGCAGGTGGTCGCCAGGGCCGGATTCAGGTGCAGTTCGCCTCGGGCAGCAAGTGGCTGGCGCTGGGGGTGGTGGCTTTGGAGCGTTTGCCTTAAAAAAGGAGTGGAGCGTGATGAAAACAGGATTACGTGGACTTTTGTGCTTGTTGTTCCTGCTGTTTGCCCCTGCCGTCTGGGCGTCGGTGAATATCAATACCGCCGATGCCGCGGCACTGGATACGCTGCCGGGCATTGGTCCGGCCAAGGCACAGGCGGTGCTG
>NZ_JAAZTY010000055.1 GCF_018854775.1 Acidithiobacillus ferriphilus | reverse complement strand
TGTTGCACGGCCGGCGGGGGTGGCTTTATCGCCGGTTTTGTCGCCGGCAGCATGGCGCTTGCGGGATTATCAGGCACCGTTTGGCAACCCGCCAGCCAGATACAGCTCATCAATATTGCCAACTGTTTGCGCATGATCATTTCTCTTCACTCGGGTTGATAGAACCGCCAATGACCAGACGCAGCCTTTTGGATCCCGCTCCCAGTATCACCCAACCGGCACCCACGGCGATCAGGCGATAGGGTCCGATCTGGCTTCCCAAGGGGTACAGGCGGCCGTTGAGAATGGCCACGGGCACCTGCCCGCCGGTCAGGGTGCTGTCCAGGACCAGGGACGCGAGGGGCGCGCCCGCAGCCCCGGTGCGGTAGTCGTCCGGACGGGTCGGATTGGGGGTTATCTGCATTTGGGCGGCCAGCAACAGTCCGAAGAGCGCACTCATGAACTACCCCCCGCGGCCTTGGGCAGACCACGCAGCGTCCCAAGGGCGCTCCGGATTTGACCGGTGGTCAACCCGGCCCCTGGTCCGGGAGCGTCCCGCCGGCCGCTCCAGGCGATGGCGTAGGTACGTACATCAATCCGTAACTCGGCCTTTGGGTACTGTATCACGGTGTAAGTCCACTGGCCCCATTGTAAACGCCAGGGCCCTCGCTGCACACTTTGCAGGTAGGCAAGCAGACTGTGGAAATCACCCTGCAGGGTAAGGGAAACCCCGCTTTGATACAGACGCGGGCCGACCTTGTCACCCTTATCCGCCGGTAAAGGATATACCTGGGAGGGCGCAAGGGTGTGGAAGCGTACACACTGTACCCCAGGACGCTCCGTTAACAACGTGCGCAGCCAACCAGCCAGTTCATCCTGCCGGGGGTAGCGCTGACCGGCCTGGTGCAACTGCTCATCCAGGGTAGCGATGATCCGCTGCTGGGCATCCAGGCGCGACCGCGCCTGCAGGGGTGCGTTACGCAATAATGCCTGAATTTCGCTTTCCATAGCGGTCGCGTGGATTTGCCCGGTCTGCCATTGTTGTTTTTTGTCTTGCAGACCACTTTGCAGGGGCGCGAGCAGCAACTGATAAAAACCCATGAACAGCACCGTAAGGGCGGCTGACAACACCAACACGCGTTCGCGCAGGCTGAGTGCGTCGAAACGGGTGAACCAGTGCCGGAGGGCGTTCATGGCCGCTCCGGCGAACGGGCGGCGGCGCTAATGCGGAAATCCAGCAGCGCAGTGGATGGAATGCTGCTGTCGGGGGCCGTGATGCCACTGCTGGCGGTGATCCCGGCCAATGTCAGACCGGCCAGTACCGGCTGGGCATGGAGCCGTTCCACGTAGAGCGGTATAGTCGCCGCCCGCAGGGTACGTCCTTCCAAAACCAATCCGCCGGCGTCGCCGCTCATGCGCGTCAGCCAGATACCGGGAACGATGCCACGACCAAGGGCATTGAGTATCTCCGATGGATTCTGGCTGGCCACATGCAGAGAAAGCAGTTGCAAGAGAAAGCGCCGCTCGTCGATTTCCGTCTGCAGCGCCTGTTGCCGGGTTTCCCACGCAGACTGGGCGCCCGGACCATAGCGCGCGATGAGCTGGTCCCGCTGGCTTTGCAGCGCGCTCAGTCGTTGCTCCTGAGTCGCCAACAGTTGTGCCTGTTCCTGATTGGCCTGCTGCCAGTACAGGGCCAGCCCGCTGAGGGCAAGAAGCAGGACGCCGAGGAAAATCAGGCTGAAGCGCGCCGAGAAGGGTACTTGCCGCGATATGAAGCGATCACTGTAAAAATTGACGCGGGCCGGATCGGCCGCTGGCGGCAGTCGCAGGCTCATGGGACAGGCAGTTCCGCGGCAAAGGCCTGGGCCAGAAGACAGCGACTGTCCGCCGGGGAAAGTGATTCCTCGACATGCGCGCAGCGCCGCCCGAGCAGCTCGCCCAGCATCTCCGGCAACGACTTCGGCGCGCCGCAGAGATAGAGAACGGCGGGCGGCGGGCGGCGGAAACGATTTTCGTAAAAATCCATGGTGCGCTGTATCTCTAGAGCCAGGCCTTCGCTGGCGGAGCGGAAACCCGCCGGATCATCATCGCCGGGAAAATGCGCAAAGCCCAGCGGCAGTGGTCGGCCAAACCGGTAGCTGCCGCCCTGCACCAGGGTCAGATGGCAACTGCGGGTTTCCATCAGCAATAGCCCGACGCCGCCCGCCTCTTCGGGCAGGAGCCAGCACAAATCGCGCAGGGCGAGGTCGATGATGCCGACATAAAAAGGTTGCAGGCCAACACCGCGCAACAGGTCTATCCGTTCCTGAACCACGCTCGCGCGCACCGCAACGGCGAAAATCTGGCGCCCTTCAGTGTCCGGCACGGGAATGGCGTCCAGCACCGCCTCCTGCACCGGAAAATCCAGCAAATCCGCGAGCTGCCAGCGCAGGGCGGCGAGCATCTCCGCCGCGGGCACCTTGGGCGCATCCACGACTTGCAAGTTATAGTCCTCCCGGAACAAATACGTAGCCGCCAGACTGCCAGCCAGCCCATGGCTCTGCACGCTGTGGCGTAAGGACTCCAGCAGCAGTTCCCGGTAGCGGCTCGATAACGGGTCGATGTCCTCGGCCAGGATCAGTTCGGCTTCGCCATGATGCACTCGCACGAGGCAATAGCCGTCCCGGCGCAACTCCAGCACCACCGGAGGGCGTTTCCGCCAGCGCCGCACAATGTCCCGCAGGTCGGCATCCCAGAGTTTCATATTGTTACTACACCCATGGCGGGAGTATTAGCCGAAAACGGCAAGAATTGCCAGGTGGTCATGGGTTTTCGAGCCAGTAGTTGAGGGTGGCAATTTGCCTGCCGGATTTTCCTCCACGCGTGGCACTTATCGCTACGATGACACTTCTTAGTGCAACCACCGGCGAATTACCAGCACCAAGATTGCCCGCCGGGCAAGCTCCCTGGCTGGTGATCTGGTAAGAGGTGGTGGAAGCCGTGCGGGCCGATGAACAAGCCACCTTTGCCGAACAGCCCCCCAACCCAGGAATGCTGCCAATGGCCGGATACGCCGGACTAGGGCTGAAACACCGGCGGGCGGCGCTGCCGGTGGCGGGCGCGATCTGGTATGTCCCCCATTCCGCCCCGCTCTGGGCCGCCCAGTAGGCACGGGTGGAGGCGATCTGGTAGGCCGTGTTCTGATTGCTCTGGGCGGTAATATAGGCCAGGGCCGCCAGCAGCAGGGCGAGCACCACCATGATGAATATCATCATCACCAGGGCCGAGCCCTTTTCCGCAGATAGCGTGACAGGGCGATTATCCCGTTTGGCCGTCATTGGTTATTGACCACGGAATAGGCGGAACTGAGGACGGCGATGGCCCGGCTCAGACTGAGGCGGACAGCGGCTGCGGGGTCGCTGAGGGTCAGTATCACCGACACGCCGCTGGCCGTGCTCGCGCTCGATCCTACGGGAAGTGCGCTGAAAGCGCCACTGGCATTGACCGCGAGAACCTGCGCCGACGGCCAGTTGGGTGTGCTCTGGGTCAGTTGCCCGTTGCTAAAGGCAAAGCCATAATAGCTGCCGGGACAGGCGCTGGCAGCAGCGGCGCTGGGCGGCGCGGTACAGCGTCTAAAAGAGACGGTTGCTCCGCCATTAGGAAATTTTAACGTCCCCGGCTGGGCATTATGCAGTTCCCGCGCCATCACCGTCAGTGCCATCTCGCCCTGACTGGCCAGTTCGCCAGCGGCGCGGTTGGTCTGATAGGTTTGCACCGAACGCACGATGAGCGCCGTCGCCCCCACGGACAGGATGCCGAGGATGACGATGGCGACAATCAGTTCGATGAGAGTGAGGCCACCCTGGGCACTGGAGCGGTTTTTCAGGGATATCATGGGCAACTGCTGCCGAAGCAATATTTCGTGCGCCACGCCCCCAGAGTGATATCCGCACCGCTGGGGCCGCGGACCTGCACCGTCAGATATTCGGCATCTTTTTTCGGGATCCATTGCTGTTTATTTTTTGTACGCAATTTCAATTTATTTTCTGTACAATTTGTGGTGATGCTAAAGCCGTAGCTATTTGCTGGTGTCGGGCTTGGTTTTCCCTTACACCCATTGCCAAAAGGGCTTTTATAATTCGCTACCATCCCTTGCTCCAACGTACTTTGAGCAATAGCCGTGGCCTGTGCCGTCGGCACCGGATTGGCACCGAAGCGGCCATACCAGACCACGGGGATGATGAGTGCAGCCAGAAAGCCCATCAAGGCCATGCCTATCACCAGCTCGATGAGGGTGACACCGTGCTCCTTTCCCCTCAATGCCACCCTACTCATGCGCACGGTCCGGCGTAAGCCAACCCAGTGGGGGAGATGCACACCACGCGGTCCGCGCCGCCACCGTCGGCAAGGGTGATGCTGCTGGTTTGAGTGGCATTGGCCACGCTGCCGGTGGAACTGGTGAAGGTGAAGGTGGCGCTGGCCTGGGCGCTGGCCGGGATGGTGATGGGGTAGCCCTTGCCGCCGGGGACCGGCAGGTTTTGCCCGACACTGTTTTGCACCGCAACAGTACTCCCCTGAACGCTCAGGATAATGTCGCCGTTGCCCAGCAAGGCCAATTGCCGGGCGTATTGGGCCGCGGCAATCACATCACCCTGCGCGGCATTGGCACTGTAGCCCCCTATCCCCATGAAGCGCGGCAAAATCAGCGCCGCCAGGATACCGGCTATGATCAGGACGGCAATGACTTCAATGAGAGTAAAGCCGCGGTCAGCCATTTGCCCGTCCATGTCCTTACAACGGACAAGCCAGGGAACGGAAGGCTCCCTGGCTTGCTACACCCCTCTGCCGATGAACAATCAGGAGCAGTCGGTGGAGGTCGTGACGATGGTGGGCGGAACGATAGAACTGGTGGCCGCCGTATACACCACGTTGCATTGAGCAGAGTTGCCGGCCGAGGTAGGCCAGAACGTCGCTGTGGTCCCGGCGGCACTCACACCAAAATTGGTGGTGTCCTGGAGCATGGTGGAGATGCTGCCCGCCGTGGGATAGCCATAAGCCAGAGCCACCGTGCCGTTAGTGCCGGCTCCGGGGACGGAAATGGTGCCACTGGCCCCCGTCTGGACAGGCGTGCTTACCAGCGCCTTGCTGTAGGCCAGCGCCGATGCGGCTTGCAGAGAACCGGAAATACCCTGCAACACGCTGCGCCGCGCGTCGTTCTGCAGATTTACAAAACGCGGAATGGCAAAAGCGGCGAGAATGCCGAGAATGACAATAACCACGATAAGCTCGATCAGGGTGAAACCCTGTTCACTGGAATCCTTTTGCATGACATCTCCTATGGAGTCTGCTCTGTAACTTCTTTGGTGACAAAGCATAACAGGAATCAATGGTACTAAATTCCCGGAACGGGAGTCAATATACAGCAACCATTTTTAATGGATGATTGTTAACGATCCGGCTATTGTTTGACCATCTTCACCATATCCCACATGGGCAGGTAGATGCCGGCAGCGAGGATGAAAACCAGACCACCCATGATCACCACCATGATCGGTTCGATGCGCGCGGCAAGGCTGTCCACCTTTTTTTCCACCTCGCGCTCATAATAATCCGCCACCTCGCCCATCATGCTATCCAGCGCGCCCGTTTCCTCGCCGACGCGCAGCATTTGCAGAACCAAAGGCGGAAAGAGTCCGGTGGTGCTGGCGCTCATGTGCAGATCTTCACCGCGGAGAAGAGCCTTGGGGAGCGCAGCCAGGCGATCCTCTATGAAACGATTGTGTACCGCGCCAATGACCAGTTCCATACCCTTGAGAATAGGGACACCGGCAGTGGCGACCAATTGTAAGGTTCTGCCGAAGCGCGCCATGGCGTCTTCCAGGATCAGCGCGCCGAAAATAGGGGTACGCAACAAGAAACGGTCCCAGAGCCAACGTCCGTGCGGTTGACGAAGAAAGAGGCGAAAACCGTAAATGGCGGTAAAGGCGATAATGAGGATCAGCCACCACCAGGCCACCGTAAAATTGCTGAAGGCGATGAGCATACGGGTAAAAATAGGCAGGGTGATATGGGCGCTGGCGAAGAGTTTGGCGAAGGCCGGGATGACCATGATGTTGAGAATAACCATGGCGACAGCCAAAGCGATGGCCACAAAAAACGGATAACGAAAAGCCTGACGAATGCGGGCGAGGGTGATGTCCTCGCGTTCTAGATAGCCGGACAACTGCAGCAGCACCGTATCGAGATTGCCCGTCGTCTCACCGACTTCTACCAGACGGAGATACAGAGGCTGAAAGACTTTAGGGTAAGCCGCCAGTGCGACGGAAAGCGGCTGACCATCGCCTAGCGTATGCTGCACCTGTATGAGTATTTCGCCGATGCGGGTCTGCGGGCCATAAGTGCTGATCAGTCCTTCTATGGCGTTGAGCACCGGGATGCCGGCGTGCAGCAGGGCATAAAGCTGGCGGGTAAAGAGGACGATATCGGCGCGACTGATGGGGCGTCGGTTGAGCCGGGTCCACAACTGTTCGATACGAACGCCTTCGCGGAGCTCTTCCACACTGACGGGGATAAGCTGGTTATTGCGCAGGGCCTGCGCGACCATCGTACCTTCTCCGGCATCCATGATGCCCTCGCGGAGCTGTCCGTGATCATCGCGGGCACGATAGCGGAAACGCGCCATCAGTCCTCCGCCGCGTCGCTGGTCACCCGCGCCATTTCTGCCAGGGTGGTAATGCCCTCCCAAACCAGGCGCATGGCCTCTTCGCGTAATAAAGTGAACTGTTGTTGCCGGTTCGCGGCCTCAAGAAGTGCTGCGCGGCTATTACCGAGAATGGCCGCGCGGAGTAATGGATCCATGCGAATCAGTTCGAAAACCGGTTGACGACCGCGATACCCGGTGAAATTGCAGGTGTTGCAACCTTTCCCGCAGGAAAAGGTGACGAAGTCGGGAGGCACGCCGAGACGGTCGGCAAAAGCCGCGCGTTCTGCGGGGCTGACCTCCTTGTCCTCGGTCTTGCAGGACGGGCAGATACGACGCACCAGGCGTTGCGCCATCACCCCGAGCACCGCCGACCCGATCAGAAAAGATTCCACCTCGAGTTCCTGCAATCGCGGAAAGGCGCCCACCGCGTCGTTGGTGTGGAGCGTGGCCAGCACCAGGTGACCGGTCAGAGCGGCGCGCGCGGCGATTTCCGCCGTTTCATGGTCGCGGATCTCGCCCACCATGATAACATCCGGATCCTGGCGCAGGATGGTGCGGAGCACCCGCGCAAAATCGAGCCCGATACGGGGATGCACCTGCACCTGGCTGATGCCCTGGAGGCGGTATTCCACGGGGTCTTCCACGGTGAAAATCTTGCGTTCGATCGTGTTGATTTCATTCAGTGCCGCATACAGCGTCGTCGATTTGCCTGACCCGGTAGGGCCGGTTACCAGAAACAATCCGTGCGGACGGTGCATGATGTTTTGCAGGCTGATCTCAATGTTGCGGGGCATCCCGAGCTCATTAAAATGCAGTAATGCGGTTTGCTGGTCCAGCAGGCGCAGGACCACGCTTTCCCCGTCCTGGACGGGCATGGTGGCCATGCGTACATCATAGGCTTTGCCCTCCAGTTCGAGATGCATTCGCCCATCCTGAGGGAGGCGACGTTCGGCGATATCGAGATTAGCCATCACTTTGAGTTTGGACGCGATCAGCGGCATTAAACGGCCGTCCACGCGCAGATGCTCACGCAGGACGCCGTCCACGCGCAGCCGCACCCGCAGACCCGATTCTTCCGGTTCAAAATGGATGTCAGAGGCCCGCAGCCGCGCGGCATCCGTAAAAACGGCGTTGAGCAGGCGCACGATGGGCGCATCTTCAGCGCTGCTCTCCAGGATCGGGGGCAGGGCCGAAGTGGTCACGGTATCGCCCAGCGCCTCGCGCAATTCGGCACTTTTGCTGACCGCGCCATAAAGCTGAGGAAGAATGTGCAGCAACTGGGACTCGGAGATGAGGGCCATTTCCACGGGTTTGCCCATGGCCCGGGAAATGGCATCCAGAGCCGGCAAATCGGTGGGGTCGGCCATGCCTACCACGTAGTGCTCACCCCGGTCCTGTACGGGTATGGCACGGTAGCGTCGCGCCAGCGATTCAGGAAGCCGCAACACCAACTGCGGATCTAACGCCTGCTGCGATAAATCGATGCGTTCCAGATGGAGTTGACTAGCCAGAAAAGTCAGTAGACTTTCTTCGGTCACCAAGTGTTGGGCAATCAGTTCTTGCCCGAGCTTGCGCCCGCTTCTCCGCTGCTGGATGAGGGTCATATCCAACTGCTCGGCAGTAATGATGCCGTTCTGGATCAGCAGATCACCCAGACGGATTTTTTGTAAACGAGAAGCCATAGCCTGATTGCCCTCCAAAGACTTTCAGCCAACATAAGAAACATGACGCCCATACACCCCACTGGGTGATTCGCCGTATTCTATGGCCCTTTTACTATGTCTCTCCGCTCACGACATGATCCAGCCACTGGCTCGAGACTCTTTCCAGCAGGCGATTTTGACTTTGTCGTGCGGTGAGGTTATCGAGGTCCACCCAGGCCAGGGGCTGATCCTGCTGCGCGCAGGAGAACACCGCCTTGGTGCGCTGCCCCGTCTCCGGGTCGATCTGCCATTGCAGACACTGGGCGCAAACCCCTTTGAGCATGCACTGCATGGGGCTGCCCACCGTCGCGGTAGCCTCC
>NZ_JAAZTY010000054.1 GCF_018854775.1 Acidithiobacillus ferriphilus | reverse complement strand
TCCAGCAGGCGATTTTGACTTTGTCGTGCGGTGAGGTTATCGAGGTCCACCCAGGCCAGGGGCTGATCCTGCTGCGCGCAGGAGAACACCGCCTTGGTGCGCTGCCCCGTCTCCGGGTCGATCTGCCATTGCAGACACTGGGCGCAAACCCCTTTGAGCATGCACTGCATGGGGCTGCCCACCGTCGCGGTAGCCTCCAGATCCGCCCGGAAATAAGGCTGTAACTCCGCCTTCAGCGCCTTTTGAAAACCCTTGAGCAGGCCGGTGGAACCCATGACCATCAGACGATCCACGCTGTTCAGCGCTATCCCCGCACCGCCCTGCGTGGATTGTCCGGGCAATGCCCCGGCCCCGTAGGCGCACAGCAGAGCCACCATGTCGCTGGCTTCCACACTGAGATCCTGCGGCCGATGGGGGGCGATCAAGGGACCACTGCCCGTACACCAGATGATCTGATCCGCCGCCGCTTCCAGTTCCGCCTGGTTATCCAGTTCACTGGCTTTCGCCAGGGCCGCCACATAGAGCACGCGGTTGCCCGCCGCCCGCAAGGCCGGGCCGATATCCAGCATCACCGCCGCACCCCAGCGTCCGGCGACCACCAGGATCGTCTTATCCGTGGGGATGTCGGTGGGGGCCCCGGTCGGCCCCATGAGAATAAGCGGATCGCCCGGCTGCAAGCGGCCCACCAGGCGCGGCCCGGTGCCCCACTGCAGGATCAAAAGGCGCACCGCGTCCCCTTCCACCCCCGCACCGCTGACCGTCAGCACCGGAATCTGCAAACGGGTGCCCTCTTCGATCACGCTATGGGACTCATACGTCTGCAAGCGGAAAAACTGCCCTGGCCGGAAATTCCGGGCCGCCAGCGGGGCCTCCACCCACAGCTCGGTAACGGCGGGATTGCTGCGATCGATACGCAATACCCGCATGCTCAGCACCTGCTGCAGGCGTTGCTGAAAACGCCGCAGGTCAAAATCGCCGGCCGCCGCCAAGGTCCCCAAAGCGTGCATGACCTGCGGATACGTCGCCTTGGCCGAAGCAATGGCCTTGACCACGCTGCCATGAAACACCGGATGCGTATCCCCAATAAAACTGATCCGATGCCCGCTGCGGTCGCCATAGGACGTAAAGGGACCGGCCTCCGGCGCCTTGCAATGTTCAGCCACCTGCACCGCCTGCAACGGCCCGTTATCGTGGGCCACATGGGTCTGGAAATGGTCCCCATCCAATTGGAAAGTCCCCGGATATTCCCGTTCGTAGATGGTATTGGGGACGGTGCCGGCGGCGATAAAGACGGCACGGGCGGGCAGCCGCAGATCCTGATCACTGGCCAGCCAGCGCCCTTCCACTTCGCGCATCCGGCGGAAGACCATGTGCGCGATATGCCCATGGCTGTCCAGTTCAGCCCGCAGTGGATCGAGACCCTCGCCATAGTACAGGCCTTCTTCCATGGCCTTGATGAGTTCCTCATGGTTGCGCGTATAGGCGGGCGACTGCCGCATGCCTTTGCGATACGCCAGGGTCACGCCGCCCCAGGACTGGATCAGCGGCACGAAATTGGGTGCCTCACCCGCGCCGCCAGCCCGCTCCCGCTCCGCCCGCACCGCCCGGCCATGGGTCAGGAACTCTTCCAGAATCTCCGCATCCTCGGCAGCCAGCCCGGCGCGGAGCTTTTCTTCCCCGGAGCGCGCCGCCATCGCTTCGTAGCGCGCCAAGACCTTCTCCACCTGCCGCACATAATAGGCCTGCACCTCGGTCGCCGTATCCACCGCCGTCAGACCACCGCCAATCACCACCGCCGGCAGGCGCACCTGCAGATTGGCGAGACTGGACCGCTTGCCCGCCCCGGTCAGCTGCAAGGCCATCAGGAAATCACTGGCCTGGCGCATCCCGCGCGCCAGACTCTCGCCCATCGGCACCACCCGCGGCAAGCCCGCGCCCGTGGCAATACAGACATGATCGAAACCCAGTTCCCAGGCATTCTCAAGGGTGATGGTACCGCCCAGCCGCACACCACCGAAAATCTGAAAATTCGGGCGCCGCGCCAGGGTCAGATAAATCAGTTTGAGGAAATTCTTGTCCCAACGGACGGTAATGCCATATTCGGCCACCCCGCCGAATCCCAGCAGGATCCGCTCATCGAGGTCCTCCTGGAGACTGCTCCAGTCGCGAATGGGCTGCTCCAGCCATTGCTGGGGAAGCGGTTCGATTTTCAGGCCGTCTATCCCCACGACCGCACAGCCCTCCTGTAACAGATGATGGGCCATGGTGAAACCCGCCGGCCCCATCCCCGCCACCAGCACCTTCCGCCCGTTGTAGGGCCGCGCCAGATATTGCGTGTGCCGCAGCGGATTCCAGCGGGTCAGCAGATCGTAAATCTCGACCCCCCAGGGCAGATTCAGCACATCGGTGAGTACCCGGGTCTCCACCTGCGGGATATTCACCGGATCCTGCTTCTGGTAAATGCAAGCCTTCATGCAGTCGTTACAGATACGATGCCCGGTGGCGGGGACCATGGGGTTGTCCACCATCACCATGGCGAGCGCGGCGATGTTGAAACCATCGCGCTTGAGGAGCTGCATTTCCGAGATCTTTTCTTCCAGGGGACAGCCGGTCAGGGTCACACCCAGCGGGTCCACCTTGAGACCCAGTTCCGGCACCCCTTTCTTCTCCGGAAACCCTTTGGAGCAGAAATCCCCCTCATGATCATGGCAATACAGACAATAATGCACTTCGCTCTGAACCCCGCGCGGGTCCATCCGCTGATCCGTGAGATGAAAACTGTCACGGCGCCGCAAGCTGCCTTGCGGCGCGACAAAGGGCGCGCCCTGGAGATCATCGCGCCGCTGCAGCGGCACCAGGGCTTCGTGATCCACGCGCTGCGGCAGACGGAAACTCGACCAACCCGGCACCGCCAGAGCGGCCTGTGGGTCGCTGAGGATAAGGGCACACCACTGCGTCAAACGGTGAATGGCCGCGGCATGCGCCACTTCATCCTTGAGCCATTCTTCGCCCAGCCGGGCAACCGCCCATTCGCGATCCTCCCGCGGCCAGCACCGCTGCTGGATTTCTGCATCCAGCCAGTGATCGAGATCAGCAAAAGATTCGGAAAACTCGCCCCGGTAACGCCGCGCGCGGCGCAGCACGAAATGCTTCTTGAAATCCATGACGACATCATGGCTGCGGGTCCGGGCCTGCAACTCCGCCACCTCCGGCTCCACACAAAAAAGCCGGGCGATAAACCGCTCAAGATGCGGCGCAAGACATAACAAAAACTCACTCTGGGC
>NZ_JAAZTY010000053.1 GCF_018854775.1 Acidithiobacillus ferriphilus | reverse complement strand
ATTCCCCGCCATAGACTGTGAAGAACCGGGCGAGGCGGGCTTTACCGGCAGCCTGATCATCGCCCGCTTTGACTCGCTGGAGGATGCCCATACCTGGGCTGCCGCCGAACCTTATCTCAGTGCCGGCGTTTACGCGGATGTCAGCGTTCGCCCTTATAAAGGAGTATTTTTGCCATGAACAAGGAAATCCTTGGTAATTTATTGCGTGATGCCCTGAATCCGGAATTCCTGGAAATCGATGACCGGACGGAAGCCCACAGTGGTCATGCGTCGTCCGGCGATGGCGGGCACTACGAGGTGCGCATTGTCAGCAGCCGGTTCGCGGGCTTGGCCCCATTGGCACGGCACCGCCTGGTCAATACGGTCACCGACCCGGTACGTCAGGAGATACACGCGCTATCGATCAAGGCCTATAGCCCGGAGGAGTTCGCCGCCCAGAACCCGCCCAAAACACCGCGCCCGACCATCGCCCTGAACGTCCTTTAGGACTGGGATAATGACAGCCAGTGGCTTTGTCCGCGGCTTCCGCGAGTCTTCGCCCTACATTCATCGCTTTCGCGGGCAGACCTTCGTCATCAATTTCGGTGGCGACGCCCTGGCGGACGGCAGCATTCGCAGCCTCGCCCATGACATCGCCCTGCTCAACAGCCTGGGCATCAATGTCGTCCTGGTGCACGGGGCCGGGCCGCAGATCGACGCGGCACTGCGGACCCATCAACTGCGCACCGAGCGGGTCAACGGCAAGCGCATCACCGACCTGGCGGCCATGCAGGTACTCCGCGAGGCGGTGGGCGGCGCCCGTCTGGTGGTGGAGGCGGCATTGTCCGAAGGGCAAATGGGCTCGCCCATGGCCCATGCCGGGTTGCAGGTGGTCAGCGGCAACTTCATCATCGCCCAGCCCATTGGGGTGCTGGAGGGGGTGGATTACCAGTATACCGGGCAAGTACGAAGGGTGGCGACGGAGGCCATCCAACGCCATCTTGCCGCCGATGAAATCGTCCTGCTCTCCCCCATCGGCGTTTCGCCGACAGGCACCCTGTTCAACATCCGCGCGGAAGAAGTGGCCGTAGCGGCGGCCCTGGCCCTGCACGCCGCCAAGCTGGTTTTTTTTATGGATGAAGACGGCGTGACCGATGCCCAGGGCCAACTCCTGCGCCAGATTACCCTGTCTGAACTGCCGGGATTGCTCACCCGGGACGATATTCAAGGCGACCTGCGCGAGCATCTGCACAGCGCCGCGATCGCCTGCGCCGGAACGGTGGATCGTGTCCATCTCATATCCCGGCATGTGGATGGTGCGTTGCTGCGCGAACTTTTTACGCGCGACGGCCTCGGCACCCTCATCTCGCAAGACCCTTTTGAACATCTGCGAACCGCCACCGTCGCCGACATCCCCGGCATCCTTGACCTGATCGGCCCCATGGAAGAGCGCGGCGTGCTGGTGCGACGCAGCCGGGAACGCCTCGAAATGGAAGCGGACCACTTTGTGGTCATGGAGCGGGACGGCAAGATCATTGGCTGCGCGGCCATGTATCCCTACCCTGATCAGGGAATGGCCGAAGTCGCCTGCCTCGCGGTAGACAACCACTATCGTCGCCAGGGGCGCGGTGAGCGGCTGCTCGATTACTGTCAGGAACGGGCGCGTGAACAGAAGCTGGAACGGATCTTTGTGCTCAGCACCCAGACGACCCACTGGTTTCTGGAGCGCAACTTTCACAACGGTACCTTGGAAGATTTACCGGTGCCACGGCAGCACCTCTACAACTTCCAACGCCGCAGTCAGGTATTTTTTCGCAGCGTGAAGGCCTGAAGCGGGGTCAGGAAGGGTCGGCGACTGCCGCAATCTCCTTTGCTTCGCCTTTCGAAGACGGCCCCTCCTCCTCTTCCCGTTCCATAGCGACGGCGCGGTCGGGCAGCTTAGCCAGACCTCCAGTGCGTCCATCATAACGATTGACCACGGTGCAGCGGCGGGCGATGAAACCACCCTTTTCCGTCTCACTGGACTCAAGATCAAACTCCAGAATAATATCCCGGCTCGGGAGGTCATCCGTGTCCAATTCGCGCGGCAAATCGGAAATGTGAACAAAGGCCGACTCGTAAGGAGAATCCTCCTGACGAGTATCCGTCACCCACAAACGGGCGGAAATGGCGGTCAGAAAACGGATGAAACCGAAACCACGATCGGCCTCCCAGCGGATGCAAATACCGCGGATGCGTGAACCCAGCTCCCCCCACGGCACCCGCGCATCACCGCGCGAGGGAATCAGACCCGGCACCAGATAACCCGAATAGAAGGCGTCGGCCTCGTGCTGCAATTCCCGGGAAACATTACGGAAGGCCAGCACTTCGACCCGGCACCCCTTGTTCTGCAGGGCGCGCACGACCTGCAGAAAGTCTCCGTCGCCGGTGACCAACAGCACCTGATCCAGCCGCTCCGACTGCAGCATCACGTCCACGGCCAGATCGAGATCAGCATTGGCCTTGGACATGCTGTTGCCTTCTTCGTCCACGAACCAACGGACCGGCTTTTCGATGATTTTCCAGCCCAGATCGCGCACCGCCTGCTGATAACCGCGAATCCGCTCCCGGTATTCACGGTCGCGCTTCATGCGCTCATCATCCACCGCCATGTAGGTATTCAGGCGCAGCAGCCGCGCCTCGCCTTCCCGTCCGGCAAAGCGCCGCAGTATGTCATAACGCATGGAATAGCCGCCGTTGTAGCGGATATTTTCGGCATCCACATAGACGCCAATATGTAGCTCACCATTACTCATAAATGCTCAGGATTCCAGGATTGCGCCGTTGGCGGCGTTGGTTACCAACTTACGATAGCGACGCAACCACGATGACTTCAGTGGTTTTTCGATCGGCACCCAATGCTTGCGGCGTTCGGCCAATACCGCATCACTCAAGTCGACGTGGATTTTGCCGTTATCGAGGTCAAGAGAAATAATGTCACCATCTTGCAGCAGACCGATAGGACCGCCCTCCGCGGCCTCCGGGGAGATATGGCCGATACAGGCCCCGCGGGTCGCCCCACTGAAACGGCCATCGGTAATCAATGCCACGCTTTCGCCCAGCCCCATGCCCATGATATTGGCGGTAGGTGTCAGCATTTCCGGCATACCGGGGCCGCCCTTCGGACCTTCGTAACGGATCACCACCACATTACCAGCCTTGACCTCGCCGGCAAGAATGCCATCAGCCGCAGTTTCCATACTCTCAAAAATCTTCGCCGGTCCCGAGAATTTCCGCATGGCCGGCAGCACCGCACCGATTTTGACAACGCCTCCTTCCGGCGCGAGATTGCCGAAGACCACCCGCAGGCCGCCGGTGGGCGAAATGGGGTCGTTGGCCAAATGGATAATCTTGCTGTCCTTCACCGCCGCCGCTGTCACAATCTCCCGCAAACTCTGGCCACTGACCGTCGGCTTGTCCAGATGCAGTACGTCGGGGTTGCGCTTGTGCACCTCATGCAGAATAGCGGGGATGCCGCCAGCGCGGCCGATGTCCTCGATATGCACTGTAGACAAGGCCGGCGACACCTTGGCGAGATAGGCCACCTGCTGCGCCAGATCGTTCAGCCGCGCCAGCGGATAATGCAGACCGGCCTCCCGGGCGATAGCCAGGGTATGCAATACCGTGTTGGTGGAACCGCCCATGGCCATATCCAGTATGAACGCATTGTCGATCGCATCGAAATCCACCAGTTGCCGCATGGTCGGGCCACCCGCCATGGCCAGCGCCACCACTCGATCCGCCGCCTGACGCACCAGGTCGCGGCGCGCCGCCGCGGTCGCCAGAATGGTGCCGTTGCCGGGCAACGCAATCCCGAGGACTTCCATCAGGCAGTTCATGCTGTTGGCCGTGAACATGCCGGAGCAGGAACCACAAGTCGGACAGGCTTTATCTTCAATTTCCTTGAGACGAATTTGCGTGATTTGCCCGCGCTTGAACTGCCCGACCGCCTCAAAGGCGGTCACCAGATCGATGGCCGTTCCATCAGACAGGTGTCCGGCTTCCATGGGGCCGCCGGAGACAAATACCGTGGGCACGTCACAACGCAGCGCGCCCATGATCATCCCGGGCACGATCTTGTCGCAGTTGGGGATACAGATGAGCGCGTCCAGATGATGGGCCTGCACCACCGTCTCGATGGAGTCCGCAATCAGCTCACGGCTCGGCAACGAGTAACGCATACCATCGTGGCCCATGACGATGCCATCGTCCACACCGATGGTATTGAACTCGAAGGGCACCCCCCCCGCCGCGCGGATATTCTCCTTGACGATGCGGCCGAACTCCTGCAAATGCACATGACCGGGAATGATATCAATATAAGAATTCGCCACCCCGATGAAAGGTTTATCCATATCCTGATCGGTGACACCGCAGGCCTTGAGCAGGGCGCGGTGGGGGGTGCGTTCAAAGCCTTTTTTGATCATATCGGAGCGCATGAAATCCTCGTGGCAAGTTCAGCGGGGGATGCATCGCGTGGATAACACCCGGATAGCGGCGCGACAGGGTGCAGAGTAAAAGCACACTGACCGTCTGGTTAGTGCCTAGAGTATAGGGCCAAGTGGGAGACAGGCCAAGAAGCGGACATTCAACCTTGCGGCGCAGCAGGCGCTGGCCGCAACCACGCATCCCATATCGCCAGCAATACGGCCAGCAGCACCGGCCCCAGGAACAACCCCAGGACACCGAAGGCGAGAATGCCGCCCAGCACCCCGAAGAGCACCAGCAGAAATGGAATCCGTACCGCGCTGGAAATCACCAGCGGGCGAATCAGGTTATCAATCCAGCTCACCACCAGCGCACCCCACAGAGCCAGCCCTAATCCCGCCCAGATATCACCCTGAAAGAGCAGCCAGAGGCTTGCGGCGCCCCAAACCAGGGGCGTACCGAAAGGAATAAAGGAAAACAGCAGGGTGATGATGGCCAGCAATACCGGCGCCGACAATCCTGCCACCGCATAACCCACTCCCGCAAGGACTCCCTGCGCCACCGCAGTCGCCAGAATGCCGTAAATCACCGCACGGATGGTGCTGGCCACCGTGCGCAGATAAGCGTCGCCCCGCTGTCCCAGCACCTGACCGACAAAACGGCGCAACTGATCCAACAGTAGTTCACCATGTCGGTAGAAGAAAAAGGCGGTGATGAGAACGAGCATAAGCAAAGCGCCGAAACGCCCGATCCCGCCCGCAATACTGCCCAGCCGCCCCGCCCAGGCGGAGAGGTCGGGAGACAACGCGCCGGGCATCAGTTTCGCCTTCCAGGAGGCGGGAATCTGGGCGAGCAGATCATGCACCCAAGGTATTTGATTCAGCCTTGCTTCCAGGGTCGTGTGTGCATCCTGGTTGGCGAGGTCGGTCAGTAGATGGTGCAACTCCGTCCCCAGAGTGATACTCAGAAAAAGTACGGGAAGAATAGCGATCAGCGCCAGCATGAGCGTAGCGCCCGCTGCTGCCAGCACGGGCGGCCAATGTCGGCGCATAGGACCAGCCAACGGCCAGGTCGCGTAAACGAGAATGGCCGCCCAACCAAGGGCCGGCAAAAAGGGAGAAAGGATTTTCCAGATCAGAGCAAAAAAGAGAACGGCGGCGAGCAATTGGCCGGAGGCGAAGCGCAGATCGCGAACCGTCAGATCCGCGAGGCGCATCGTGCTCTAACGCCGCGCGACGCCGCTTTCTCGCGCGGCAACGGTCACCGCGCCAGAGACCCGCGATCGTAGGCGCGGGTCCAGCGGTTTGGGGATAATGTACTCGGGACCAAAAGCCAGACCTTGCGGCGCAGTCAGCCCGTAAGCGGCCTGCACCTCATCCGGCACATGCTCCCGCGCCAGCTTCGCCAAAGCATCCACGGCCGCCAGCAGCATGGGCTGGTTGATCTGCCGGGCCCGGCAATCCAGCGCGCCGCGGAAGAGGAAGGGAAAACCCAGCACATTGTTGACCTGATTGGGCATATCCGAGCGACCCGTGGCGACAATGGCGTCAGGACGCAGGCGCCGCGCTATGGCAGGGTCTATCTCAGGATCGGGATTGGCGAGTGCAAAAATCACTGGCTTGGGCGCCAGCATCGGTAACGCCGCTTCCGGGATAGCACCGCGCACAGAGACGCCGATGACCACATCGGCACCGCGCAACATCGCCGCCAGGTCCCAGTCCTGGGGCGCCATCGCAAAGGGCTGATGCCATTGGGTAAGATCTCTGCGTCCGCTGTGCAGCACGCCGTGCAAATCGCTCAGGAAGATATCCGCCACGCCCAGCGCCCGCAACATCCGCGCAATGGCAATCCCGGCGGCACCCGCACCCACAATAGCGACCTTGACGCGACCTAATTCCTTACCCTGCAATTCCAGTGCATTCTGCAATGCAGCGGCCACAATCACGGCCGTGCCATGCTGATCATCGTGGAATACGGGGATGTCCAGCATGGCCTGCAAGGTTTCTTCGACCTCAAAACAGGTCGGAGCGGCGATGTCTTCCAGATTGATGCCGCCAAAACCGGGGGCGATGGCCGCCACCACGTCGATGAGATGTCCGGCATCGCGCGCCTGCACTTCGATATCAAAAGCATCGATATCCGCGAAGCGCTTGAAGAGCAGTGCCTTGCCTTCCATGACCGGCTTGCCCGCCAGCGGTCCGACGTTGCCCAGACCAAGCACCGCCGTACCATTACTGACTATGGCGACGAGGTTACCCTTCGCGGTATAGTCGTAAGCCTTGTCCGGATCGGCGACAATCTCCCGCACCGGAGCCGCGACGCCTGGCGTGTAGGCGAGAGACAGATCTTCCTGGCTGCCGCAGGGCTTACTCGGTATGACCGAAAGCTTACCCGTTGGCGCGCGGGCGTGATACTCCAGCGCCCGTCGCCCCAGGTCTGCCTGGGCATCGGTCTCCGTCATGGCGAGTTACTGACCGCCGTAACGCTTGCGGAATTTCTCTACCTGACCAGCGGCAGAAACGGCGCGCTGCTTACCGGTGTAAAAGGGATGGCATTCGGAGCAGAGGTCAATGTGCAGGTCGCGACCCGCGGTCGAGCGCGTCTTGAAGACGTTGCCGCAACTGCAGGTGACGGTAATTTCTGCGTACTTGGGATGAATATCGGTTTTCATGGTAGCTACTCTCGGGGCCTCGATACAAAGAGGCGAATTATAGGGATGGACAGGGCGGGCGTCCAGCGGACCCGCTTAACGGTTCATGGAGTCAAAAAACTCCGCGTTTGTTTTGGTACCACGCACCTTGTCGAGCAGGAACTCCATGGACTCCACCGGATCCATAGGCGCCAGCAGCTTGCGCAACACCCACATTTTGCTGAGCATGTCGGTCTGGACCAGCAGTTCCTCCCGACGCGTACCGGATTTATTGAGATTGATGGCCGGATAAGTGCGTTTCTCAGCAAGACGGCGGTCGAGGTGGACTTCCATATTACCGGTACCCTTGAATTCCTCGAAGATGACTTCATCCATCTTGGAACCGGTTTCCACCAGGGCCGTGGCAATAATGGTCAGACTGCCGCCCTCTTCGATATTACGTGCAGCGCCGAAGAACCGCTTGGGCTTCTGCAGCGCGTTGGCGTCCACGCCGCCAGTCAGCACCTTGCCGGAGGATGGCACCACCGTGTTGAAGGCACGCGCCAGACGGGTAATGGAGTCGAGCAGAATGACCACGTCGTGTTTGTGCTCGACCAGGCGCTTGGCCTTTTCCAGGACGATCTCTGCAACCTGGGTGTGGCGCGTCGCCGGTTCGTCAAAGGTGGAGGAGACCACCTCGCCCTTCACGGAGCGCTGCATTTCCGTCACTTCTTCCGGACGCTCATCAATGAGCAGCACGATCAGATAGCATTCAGGATGATTGGCGGTGATGGCGTGGGCGATCTGCTGCAGCAACACCGTCTTCCCCGTTTTAGGCGGGGCGACGATCAGACCACGCTGGCCCTTACCGATGGGTGACACCAAGTCAATGATCCGCGGCGCCATTTCGCCGTAGGGGATATTGTCGGATTCCAGACGCAGTCGCTCTTCGGGGAACAGTGGCGTCAAATCGTCGAAGTTCACCTTGTTGCGGGTCGCTTCCGGCGCTTCGAAATTGATGCTCTCCACCTTGAGCAGCGCGAAATAGCGCTCCCCCTCTTTGGGAGGGCGAATCTGCCCGGAAACCGTGTCCCCGGTCTGCAGATGAAAGCGCCGCACCTGCGAAGGCGAGACATAGATGTCATCCGGTCCTGCCATGTAGGACCCGGAGGCTGCGCGCAGAAAACCAAAACCATCCTGCAAAATTTCCAGCACGCCCTCGCCGTAAATGGCATCCCCGTTGCGCGCGTGCGCCTTGAGAATATTGAAGATGATTTCCTGCTTCTTCTGGCGGGCGGTGCCCTCTAATCCCATTTCCTGACAGATCACGGCCAACTCGGCAGCCGTTTTGCGCTTAAGATCGGTCAGATTCATCGCCGAAGCGCCAGGTGCCGGACAAAGCGTATTATCGTCTTCGTCGTCTAGCAGAATGTCTTCATTGGGGAAGGACTTGGGTATCCGGGGAGATTTACGGCGAGGACGTGGTGTATTCAAAGTTGGCTATCCAGGAATGTGGTCAGCTGGGCTTTACTCAGAGCACCCACCTTGGTAGCTTCAAGCTTGCCCGCCTTGAAGAGGAGCAGCGTGGGAATACCGCGAATGCCGTACTGAGGGGGAGTGGCGGGGTTTTCATCAATGTTAAATTTGGCAACCTGCAAACGGTCGGCATACTCGCCAGCGACCTCTTCCAGAATGGGGGCGATCATCTTGCAAGGTCCGCACCATTCGGCCCAGAAATCGACCAGAACCGGTTTAGAGGACTTCAATACATCCGTTTCAAAACTGTCATCCGATACATAAAGAATAGCGTCACTCATTGGAGAGGGCTCCTCAGTCAGTTGGGTACAACGCTTTGGTGGACATTCATTGAGATTTTTATCATTTCGAGGGGTTTAAGCCGGGACCACATGCGCCGGATGGCGCCCATAGATAAGCACTTCTTTCAGTCCATAAGGTGGTTGAAGGATAGCACGATAAAACTGGGATGCAAGGGCGATGAGCGGTCACTTTAAAGTTAGGATTTCAAGCCAGTAAGAGTGGCGGAGAGAGAGGGATTCGAACCCTCGATGGAGTGTTTAGCCCCATACTCCCTTAGCAGGGGAGCGCCTTCAGCCGCTCGGCCATCTCTCCGGTAGCGCGATTCTAACCCGTGCGGGGGCTGAGGTCAAAACCTGATGCACCGACCAAGTTACAGGAGGGAGAATGGCGTGACTGCACTTCTGGTTCTGAACAATCTGGCAAAACGGCTTCCCGGAGACCCGCAGCGTTGGTTATTCCGCGACGCGAGCCTCAACATAGTACCAGCCAACTTCGTGGCCATCATGGGAGAAAGCGGCGTTGGCAAAAGCACCCTGCTGAACATCATTGCCGGTCTGGATCGCCCCGATGCGGGGCACATGACTTTCCAGGGTCAACCGCTCGATACCCTGGATGACGACGCGCGCACGCTGTTGCGGCGGCGGCACATGGGTTTTGTGTTTCAGGCCTTTCATCTGATCCCACAATTGACCGTAGAGGAAAATATCGCCCTGCCCTGGCGACTGAACGCCCTCCCCCGGCGTGAGATGCATCAGCGGGTTAACCTACTGGCCAAGCGTCTTGGGGTCAGCGGACGCTTGGCGGCCTGGCCACGGGAATTGTCCGGCGGCGAGATGCAGCGGGTTGCGGTGGCGCGGGCGGTGATACATCGCCCGTCACTGATCCTTGCTGACGAACCGACAGGCAGTCTCGACGCCGAATCTGCGGAAACTGTGCTCAGCCTCCTGCGTGAAGCGGGAGAAGCAGAAGGCGCGGCTGTTTTACTGGTGACCCACTCGGCAACAGCGGCAGGCTGGGCGCAGCGGCGTCTGCGTTTCAGCGCACAGGGCTTCCGTTCCCTGTGATCACCCGGATTCCGTGGCAAGCGGCCGTGTGGCGCCCGCTGCGCCAAAGGTCGGGTGCGAGCGCGCTGGCCATCATCGGCATTGCACTGGGAGTCGCGCTGGGACTGGCCATCGCCCTCATCAACATTCAGGCCGTGAGTGATTTTTCTACCGGACTGCGACGCCTGTCGGGGCAGGCCGACCTGGCGCTGACGGCGCCGGGACGAGGCTTTTCCGAACAATGGTATGTGCGTCTGAGTATGTCCAGGGGCGTGGCCGTGGCCGCTCCGGAAATCCGCTTGCTGGCGCCGGTACTGCATCCTGCCCACAAAGGGATGCTCCGTATTCTGGGTATTGACGCCTTTCAGGCGGCGCGCATGGGGCAACCGCTGCTGCCTTTCGACCGGTATAGCCCGCTTGCCGTGCTGGCCCCTGACCACATTACCC
This sequence comes from Acidithiobacillus ferriphilus, assembly GCF_018854775.1. Taxonomy (GTDB): domain Bacteria; phylum Pseudomonadota; class Gammaproteobacteria; order Acidithiobacillales; family Acidithiobacillaceae; genus Acidithiobacillus; species Acidithiobacillus ferriphilus. The sequence continues at coordinate 10,928 of NZ_JAAZTY010000053.1, read as the reverse complement.
TGAGCCCGGCGGCGCTGGCGCATCTCGGCCTGCGGGTAGGTGATACGCTGACGCTCGATGCGGCTGGGCAGCCACGCACGCTACGGATCATCGGGGAACTACCCGGTGTGGGCGATAGCGGAGCATTCGGCGTCATGGATATTGCGGCGGTGCAATGGTTGTGGGGACAGGTGGGCGCCGTGAATCAGGTGGACCTGCGCCTGCGTCCCGGAACGAGCACCGCCGACTTCCTGGCGCAGTGGCGCGACCATCTGCCGGTCGGCGCCGTGTTGCAAAGTCCTGCCCAGCAAGGGCGGGTAGCGGCGGATGCATCGCGCGCCTATCGGGTGAATCTGCTGGTGCTGTCGCTGGTGGCGCTGTTTACCGGGGCCTTTCTCGTCTATTCCACCCTGGCCATGGGGGTGGTGCGGCAGCGGCAGCAACTGGCGTTGTTGCGGGTCCTGGGCCTGCGCCGCCGCGAAGTCGTATTGGCCGTATTGTTGCAGGGGATGGTCTTGGGTCTGCCGGGTGCGCTGCTGGGTCTGTCGCTGGGTGTGCTGGCGGCCCGACTGGCCTTGGCACGCATGGGTGGCGACCTCGGGGCGGGGTATTTCAGTGCCACGGCTTTGCGTCTGCAATGGCATCCGGGACTCATGCTGATCTTTTTCGTGGCGGGCCTGGGTGCGGCGCTGACCGGCGCCTTTTTACCGGCTTGGGAAACCAGCCGGGCGATCCCTGCCCTGGCATTGCGTGCCGGTGCCGAAGAACAAGGCCATCAGCAGCGTCAACATCCCTGGATAGGTCTGCTGCTCTTGGGACTAGCCTTGGCAGGGTCTTTAGCTCCGGCCATCCACGGCATCCCCTATCTGGCCTACGGCGCGGTAGCCTGCCTGCTCTTCGCCCTGCTCTTTTTGTTGGCACCGCTCCTGCGCGGACTGACCCGGCTCTTTCCCCTGCCCCATGCACCCGTCTGGCGTCTGGCCTTGGAACAACTGCGGGGCGCACCTGGCCGGGCGGCGCAAAGCCTGGCTGCAGTGGTGGTGGCCTTTAGTCTGGTCGTGGCCATGGCCGTGATGGTGGGTTCATTCCGCGACTCGGTCGCCAACTGGCTGACCGAGATCTTACGCGCGGACCTCTATGTACAGGCAGGGATGAATAGGGACGCATTCCTCCCCCATGGCGCAGCGCAGCAGCTTTGCGCACTGCCTAATGTCCGCGCCTGTTCACCCCTGCGGCGAGTCACCCTGAATTTGTTGCCGGGACATCCACCCGTGATGCTTCTCGCGCGGGGCATGAACATCAGCGATCCAGAGCGGGAATTGCAGATACTCCATGCGGTCAGGGTCGGGCCACAACAGCCGCCGCCCGTGTGGATTTCGGAGATTCTGGCGAGCATCAGTGGCTGGCAGGCCGGGCAGGTGATCCATCTGCCGCTGGGCGGCCAAGAGCGGGCGGTGACCATCGCCGGTATTTATCGGGATTACGCCTATCAGGAGGGTTCAGTGTCCATACCCATTCAGCAATACCGCACATGGTCCGGAGACGATACGGTCAACGGCGTCGCGCTCTGGCTGCGTCCTGGCGCCGCGATACCGGCTGCCATCCGCACCTTGCGGCAGAAATTGCCCGATGGTAGTCGATTATTGGTCGCGACCCCCAAAGAAATTCGCAGTAAGAGCCTGCAAATATTCAACCAGAGCTTTGCCGCCACTTATGCGCTGGAGGCTGTCGCCATGGTGATCGGACTGCTGGGGGTGAGCAGCGGCTTCGGAGCGCAGACGCTGATGCGCCGCAACGAATACGCCATGCTGCGGCATCTGGGTCTGCGGCGGCGTGATCTGCTCATCTTGCTCTTTGCCGAGGGCAGCGTCCTTTCGCTTCTCGGGATATTCATCGGCGGCGCGCTGGGAATGGCCATCAGCGTCATCCTGGTCGAAGTGGTCAATCCCCAGTCTTTCCATTGGCACATGGGCTTTCGTCCGTCCTGGCCGCTGTTGCTGACCCTGAGTGCCATCCTCTGGCTGGCGAGCACGGCCACCATGGTGCTGGCCGGACGGCGGGCGGTCCGGCATACCTCCGCGGTGCTGCGCGATGATTAGTCATTTACGGTCGGCATTACCGCGTAAAAGGATATGCTCTGGTCTTCTGGTGCTGTGCTGCGGGCTCTGTGGGCCAGCGCAGGCCGCATCCAGTCTGCCGGGGGCGCCCTTGCCTTTGCAGCCCACGCCGGATGTGAAAGTCACCCCGCAATACCCCATGCAATTCCCCAACGCCCTGGGCAGTCACCCGGATTTCCCCATTGAATGGTGGTATGTAACGGGTTGGCTACAGAGCGCATCGGAAAAACCGCTGGGATTTCAGATCACCTTTTTCCGGGTCCGGCCCCCTAAGGTCTGGGCAAACCCCAGCGCCTTCAATCCCCGCGAACTGCTTTTTGCCGAAGCGGCGCTGAGTGACCCCCGCATCGGGCATCTGCTTACCGCGCAGCGGGCCGCACGCGCCGGCCTCGGATTAGCAGGGGCGGATCAAGACCATACCAATGTCTGGATTCGTCACTGGTACCTGCGCCAGCGGGGGCGAGATTACGAGGCGCGCATCAACGGCAATAAAATCCGTTATCGACTGCAATTCACGCCTACCCAACCCGCGTTACCCGAAGGTCCCCAGGGCATCAGCCAGAAGGGTCCGGACCCGAAGAACGCCAGCTACTACTACAGTCTTCCGCATCTGAAGGTCAGCGGGACGGTGGCCATCAAAGGACAGCAGGAGCAGGTCCGTGGGGAGGCATGGCTGGATCACGAATGGTCGGCGGCGTATCTGCCCAAAAAGGCCGTCGGCTGGGATTGGCTGGGGATCAATCTGCAGGATGGTGGTGCCCTCATGGTCTTCATGATGCGCCGCGCCGATGGCGCACCCTTCTGGCTGGCTGCCACAGAGCGTAATGCGCAGGGCCAGGTGCACGACATTCCGGCCAAAGACATCCGCATGCAATCCACTGACTGGTGGCGGTCGCCGCAAACCGGCACACGTTACCCCGTGCGCTGGCAGATACAGGTGGGAAACCTGCATTTCGCTATCGTTCCACTCATGGACAATCAGGAATTCGACGCCAGCCGCAGCAGCGGCACCGTCTACTGGGAAGGCGCGGTGCGTGCCATGATGGGCCGGCAGATCGTAGGGAAAGGCTATCTGGAACTCACCGGCTATGGCGGTCGTCTGGCCCTGGACCAATAGGCCATCGGCAAAGCACTCCGTAACTGGAGCAATCCCCTCCGCGTTGCTACACTGAGGGCATGCTCAATGAAAGCTCCCGTCTGTTGCTGCAACAACAATTTCTGGAACGCTTCAGCGGACGCACGATCATTGTGCATCGTGGGTTCCCGGAACAGTTCCTCCGCGAACTGCTTGAGCAAGCCGGCGGTGGCGGACATTTCCGAGTGGATGTCCGTATTCCCGAGAGCACGCCGCCAACACCTATCGAATGGGTGGTGCATCGCTTCGTGTTACCGCTCTCCCTACCCCTGCCACTGCTCATCCGGGTCGATGCTGACGCACTCTATCTGCGTCACCTGATGCATGACAATATTGTTGGTCACCCCAGCGAAATCCTCTGGATGCTGGACACCATCCGCGAACGCCATCACGCTCGACTTGATCGCCAGCAAGGCCGCTACGCCGTCAGCATGGGCATGGCCGTGCAAGACAACGATATCGACTATGGCTTCAACAATGACTGACACTCTCGACGACGCTGCACTGCTGCGTTACGCGCGTCAGATTCTCTTGCCGGAAATCGATATCGCCGGACAGCAGGCGCTGGCCGCCAGCCGGGTGCTGATCATCGGCATGGGTGGCCTGGGCTGCCCAGCCGCCCAGTATCTCGCGGCCGCGGGCGTCGGCAACCTGACCGTCTGCGATGGGGATCAGGTCGAACTCAGCAATCTGCAACGCCAGATTCTCTATAGCGAAGCCGACCTGGGACGCCCCAAAGCGCGGGCCGCACGCGATCGGCTACGTGCCATGAACCAGCAGATCCGGGTCAGCGCCTGGACGGAATCAGCGCAACCCGAGTCTCTTGCGGCGGCGCTGGACACCCACGATCTGGTGCTGGACTGCACCGACAACTTCAGCAGCCGCCACGCCATCAACCGCGCCTGCCGTAACGCTGGCAAGCCTCTGGTCAGTGCTGCGGCCATCCGCTGGGAAGGTCAACTCGCCGTCTTTGATTTTCGTGTGCCGGAATGCGCCTGCTATGCCTGTCTCTACCCGGACGGCATGGAGGACACCGAAGATACCTGCTCACGTAGCGGCGTCCTTGGCCCGCTCCTCGGCGTACTCGGCGGTATGCAGGCGGCAGAAGCCATCCGTCTGCTCTGCATGGGCCATTCCCCGCTGGCCGGGCAGCTCCTGCTGGTGGATGCGCAAAGCTGGCAGTGGCGGCAGATCGCCCTGCGCCGCGACCCGGCCTGCGGCGTCTGCGGGTGAAGCGCCTGAAACTGCCACGCACCCTCGCCAACACCCTGCTTGCAGACCTGCAATCCGGTGTTGGCGAAGGACTTATCGGCGCTATCGCCGACGTGCCCGTCTCCGTCTATCCGTGTCCGCCAGCGCACTTTGCTGCAGCGCTCGCGTTGATCCGGTCCCGTGGCGAAACATCTTTCGCACGTTACGCTCACGCCGCCGCGCCCATCGCGGACAGCGTCCCCACCGGCACGTCCTATCAGATATTACTGGCTGCGGACATCAAAGGGGTGATCCTCCTCCGCGCCTTCACCCGCGCGGATGATGGCGCGCGCTGGCAGGAACTCGACATTGGGCTCGACCATGACTGACACCTCAGAGTTTTCCGTGACGTCTTTCAACATCCAGGTGGGCATCGGCTCCCACCGCGCCCGGCACATGTTCCTGCACGGCTGGAAATATGTGATGCCGCACGGCCAGAGTCTGCGCAACCTGGAGCGGATCGCCCTGATTTTGGAGGAAACCGACATCGCCGGACTCAACGAGGTCGATGCCGGATCTTTTCGCAGCCAGTATGTCAATCAGGCGGGTTTTCTCGCCGACCGCGCCCATTTCCCTTACTGGGCGCAACAACGTACCCGTGACTTTGGCGACTTCGCCCAGCACAGCAACGGCATTCTCTCCCGCTGGCCCATTGAAGAGACCATAGCGCATTCCCTGCCGAGCTTTATGAAAGGGCGCGGCATGCTGGAAAACCGGCTCAATGTTGGTGGAAGAGCACTGACCGTGATCATCACCCACCTCGGTCTCAGCCGTCACGCACGCCTCGGTCAGATACGCGATCTCGCCCAACGCCTGCGCGGACGCCCGAACCTCATTCTCATGGGCGACCTGAACTGCACGGCACGTTCCCCGGAAATACGCCTGCTCCTCAATGAAAGTGGCCTGCAGGCGCCACCCTGGAGCCCGCCCACTTTTCCCAGTTGGTCACCGCGCTTTTCCTTCGATCACATCCTCTGCAGCCCTGACCTGGAATTTACGGCGATTGCAACCGTCACCGAACCGCTCTCCGATCATCTCGCGCTCAAGGCGAAACTGCGCTGGAGTCCGGTGGCAGCGGCAGATGCAAAGCCCCAGTGACGGTAAAAGGTATCCGCATATCGAGCATGCCGGTCACCAGATAACCTTTGACGGTATAGGGGAGCCCGGCCCCAGCGCTGACACTGCCGAGATCCCCCAGCAATGGCAGAAAATTGCCCGTGACCGGTATGCTCACCGTGGCACTGCCGTAGGCGGGCACATCGACCGGCTTATTCAGCAAACCGTAAGCCACCTGCCGATCCTGCACATACAGACGCGCCTCCCCCGCCTTGGCATGGAGCGCACTGTCATTGGGGTTGCTGACCTTGAGCGACAGCAAAAACGTCTGCGCCACCAACCCCACCGACTCCGGCTGGATACTCAGCAACTGCAGCTCCGGATGGTGCATAGGAAACGCGCTGCAGGCGCTGAGCGGCAGCGCGACCAGCAGCAGCATGGACCAGCGCCGAAACCATTGGGTGAAGCCGAAGCTTCGTGCAACAATAGTCATCCGTGTACTCCTGCGAACGTCAGTCGCCGAGTATAACCCAAGGAATGACCGAGAAAAGCCCAGACCCGCCATGACGGAAAGTAACGCACAACAACCCCACTGGGAACGCGACGGTCAGACGCTGCGCCTCAGCGGGCGCTGGACTCTGCGGCGTCTCGGCGGCAATTTCGCGGCGCAAGAAGCGGCGCTGCGGAACATAAACCCGGAAATAGTGTGGGATCTCTCCGCCATTGAGGCCCTCGACAGCGCCGGAGCCATCCTGCTCTGGCAGGCCTGGGGCGGCCAGTTGCCGGGAAACATCCGGATGGAGGACCGGCATCGTAGTATCTTCGCCCGTCTGGCGCAGGTTCCGCCGGTTACCGCCCCACCCCGGCGCTCCTGGCAGTTTCTTGATCAGCTTGGTGCATTCCTGATCGAAACGGGACACGACCTCTGGGGACTTTTTCTGCTCATGGGCGCCCTTTTGCTGGAGTTCGGGCGCGGACTGCGCCACCCGCGCAGCTTTCCGTGGCGCGAAATCTCCGCCACCATCGTCCATACCGGTCCGAACTCGCTGCCCATCCTCACCCTGATCGGCTTCCTCATCGGCGTGGTGATTTCTTTTCAGTCGGCCTCGACCCTTGCCCAATACGGTGCCAATATTTATATCGTCAATATTGCCGGCCTGAGCATTCTGCGCGAGTTCGGGCCGTTGATTACCGCGATCATTCTTTCAGGGCGTTCCGGCTCCGCCTTCACCGCGCAAATCGGCGGCATGTGCGTCACCGAAGAACTGGACGCTCTGCGCACTTTCGGCATCCCCCCGATCCGCCGCCTGATTCTGCCCAAGGCCATCGCCCTGGCGCTGGTCATGCCGCTGCTCGTCCTCTGGACCGACATGGTGGGACTTTTCGGGGCCATGCTCGTGGCCAAAATGGAGCTCGGCATCAGTACTGGTTTCTTTATCGAACAAATGCCTATCGTGGTCCCCAGTTTCAACCTGTGGCTGGGCATTGCCAAAGGCGCGATCTTCGGTATTTTGATTGCGTGGATCGCGGGTTTTCATGGCCTCAAGGTGAAACCCAACACCACCAGCCTGAGCCGGGAAACGACCAGCTCGGTAGTCATGTCCATCACCCTGGTGATCCTCATCGACGCAGCCCTTGCCCTGGTTTTTGCCAATACGGGAGGTGGCGGCTGATGGCCCGCCCCAACGCCATTATCCTGACCGATATCGCCACTCGGTTCGGAACCCACTGGATCCAGCGGCATCTTGATCTGACCATACATTGCGGCGAGATACTGGCCATCGTCGGCGGCAGCGGTACCGGCAAAACCACGCTGCTGCGCGCCATGATGGGCCTCGTTCCCATCGCTGAAGGGCAAATGATCATTCTTGGCAAAAATCCACAAGCGCTCAATCTGCGTGAACAGATTGCTCTACGCCAGCGCTGGGGAGTGCTTTTTCAACAGGGTGCCCTGTTCAGCGCCCTGACGGTTTTTGAAAATATCGCCTTTCCTCTGCGCGAGTGGGGCCATTTGACCCGCTCCGAAATCAGCGATCTGGTAGCCCTGAAGCTGCAAATGGTAGGTCTGCAGCCCAATGACGCCTGGAAATTACCTGCGGAATTATCGGGCGGAATGGTCAAGCGGGTCGCCCTCGCCCGTGCGCTGGCGATGGAGGCGGAGATTCTCTTTCTCGATGAGCCCACCTCCGGACTCGACCCCATCGCCGCTGCCGAATTTGACGCCCTGCTCCGCCAAGTCCACCGCGACATCGGTTTCACCGTTGTCATGATCAGTCATGACCTCGACAGCCTTGCCGCCACAGCGGATCGCGTCGCAGTGCTCGCCGATGGCAAGGTGCTGACGGTTGGGCCGCTCACCGAGATCCAGCAGGTGGATCATCCTTACATCCGTGAGTTCTTCCACGGGGAGCGCGGCGAACGTCTGCTGACCAGTCTCCGCGCCACCGGCGAATGTTAAGTGCCAAGCCCTGATTTCAATCCGCTGCCGGAACGACCTCCTCGTCTCCCCAGCGCCGTCCGATCCGGTTCGGCAGGCCCAACTGATCCAGAATCCTCGCCACAATGAAGTCCACCAGATCTTCGATTTTTTGCGGGCGATGGTAAAAACCGGGGCTCGCTGGCAAAATCCGCACCCCCATCCGCGCCAGCGTCAGCATATTTTCCAGATGAATCGTGGAGATGGGGCTTTCACGGGGCACCAGAATGAGTTTCAGGCCTTCCTTCAGCATCACATCCGCGGCGCGCTCAATCAGATTCCTGGACAGCCCGTGGGCGATGGCCGCCAGCGTCCCTCCGGAACAGGGACAGACCACCATGGCCTGCGCCGCGTTAGAGCCGGAGGCCACCGGGGAGAACCAGTCGTCCTGGGCATAAACGGACAGCAAGTCCGGCTCGGCGCCGAACCGTTCAGTGAGAAAACGGGTTACGGTCTCCGCCGTAGACGGGAGTTCCAGATCCAGTTCTTCGCGGCAAACAATCCGCGCCGCATCCGATATCAGCAGATAGACCCGCGTCCCGGCGGTCAGCAACACCTCCACCAGTCGCATCCCATAGGCCGCCCCGGAAGCACCGGTAATGGCCACACAAATCCGCTCCTGATGTCGCCAATCTTCCATTGCCGCTCCTATTGAACCGGGTTACGATTTTGCCGATGAATTTCGGCGGGCGAGACGTTCCAACAAGCGTTCGTGAATCCCACCGAAAGCGCCGTTACTCATAATGAGCACCTGATCCCCCGCGTGCAACTCTGCATCCAGCGCCCGCAAGAGTGCATCCATATCCGCGTAAAGCTGCGCGGCAGAGCCCAGTGCGGTCGCCACATCCCAACCGATATCTGCGGGGGCATAGGCAAACACCCGATCCGCGCCCTGTAGGCTATGCCCCAGCGTCTGTCGGTAGACCCCCATCTTCATGGTATTGGAGCGTGGCTCCAACACGGCTACCAGGCGGCCCTCCCCCGCCATTCGCCCACGCAGGGCGGCAATGGTAACAGCGATGGCCGTGGGATGATGGGCAAAGTCGTCATACACCGCCACGCCGGCTGCTTCACCGCGCAGTTCCAGCCGCCGCCGCACCCCCTGAAAGCTTTGCAAGGCTGCGCAACCAACCGCCAGCGGCACCCCGGCATGACGGGCGGCCAGCAAGGCCGCCAACGCATTCTCGGCATTGAAGGTCCCGACCATCCCCCAACTGACCCGTCCGCGCTCCACGCCCTGCTCCAGCACGGTAAAACGACCGCCATCCGCGGTATCGAGCCGTACCTGCCACTCGCCTTCTCCGGCAAAGCGTTGCAGGGGCGTCCAACAACCGCGCTCCAGCACCTGTTTCAGTGCCGGCGCCGCATCGTTCATGATGATCGCGCCCGTACCCGGCACGGTGCGCAGCAGATGGTGGAACTGGGTGATGATCGCCTCCAGATCCGGGAATATATCGGCATGATCGTATTCCAGATTATTGAGAATCAGCGATCGCGGGCGATAATGCACGAATTTAGAGCGCTTATCGAAAAAGGCCGTATCATACTCATCCGCCTCGATCACAAAAAAAGAACTGTTCGTCAGCCGCGCCGACACCCCAAAATTACGCGCTTCACCACCGATGAGGAAACTCGGATTGAGCCCCGCCTCCTGCAATATCCAGGTCAGGATGGAGGTCGTCGTGGTCTTGCCGTGGGTGCCTGCCACTGCCAGTACCCAGCGGTTTTGCAGAATCTCCCGCGACAACCAGGCCGGAGCGGAGTCATAGGGAATCTGTCGGTCCAGCACGGCCTCCACGCAGGGATTGCCCCGCGACAGAGCGTTGCCGATGAGTACCAGGTCGGGGGCAGGACTCAGCTGGGCGGGATCATAACCCTCATGGACTGTAATCCCTTCCCGTGCCAGCAGGTTGTTCATGGGCGGATAGGTACGGATATCCGAACCCGTTACCTGGTGCCCAGCCGCCCGCGCCAGCAGCGCGATGCCCCCCATAAAGGTCCCGCAGATACCGAGAACGTGAATATGCATGGAGCGGCAGGCCTAGTGCATGGTGCTGCGCGCCGGCGCGCCGAGACGTTGATCCAGCGCCTGGTTGGCCAACTCGTAGAGTGCGTTGAATTTTTCCAGGAGCTCCTGATAACGGCTCATCATCTCCGTCTCCCCGGCCAGCACCGGGTGATCGTCCAGAGAGCGTGCCAGCATATCGCGGGCCATACTCAGACGTTCCACCACCTCAAAATAGGCCCAGCCGTCTGGCGGCTGGGCGCTGGCCGCCGCGATCTCCTGTTGGCAGTACCAGATCAGCGCCGCCCGCGTCACCGCCTGCGCCGCCGTCGTCTCTTCTGCCTCGGTCAACTGCCATTCGTGGCTGACCGGCTCTTGCCAGTCCATATAGACGTGCCAGCGCTGGCCGTTCTCATCCACCACGAACTCCAGACGCACTCCCACGCCCTGATCGCCAAGCCGAGCAATCAGGCGCTCCGCTTCGTCCCAATCTCCCGCATAGTCGGGCAGCACACCGCCGGGCACTGCACCCATGACCAAGCGCTCCACTGTCTCGATAAATTCCTCGTCAAGAGGTGCTGTGCGCGCGTATTCCAAGGCATCGTTGCTACTCAAAGAACAGACCATCCACCGGACTGCTGGCACTGGCGTAAAGTTTGCGCGTCATGCGCCCGGCGCGGAAGGCTTTCCGCCCCGCTTCCACGCCCAGGCGCATGGCTTCCGCCATGAGAACGGGGTCCTTAGCCGCGGCAATGGCTGTATTCAAAAGAACGCCATCACAACCCAGCTCCAGGGCCACCGCCACATCAGAGGCGGTACCCACCCCCGCGTCCACCAGAATCGGTACGGTCGCCTGCTCCAGAATGATGCGCAGATTGTAAGGATTGCGAATACCCAGACCGGAACCGA